>NZ_CP034588.1:0-300000 GCF_003970735.1 Silicimonas algicola
ATGACAAAAGATCTTTGGGGACAGATTCGCGAAAAGCTTAGGGCGACGGTAGGGAAGAATAACTACGCCAACTGGATTGAGCCGCTTGAATTCGCTGCCCTCGAAGGCGGTGTCGCGACCTTCATGGTGCCGACGACCTTCATGGGCAACTGGGTCTCGCGGAACTTCGGCGACCAGATCGTGCACGAAATCACGAAGGCCGGGGTTCCGGTGTCGCGGGTGGAGTTCATGGTGCCTTTGGTCGCTCGGACGTCCGAGCGCGACCGGCCCAGGACAGAGGTCCGGAAAAGCCGCAGCGTCGCCTCGGACGCTGCCGTGGACAGCGACCTTCCAGGCGCTCCGCTGGACAGCCGTTTCACCTTCGACACCTTCGTCGTCGGCAAGCCGAACGAGCTTGCCCACGCGGCAGCCCGACGGGTGGCGGAAGGCGGGACGGTGACCTTCAACCCCTTGTTTCTTTACGGTGGCGTCGGCCTCGGCAAGACGCACCTGATGCATGCGATTGCATGGGAGCTTCGCAAGCGCTCTCCCGACCTTCGGGTGGTCTATCTGTCGGCAGAGCAGTTCATGTACCGCTTCGTGCAGGCGCTGCGCGACAAGGACATGATCGCGTTCAAACAACTCTTCCGGTCGGTCGATGTGCTGATGGTGGACGACGTCCAGTTCATCGCCGGGAAGGACGCGACGCAGGAAGAATTCTTCCATACGTTCAACGCCCTGGTCGACCAGAGCAAGCAGATCATCATCTCGTCCGACCGTGCTCCGACCGAGATCAACGGGATCGAGGACCGGATCGTCAGCCGGATGCAGTCGGGGCTGGTCGTCGACCTTCATCCGACCAACTACGAGCTTCGGCTGGGGATCCTTCAGCAGAAGGTCGACCAGCTTTCGACGCAGTTTCCGGGGCTTAAGATCCAGGACGGGGTGCTGGAGTTCCTGGCGCATCGTATTTCGACCAACGTCCGGGTGCTGGAAGGGGCGCTGATGCGGCTCTTCGCCTTTGCGTCGCTGGTGGGGCGCGAGGTCTCGATGGAGCTGACGCAGGACTGTCTGGCCGATGTGCTCCGCGCGTCGGATCGCAAGATCACGGTCGAGGAAATCCAGAGAAAAGTGAGCGATCACTTCAACATACGCCTGTCCGACCTGATCGGGCCGAAGCGTGTGCGGACCTTCGCGAGGCCGCGTCAGATCGCGATGTACCTGGCCAAGCAGCTGACCACGAGGTCGCTGCCCGAGATCGGGCGGCGGTTCGGGGGTCGGGACCACACCACCGTCATGCACGGCGTGCGGAGGATAGAAGACCTGATGCACAAGGACAGCCAGATCGCCGATGATCTGGAACTTTTGCGGCGGTCTCTCGAGGCGTGAGAACCCGGCGCCCGAGAGGTCGCCGGGCCTTCGGTATCACGTCGGTATCGCGTCGGTGCCGGGCGCCGAGGGTGGAGAGGACGGCCGCTCCCAAAAGACCCGAGGCAATCGAGCCCATGATGACGCCGATCCGGACGAGGTTCTGCGCCCCTTGGGTCTCGCGAAGCCGACCGCTACCCCTGCGAGAGTGGCATGGACGCCGGATTTCAGCACCGCCAGCCAGAGGATCGTCCCTACCAGGACGTAGGCCACGATGTTGCGCACGCCGGAAGGCTCATCGCGACGAGAAGGATCAAGCCGCCAGCCGCGGTCATCAGAGCCGGGATGGACAGGCTGGCGGTGTAGAAGAGCGCGATGATGATGATCGCCGCGAGGTCGTCCACGACCGCGAGCGTGAGGAGAAACGTCTTCAGCAGGGGCGGGACCTTGTTGCCGAACAGGCTGAGGACGCCGAGCGCGAAGGCAATGTCGGTCGCGGCGGGGATCGCCCAGCCGCGTGCCTCGGCCGTCCCGATGCCGGTAATGCCGAGTGGCGCGCGTCGTGCAATGCCTCGAGATCGCGCAGGGCATCGTCTATCCAGTGGAAATCCCGGAAAACAATTGCACCCGTTTGCGAAACGGATACTTTGACCGTCCAATCCTTGGACGGAGCGTGACATGGAATTCTCGATCGAGCGCGCGGCTCTCCTGAAGGCGGTCGCCCAGGCGCAGTCGGTTGTCGAGCGTCGGAACACCATTCCCATTCTCGCCAACGTCCTGATCGAGGCAGAGGGCGACAGCGTCAGCTTCCGCGCGACGGATCTGGACATCGAGGTCGTCGACCAGGCCCCTGCGAAGGTCGTGCGCGCCGGATCGACCACGGTCAATGCCGTCACCTTCCACGAGATCGTCCGCAAGCTGCCGGACGGCGCGCTTGTCACCATCATCGGCGACACCGCTTCGGCGCGGCTGTCGGTCGAGGCCGGGCGGTCCAACTTCTCGCTGGCCACGCTTCCGCGTGAGGATTTCCCGGTCATGGCGTCCTCGGAGTACGAGGCCAATTTCGCGGCGCCGGCGAAGGTGCTGCGGCGCCTGTTCGACAAGTCGAAGTTCGCCATCTCGACGGAAGAGACGCGGTACTACCTGAACGGCGTCTACATGCATGTCGCCGACTTCGATGGCCGACAGGTGCTGCGCTGCGTGGCGACGGACGGGCACCGCCTGGCGCGGATCGACGCCGAGCTTCCCGAAAATGCGGGCAACATGCCCGGCGTCATCGTTCCGCGTAAGACGGTGGGCGAGTTGCGCAAGCTTCTGGACGACGACGACGCGACGATCGCCGTGTCCGTCAGCGAGACCAAGGTGCGCTTCGCGACGCCCGGCATCACGCTGACGTCGAAGGTCATCGACGGGACCTTCCCCGACTACAGCCGGGTCATCCCGGTGGGCAACACCAAGCGGCTTGAAGTCGACGCCGCGGACTTCGCACAGGCCGTCGACCGTGTGGCGACCGTGAGCTCGGAAAGGTCGCGCGCGGTGAAGCTGGCGCTCGACGAGGACCGGCTGGTCCTTTCGGTCAATGCACCCGACAGCGGCGCGGCCGAGGAAGAACTGGCGGTGGCCTATGCCGACGAGCCGCTCGAGATCGGCTTCAACGCGAAGTACCTTCTGGAGATCGCAAGCCAGGTCGACCGCGAGAACGCCGTTTTCCTGTTCAACTCGGCCGGAGACCCGACCCTCATGCGTGAAGGCAACGACGAGACGGCGGTCTACGTCGTCATGCCGATGCGGGTGTGACGGCAACGGCTGTCACCGATCTGATCCTTTCGCATTTCCGGTCGCACCGGCGGACCCGGATCGAGGCCGACGCGCGACCCGTGGCGCTGTTCGGGCCGAACGGCGCGGGCAAGACCAACATCCTCGAAGGCGTGTCCCTGCTGTCTCCCGGACGGGGGCTGCGTCGCGCCGGGGCGGACGAGCTGATCCGCCGGCCCGAGGCTTTGGGCTGGAAGGTGACGGCGGTGGTGCAGGCGCCGAAAATCGTCCACGAGGTCGAGACCGAGGCCCAGCCCGAGCAGACCCGGCAGGTGCGGATCGACGGGAAGGCGCAGCCGCAGGTGGCCCTGGCCGAGGTGGCGCGCATCGTGTGGCTGATCCCCGCCATGGACCGGCTTTGGATCGAGGGTGCGGACGGGCGGCGGCGATTCCTCGACCGGATCGCGATGAGCTTCATGCCGTCGCACGCGCAGGCGGTCCTGACCTATGAGAAGGCCATGCGCGAGCGGAACCGGCTTCTGAAGGACATGGTGCGGGATGCGCACTGGTACACGGCGCTGGAGCGGCAGATGGCCGAGGCGGGCGCGGCGATCACGCTGAACCGTCACGCGGCGCTGGCGCGGCTGGCGCAGGCCCAGGACGGCGCGCGGACGGCGTTTCCCGCGGCCGCGCTGGAACTGGTCCATCCCGAGAGCGAGTTGCCGTTCGATGAGGCGGCGCTGGCTGCGGCGCTGGAGGCGGGCCGGGCGGCGGATCTTCGGGCGGGGCGGACGCTGATCGGGCCGCACCGGGTCGATCTGGCGGCGGTCTATATCGACAAGGGTGTCGCGGCCGCACAGTGTTCGACGGGCGAGCAGAAGGCGCTTCTGATCTCGCTGGTGCTGGCCAATGCGCGTGCGCTGGCCGAGGACACGGGAACGCCGCCGCTGATCCTGCTCGACGAGGTGGCGGCGCATCTGGACGCGGGGCGTCGGGCGGCGCTCTACGACGAGATTTGCGCGCTTGGCGCGCAGGCCTGGCTGACGGGAACCGGGCCGGAGCTGTTCGAGGATCTGGGCGACCGGGCGCAGCATGTTGCCGTGAGCGACGAATCGGGCGAAAGTCGGGTGGAACAAAAACCGAACATGTGGAGGTCGCCATGACCCGTCAGCGCGTCAGCCTCGTCACCCTAGGGGTGCGGGATTTGGAGAAGGCGAAGTCGTTCTATGCCGCGCTCGGTTGGGTTCCGGTGCAGTCGCCGCCCTCGGTCGCATTCTACCGGATGGATGGGTTGGTTGTCGCTCTCTTCGGCCTGTCGGACCTTGCCGAGGATCAGGGGCGGAAGGGCGCGGAGCTTGGGTTCGGGGCAGCGACGCTGGCGCAGAACTATCCGGATCGCGAGAGCACGGACGCCGCGTTCGAGGCCGCCATTGCGGCCGGAGCGACCGTGCTGAAGCGGCCGGAAGAGGTGTTCTGGGGTGGGTATTCGGGCTATTACGCCGATCCCGACGGGCACGTCTGGGAAGTGGCGCACAACCCGTTCTGGGAGGTGTCGGACACCGGCAGGGTGACGATCCCAGACGAAGCGTGACCACTGTTGCCCTTTTGCGCGCCGTCAACGTCGGCGGTGCGGGGCGGCTGCCGATGGCCGTGCTGCGCGAGGCGCTGGAGGCGGCGGGCGCGGAAGAGCCACGAACCTATATCCAGAGCGGCAATGCGGTGTTCCGCGGTACGGCCGAGGCGACGGAGATCCTCCACCAGATCGAGACGCGGGCGGGATTCAGGCCGGAGCTTCTGCTGATTCCGGCTGACGTGTTCCTTTATATCCGTGACGCCAACCCGTTTCCCGAAGCCGCGGACGATCCCAAGAGCCTGCACGTCTTCTTCCTGTCGGAGCCCTCCCCCGCCCCGGAAGCCGATCTTGCCACCGCTGCGGGCGAGACGGAGTCGGTGAGGCTGACCGAGAGGGCACTTTACCTTCACGCACCCGACGGCATCGGGCGGTCGCGCTTCGTGGCGCGTGTCGAGCGGCTTCTGAAGGTCCCGGTGACGGCCCGGAACTGGAGGACGATTGACGCCATCGCGGGGATGATCGAAAGCGGGGCATGACCATCACGCCGACCGATGCCGCGCTTTATGCCGGTGCGCTTTTCATCCTGTTCCTGACGCCGGGTCCCGTCTGGGTCGCGCTGACCGCGCGCGCCATGTCGGGGGGATTTCACGCGGCCTGGCCGCTGGCCCTGGGCGTCGTGGTGGGCGATGTGCTGTGGCCGCTTCTGGCGATCCTGGGCGTGTCGTGGATCGTGGGGGCCTTCGCAGGTTTCATGACCGTCCTGCGCTGGATCGCCTGCCTGACATTCCTCGTCATGGGGGCGCTGCTGATCCGGCACCGCAACCGCACCATCGCCTCGGACAGCCGCCTGACGCGGCCGGGCGCCCTGGCAGGGTTCATGGCGGGCGTGGCCGTGATCCTGGGGAACCCGAAGGCGATCCTGTTCTACATGGGCGTCCTGCCGGGCTTCTTCGACCTGACGCGGCTGACCTGGGGCGACATCGCGGTCATCTGCACCTTGTCGATGATCGTGCCGCTTGTCGGCAACCTGATCCTGTCGGTGTTCATCGACAGGGCGCGGCGACTGCTCACGTCACCCCGTGCTCTGAGGCGGACGAACGTGACGGCAGGAATCCTTCTGATTGCCGTCGGTCTCGTGATACCGTTGACCTGAGTTGCCTATGGGCAGGATTGGTTATATCTCCTGACCAATTTGGAGGATACGCGATGCAGATGCCTCTTCCCGACGCCGGTGTCCTGTCCCGCAAGGCCCGCATCGTCGCGCGCCTGTCGTCCGTGCTGTCGAAGGACGCCGTGATCCACGACGAGGCCGAGACCCGCGCCTATGAGTGCGACGGGCTGACCGCCTATCGCTGCCCGCCGCTGGCCGTGGTCCTGCCGTCATCGACCGAAGAGGTCGCAGCCGTCCTGCGCATCTGCCACGACGAAGGCGTTCCGGTCGTGCCGCGCGGATCCGGCACCTCGCTGGCCGGAGGCGCTTTGCCGACGGCCGACAGCGTCGTGATCGGCGTGGCGCGCATGAACGAGGTCATCGAGACGGACTACGAGAACCGAACCATCCGCGTGCAGACCGGCCGGACGAACCTGAGCGTCACAGGCGCGGTCGAAGCGGACGGTTTCTTCTATGCTCCCGACCCATCGTCGCAGCTTGCCTGCGCCATCGCGGGCAACATCGGGATGAATTCGGGCGGGGCGCACTGCCTGAAGTACGGTGTGACGACGAACAACCTGCTGGGCGTGACGCTGGTCCTGATGGACGGCACGGTGATCGAAATCGGCGGCGCGCACATGGATGCGGGCGGCTATGACTGGCTGGCGGTGATCTGCGGCTCGGAGGGGCAACTGGGCATCGTGACCGAGGCAGTGCTGCGGCTGGTGCCCAAACCCGAAGGCGTGCGGCCCGTGCTGATCGGCTACCGCTCGGACGAGGTCGCCGGCGCCTGCGTGTCGGATATCATCCGCGCCGGGGTCCTGCCTGTCGCGATCGAGTTCATGGACCGGCCCTGCATCCGCGCCACCGAGGATTACTGCAAGGCGGGATATCCCGACTGCGAGGCTCTTCTGATCGTCGAGGTCGAAGGCTCGCCCGAGGAGATCGACGCGCAGCTTGCCGTCATCCGCAGGATCGCCGAGCGCCACGACCCGGTCGAGTTCCGCGAGGCGAAGGACGCCGACGAGGCGGCGCGCATCTGGCTGGGCCGCAAGTCGGCTTTCGGGGCGATGGGGCAGATGGGCGACTACATGTGCCTCGACGGGACGATCCCCGTCAGCGAATTGCCTTTCGTCCTGAAGCGCATCGGCGAGTTGTCGAAGGAGTTCGGACTCGACGTCGCGAACGTGTTTCACGCGGGCGACGGCAACATGCATCCGCTGATCCTGTTCGATGCCAACAAGCCCGGCGACCTCGAGACCTGCGAGGAGCTTGGAGCCGAGATCCTGAAGCTGTGCGTGGAGGTGGGCGGTTGCCTGACCGGCGAGCATGGCGTGGGCGTCGAGAAGCGCGACCTGATGGATGTGCAGTTCGCTCCGGCCGACCTCGAGGCGCAGATGCGCGTGAAGGACGTCTTCGACCCGGCGTGGCTTCTGAACCCGGCGAAGGTCTTTCCTCTGTTGGTCTCGGCGTCCCGCCGGGAGCGCCTGGGGCTGGCCGCGTGATGCGTATTTTCGGCAAGATGAAGCGCGCATGTTGAGACCGTCGAACGAAGGCGAGTTGGCGGAGGCGGTGGCGTCGGCGTCCGGGCCCCTGTCCGTGCGCGGAGGCGGCACGCGCGGGATGGCGGGCGACGGCGACGCGCTGAGCGTCGCCGGGCTTTCCGGGATCACGCTTTATGAGCCGGGTGCTTTGACCCTGGTGGCGCGGTCAGGAACGCCGGTCACCGAGATCGAAGCGGCGCTGGCGGCGGAGAACCAGATGCTGGCCTTCGAGCCGATGGACCACCGCCCGCTTCTCGGGACGAAAGGCGAACCGACCATCGGCGGCGTGGTTGCGGCCAACGTCTCGGGTCCGCGCCGGGTGCAGGCAGGGGCGGCGCGCGACGTGCTTCTGGGTGTGCGCTTCGTCGATGGCCGGGGGACGGTCGTGAAGAACGGCGGCCGCGTGATGAAGAACGTCACGGGCTATGACCTTGCGCGGCTGATGTGCGGCGCCCGCGGCACCCTGGGTGTCCTCACAGAGGTGAGCCTGAAGGTTCTTCCGCGTCCCGAGACGCAGGCGACGGTGGTGCTGGGCGGATTGGAGATCGCCGACGCGGCGAGCGCCATGGCGGCGGCGCTGGCCTCGCCCTTCTCGGTCAGCGGGGCAGCGTGGACCGGGGGCGACGTCTTCCTGCGGATCGAGGGGATGGCGGCGTCGGTCGCCTATCGCGAGGGTCGGGTCGCGGGTCTGTTTCCGAAGGTCGAGGCGCGGATCCTGCGAGGCGAGAAGAGTGCCGCACTGTGGCGCGGCATCCGGGACGCGGAGGCTCTGGCAGGCGCGCCGGGTGATGTCTGGCGGATCTCGGCCAAGGCCTCGGAGGCTCCTCGGCTGGTCAAGGGACTGCCGGGCGGCGCGAAGGTGCTGGTCGACTGGGGTGGCGGGCTGATCTGGGCGCTGGTGTCCGAGGGCACGGATCTGCGCCGGACGCTCGGGGCGTTCGACGGGCACGCGACGCTTGTGCGGGGCGAGGGGCACGGCCCACGGATGCATCCTGAGGCGGCGCCGCTTGCGGCGCTGGCCAAGAGGCTGCGGGCCGAGTTCGATCCGCGCGGCATCCTGAATCCGGGAGTGATGGGCTGATGCAGACGACCTTCACCGAGGCGCAGCTTCAGGATCCCGGCATCGCCCGGTCGAACGAGATCCTGCGCGCCTGCGTGCATTGCGGGTTCTGCACCGCGACCTGCCCGACCTACCAGGTTCTCGGCGACGAACTCGACAGCCCCCGCGGGCGCATCTACCTCATCAAGGACATGCTCGAGAACGACCGTCCCGCCGATGCGCAGACGGTGAAGCACATCGACCGCTGCCTATCGTGCCTGGCCTGCATGACCACCTGCCCGTCGGGCGTGCATTACATGCATCTCGTCGATCATGCGCGCGCCTACATCGAGCGAACCTATCGCCGGCCGCCGATGGACCGGCTTCTGC
The DNA here is from genome assembly GCF_003970735.1 of Silicimonas algicola. Lineage (GTDB taxonomy): Bacteria > Pseudomonadota > Alphaproteobacteria > Rhodobacterales > Rhodobacteraceae > Silicimonas > Silicimonas algicola. The sequence continues at coordinate 8,799 of NZ_CP034588.1, forward strand.
GCTGGACGCTGGCGCGGATCATCCCGCACCCGCGGCGGTTCCGGCTGGCGCTGCTCGGGGCGAAGATCGCGCGGCCCTTTGGCGGGCTTCTGCCGGACGCAAGGCTGAGGGCGATGCTGCGCATGGCGCCAGAGCGGATTCCGTCTGTCAGCCGCAACGACGATCCCCAGACCTTTGCCGCCCGTGGCGAGCGACGGATGCGGGTCGCGCTGATGACCGGCTGCGCGCAGAAGGCGCTGAACACGGACATCAACGACGCGACGATCCGGCTCCTGCGGCGGCTGGGGTGCGAGATCGTCGTGCCGGATGGGATGGGCTGCTGCGGCGCGCTGACGCATCACATGGGGAAGGAGGCGGAAAGCCACGCTTTCGCCGCGCGCAACATCCGCGCCTTCATGGCCGAGGTCCGGGATGAGGGGCTGGACGCCATCGTCATCAACACGAGCGGGTGCGGCACGACGGTCAAGGACTACGGTCACATGTTCCGCACCGACGCGCTGGCAGAGGACGCCGCGACGGTCGCGGGCCTGGCGGTCGATGTGTCCGAACTTCTGGTGCGCCTTTTGCCGACGGTCGAGAGCCATTCGGCGAACCGGGCGAAGATGGACCTGGCGGGGATCGATGCCACCGCGCCCGAAGAGGCCGAGGGCAGGGGTCCCATCCGGGTCGCCTATCACGCCGCCTGCTCGCTGCAGCACGGGCAGAAGATCAAGACCTATCCGAAGGACCTGCTGAAGACCGCCGGATTCGAGGTGGTGGAGCCTGCGGACAGCCACCTGTGCTGCGGATCGGCCGGGACGTACAACCTGCTCCAGCCGGAAATCTCGGAGATGCTGAAGGCGCGAAAGGTCCGGACGCTGGAAGCCAAGACGCCCGATCTCATCGCGGCGGGCAACATCGGCTGCATGATGCAGATCGGATCGGGCACCGGCATTCCCGTGGTCCATACGGTCGAACTGCTGGACTGGGCGACGGGCGGGCCGCGTCCCCGCGCGCTGGCGCCGCGCCACATGAGACACAATCTTGCCTCAACGCCTGTCTAGGATACCCTGCACCTGAAGGGGACGGACATGCGGATTCTGCTCGCGGCAGCCTTGGTCGCAATCGGCGTCGGTGGAGCGCAGGCCGAGGGAGAGGGCACGAGCCAGCTCACGCGGCTTTTGACGGCCTACGAGGCGCGCGGCTGGGAAGCCGTCGGTCGGCTGGACATCGGCTGGGGTGGGATGTGCACTGGCGCGCTGATCGCGCCCAACCTGGTTCTTACCGCCGGACATTGCCTCTTCGACGCGGAAGGCACGGCTGTCGATCCCTCGGTGATCCGGTTCAACGCCGGATGGCGCAACGGACACGCCTCGGCGACACGGCGGGTCAGGCGGGCCATTGTCCATCCAGGCTATGTCTACACGGGGACGACCGGCGAGGACCTCGAGGTCTCGAACGACCTCGCCCTCCTCGAACTCGATTCCGAGATCCGGCTTGCGAACATCCAGCCCTTCCAGACCGCCGGGCGGCCCCGCAAGGGCGCCAGCGTGGGCGTCGTCTCCTATGCGCACGACCGGGCGGAGTCGCCGTCGTTGCAGGAAGTGTGCCATGTCCTGGCCCGGCGCAGCGGCTCGCTGATCCTGTCCTGCGACGTCGATTTCGGGTCGAGCGGGGCGCCGGTCTTCGCCGAGGTCGACGGGGTGCCGCGCATCGTGTCGGTGATCTCGGCCAAGGCCGAGGTGAACGGGCGGCGCGTGTCCGTCGGCACCAACCTCGAAGCGCCGCTGTCCGAGATGATGGCGATGCTGCGCAACGGCGACGGCATCGCGGCGCGCCGGGTGCCTGCGACGCAGCGGACGCCGACCACGGGCACAAGCCTTCTCAACAGTGGAAGCGGTGGTGCGAAGTTTCTGCGGCCCTAGGGCCCGGCTTGCCTTGAGCGCGGCGGCCGTTGCGTGCGGGCTGACTGGGCCGGCCCTCTCGGCGGACGCAGCCTCGGGCGTCGGCCGGATCGAGAACACCAACACCGGCGGCGGCTGCACGGCGGCGCTGATCGCGCCCGATCTCGTGGTGACGGCCGCTCATTGCGGCGGGCGGGGAGAAACACCCGACGGGATCGTCTTTCGTCCCGGCGACGGGCGACCCGGCACCTATCCCGTGGCGCGCGTCGTCCGGCATCCTCTCTACGACCGCGAGAGCCCGCGCGTCGAATGGCGTCTGCGGTTCGACCTTGCCGTCGCGGTGCTCGAGACGCCCGTGCCGGGCGACCGCGCTGTCCCCTTCACCACCGGCGACGACGCACGCGTGGGCGAAACGCTGCACCTCTACAGCTGGCGCGAGGGTTCCCGCCCGCGTCAGCGTCCCTGCCCGACACTCGACGGCATCCCGGGCCTCGTCACCCTTGGCTGCCGCGTGCAGGGCGGCGAAAGCGGCTCGCCGGTTCTGCGGGTGACGGACGAGGGGCTGGAGATCGTCGCGGTGATCTCGAGCCGGGGGCGCATCCTCGATCAGCCCGTCGCGCAGGCGTCGGATGTGCGTCTCAGGCTGCCACCGATCCTCGACATCCTCGGCCGTGACCGCCCTTGAACGCCCGCGCGGCGCTTCCTATCTCGCCTGTGCCGGAGGCCGATGAACGGGTCCGGCGCAGACCAGATGAACCGGACCCTGCCCCGTCGGGAGGGTCCATAGGTATCGCTCCAAGGAGGATGACCCTCATGCGTAGATTTGACCTTGCACCGCTCTATCGTGCCACCGTCGGCTTCGACCAGATTGCCGACATGATGGACCGTATCCTGACCGACACCCAGTCGGCTCCGTCCTACCCCCCCTACAACATCGAGAAGACCGCCGACGATGCATGGCGCATCTCGATTGCCGTTGCCGGTTTCGCCGAGGACGAGCTGGCGGTCGAGGTGCGCGAAAGCGCCCTGATCGTCTCGGCCCGAAAAAGTGCCGAGGAGGAAGGGACGACCTACCTTCACCGCGGCATCGCGAACCGCGCCTTCGAGCGCCGCTTCGCGCTGGCCGACCATGTCCGCGTGACGGGCGCGAGCCACGTCAACGGCATGCTGCACATCGACCTCAAGCGCGAAGTGCCCGAAGCGCTGAAGCCGCGCCGGATCGAGATCGCCAAGGGCGAGACCGTCGAGGCGAAGGCCGTCGAGGCGCACGCCGCCGAGTGATCGGCCTGACGTGACGCCGTTGCGCCCCCGGACGCTCCGGGGGCGTTTTGCTGTCCGGCCTCAGCTTCCCAAGGTTTCGCCGAGGAAGTCGGTGAAGGCCTCCCAGCTCTCCATGTCCGCGCGTTCCTGATAGCGGTCCGAGCCCTTGACGGTGAAGGCGTGAGGCGCGCCCGAGTAGACCTCGGCGGTGTAGGTGTTGCCCGCTTCCTCGAGTTCGGAGGTGAGCGCGGTTAGCGCGGAAAGGGGCACAGCGGTGTCGGCACCGCCATGCATGATGAGGATCGGCGCTTCTTCGCCGTCAAAGCTCTGGCCGTCCGGGGTCTCGAGCGAGCCGTGGAAGGTGGCGAAGCCCGCCGCCTCGTCCGCCATGTCGGACCGCGCCATTTCCAGCGTGACGCCGCCGCCGAAGCAGTAGCCCATCACCACGAGGTTCTCGGCCGAGGACTGGCCCTTGGCCTGCTCCAGTCCGGCGGCGATCAGGGCGCGCATCTTCTCGCGGTCCTGGCCCAGTTCGCCCGAGGCGGCCCGGTTCTGCTCCATGGTTCCGGTGGGCGTGTCCTCGCCGTACATGTCGACCGCGAAGGCGTCGTAGCCCATGCCGGCCAGTTCGTCGGCGCGGCCCTTCTCGTAGTCGTCGAGGCCGTCCCAGTCGTGGACGATCACGACGAGGCCCTGCGGATTTTCGGCGGCCGCGAAGTAGCCGGTGTGGGCGACGCCGTCGACGTCATAGCTCACCTCCTCGGCGAAGGCAGGCGCGGCGAGAAGGCTGGTGGCGATTGCCAGGCGGATCATGGGTGTCTCCCGTGTCAGTGTTTGCATGGGAGGAGACGTAGGGCCGATGACGCGGGCGGACACCTATTCGCCGTAGGGAATCCAGATCGTCTTCACCTCGGTGGCCGCCGCGAGGAAGGTATGGGCGGCCGCGTCGGACCAGTCGTGCGCGCGTCCGTGGTTCACCCAGGTGCGCTTGAGGTTCGTTGCGGACTCCCGCTCGATCATGGCCGAGAGGTCGGCGGTCGAAAAGCTCCAGACCGCGTCGATGTCCATGTGGCCCGCCGCTTGCGGGGCGAGTTCGGCGTGGGGTCCTGTCAGGATGTTCACCACGCCGCCGGGGACGTCCGAGGTGTCCAGCACCTGGTAGAAGTCGGTCGCTGACAGGGGATGCGGTTCGGAGGCCATGACGGTGATCCGGTTTCCCATCGCCATCGCGGGACCGACGAGCGACACGAGGCCGAGGAGCGGCGCGTCGTCGGGCGCGAAGGCCGCGATCTTGCCGACGGGCTCGTTCATGGCGAGCGCCACGCCGCGAATCGGGACGCCCTTGGCGCGGCCGTCGAACTTGTCGGCCCAGGCGGCCCAGGTGAAGAGGCGGTCGATGGAGGCGTCCACTTCGGCCTTGCCGCCGCGCCTGCCGGTCATGGCGTCGATACGGGCGGCGAACTCGACAGTTCGGGCGGACAGGTTCTCGGCCATGTAGTAGAGGATCTGCGCGCGGAGGTGTCCGGTCGTCTTCGACCATGACGCCGCGGCGTTCATTGCCTCGGCGGCGTTGCGCAGGTCCTTGCGGTTGGCGAGGCCGACATGGCCCACGACCTTACCCTTGGGCGACAGGACGGCGCGGGAATAGCCGCCGTCGGGGCGCGTCTGCTTGCCGCCGATGTAGAGCTTGGCGGTGCGGTCGATGGCGTCGTCGGCGGGTGTCGTTTCCGATGGCGGGGCGCTGCGGGCGGGGAGCTTTCTCGCCGTGGCCTTCGGCTTGGTGTAGGCGAGCAGGCCTTCCCACCCGCCCTCGCGCCCGAAGCCGGATTCGCGCACTCCTCCGAAGCCGGCGGCGGCGTCGAAGAGGTTCGTCGCGTTCACCCAGACGACGCCCGCCGCAAGCTTCGGCGCAATGTCGAGGGCGAGGTTCACGTTCTCGGTCCAGAGCGTCGCGGCAAGGCCGTAGCGGGTGTTGTTCGCCAGCTCCACCGCCTCCGCAGGGGTGCGGAAGGTGGTCGACACGAGGACCGGACCGAAGATCTCCTCCTGCATCAGCGGGTCGGCGGTCGAAAGGCCGGTGATGAGCGTGGGCGGATAGAAGGACCCGCCTTTTGGCATCTCGCAGGCGGCGTGATAGACCTCGCCCCCAGAGCCTTTCACCAGACCTTCGATGGTCTGAAGCTGCACCGGGTCCACGACCGCGCCGACGTCTATGCACTTGTCCAAGGGATCGCCGACGCGCAGCTTGTCCATCCGCGCCTTGAGGCGGCGGGTGAAGTCCTCGGCGATGCCCTCCTGGATCAGAAGGCGCGACCCGGCGCAGCAGACCTGCCCCTGGTTGAACCAGATGGCGTCGACGAGGCCTTCGATGGCGGAATCCTGGTCGGCGTCGTCGAACACGATGTAGGGCGACTTGCCGCCCAGCTCGAGCGTCAGCGACTTCCCCGACCCGGCGGTGGCGCGCCGAATGATGCGCCCGACTTCGGTCGAGCCGGTGAAGGCGATCTTGTCGATGCCTTCGTGTTCGGTAATCAGCGCGCCCACATTGCCGTCGCCGGTGACGATGTTGAGAACGCCTTTCGGCAGCCCGGCCTCGCGCGCGAGGTCGGCGAAGAGGAGCGCGGTGAGAGACGTGTATTCGGCAGGCTTCAAGACGACCGTGTTGCCCATTGCAAGCGCGGGCGCGACCTTCCAGGCGAGCATCAGAAGCGGAAAGTTCCACGGCACGATCTGGCCCGCGACGCCTAGCGCCTGCCGGTCGGGCAGCTCGTCGTCCATGAGCTGCGCCATGCCGGCGTGATAGTAGAAGTGCCGGGCGACCAACGGGATGTCGATGTCGCGGCTTTCGCGGATGGGTTTTCCGTTGTCGAGCGTCTCGAGGGTGGCGAAGAGGCGCGAGTGCTTCTGCACCATCCGGGCCAGGGCATAGAGCGCGCAGGCGCGGGCCTTGGCGTCGCGGGCCCACGCTGGTTGAGCGGCGCGGGCGGCCTTGACGGCGGCGTCCACATCCCTGGGTCTGGCCTGGCTGATCTTGGCGAGAAGCTTTCCGGTCGCGGGGTTCTTCGAGGCGAAGGTCGAGGCGGGCTTCGTCCAGTCGCCGCCGATGAAATGACCGAAAACCCCCCCGTGCCGCTCGATCCAGGCCATCGCCTCGGAGGCGTCCTCGGGCGCGGGGCCGTAGTCCATGGTCTCGAATATGTCGCGGACGTTCATGTTCTATCCAATCGCGTGCCGGTATCCCGCCGAATAGCGGCCCGTCACGAAGTGCTCAAGCTGCCGCTCGATGTCGCCCAGAAGCGACGAGGCGCCGAAGCGGAAGAGGTCGGGGCGCAGCCAGCGGTCTCCCAGCTCGTCCTTCATCAGCGAGAGGTACACCAGCGCATCCTTGGCCTTGGAGATGCCGCCGGCGGGCTTGTAGCCGATGCGGTGGCCGGTCAACTCGTGGTAGGCGCGGATGGCGCGCGTCATCACGAGGCTGACGGGGAGGGTGGCGTTGACGCCTTCCTTCCCGGTCGAGGTCTTGATGAAGTCGGCGCCGCCCATCATGCAGACCCAGCTTGCCCGCGCGACGTTCCTGAGCGTGCCGAGCTCGCCTGTGGCGAGAATCGCCTTGACGTGCGCCTCGCCGCAGGCCGCGCGGAACGTCCGCATCTCGTCGTAGAGCGCCTGCCAGTCGCCGGTCAGGACGTGGCGGCGCGAGATGACGATGTCGATCTCCTTCGCGCCGGCCTTCACGCTTTCCTCGATCTCGGCCACCCGCAGATGGAAGGGCGAGAGTCCGGCAGGAAAGCCGGTGGACACGGCGGCGACGGGGATGCCGGTGCCCTGAAGCGCCTCGACTGCGGTTTCGACCATGTCGTGATAGACGCAGACGGCCCCGGTGGTGACGGGCGGCATCTTGAGGGCGTCGAGAAGGTCGGCCCGCACCGGGTTTGCGGCCTTGGCGCAAAGCCGGCGGACGCGTCCCGGAGTGTCGTCCCCCGCCAGCGTGGTCAGGTCGATCATGGTGATCGCGCGGAGAAGCCAGGCCGCCTGGTATTCCTTCTTCACCGACCGCCGTCCGGGCAGCGTCGCCGCCCGACGTTCGATGGCCGAGGTGTTGGCCTGAAGCGCACGCACCAGATCGAGGTCCAGCTCCATCCCGGGATTGCGGGGTTCGTGGACCTGCGGCAGAAGCTGCGCTGCCTTCGTCGCGGCAGAGAGGACGGTGTCGGCCATGTCGGAAGGGTCGCACGCAGGTTCGCCGGACGCAATCTGTGACCGTGGGTCGCGAAGCGAGCCGGAGCGTTCACGCCGCCGCGGCAACGGTCCGCCGCCGCAAGGCGATCCAGATCGCGGCCACGATGGCGAGGTTCATCGCACCAGCTGCCGTCGCAACCGCGAAGGAAACGACGTAGGTCTCGGTCAGGTCGAAGAAGACGCCGCCCTGCCAGCCGCCCAAGGCGTGCCCCGCCCAGCCGAACGCCAGCACGATACCCGTGGCCGAGGCGCGGCGAGAGGCGGGCGTCAGCGCCCTGACGGTGGTCAGCACTCCGGTCATCACACCGCCGTAGCCGAAGCCGTAGATCGGCGCAAAGATCCAGAAGGCCTGCAGGGAGCCGAGCGTCACGAAGCCCAGCATCAGGACGGTCTGCCACGCTGTCGCGGCGAACCAGGCACGCACCGGGCCGATGATGTCCGAGAGGCGGCCGAAGAACAGTCGTCCGCCGATCGCGGCGATCAGCATGATGAGAAGCGGTCCTCCCGCTTCCGCGCCCACGCCGCAAACGCCCTGGATGAGCGGGACGAGATGGATGAGCGGCGTCGACATACCCGTGCAGCAGCCAAGGACCGCGAGCGACAGGGCGGGAAGAAGGATCGCGGGGGAAATCGTGGCTCTACCCCCGGTGGCAACGGTGGTCGGGGCCGGAGCCGGAGGCGGCTGACGCATGACGAAGGACAGGGGCACCAGCGTCAGCGCCGAGAAGGCGCCAAGGATGGTGAAGGCGGCCTGCCAGCCCATCGTTTCTATCAGGTGGCCGGCGACGAAGGGTATCAGACCCTGACCCAGCGCCTGTCCCGCCGATGCAATGCCGATTGCCAGACCGGCCCCGGTGCGGAACCAGCCGCCGACCAGCGCGATGACGGGCGCGAAAAGCGCGCCGCCGCCGATGGCTCCCGCAAGGAAGAAGAGGGCGTGGAACTGCCACAGGGCCTGCGCGCGGGAGGCGAGGATGAGGCAGAGCGACAGCACGACGGCTCCGGCCAGGCAGATCGTGCGGGTTGCGACACGGTCGGCGAGGAAGCCCATCGCGATGCCGCCTAAGGCTATGCCCAGCAGCCCGAACGAGTTTATGGCGGCGACATCCGCCCGGTCCCAGCCGAAGTGGGTTTCGAGCGGGACGACAAAGGCCGAGAGACCGTTGACGAGCATACCCATCGCGATGCCAAGCAGCAGGGCCGCGGCGGTGACGACGACCCAGCGGAAGCCGGGCTCGGGGGATATGGACGTTTCGTGCATGTTGCGCTCTCCCGGGTGCAACATACCGTTCGGCCGTGTCGCCGTCTCGGCGACCCGCGTTTCATTCACGTTTCGATTTTATCCGCGTGCGCCGAGAGCCTTCTGAAGGTTCGCGTCGATCTTGTCGAGGAAGCCCGTCGTGGTCAGCCAGCCCTGGTTCGGCCCGACCAGCAGCGCCAGGTCCTTGGTCATGTGGCCGGATTCGACGGTGTCCACCACGACCTTCTCCAGCGTCTCGGCGAAGCTCATGAGCGCGTCGTTGCCATCGAGCTTGGCGCGGTGCTTCAGACCGCCGGTCCAGGCGTAGATGGAGGCGATGGAGTTGGTCGAGGTCTGCTCGCCCTTCTCGTGCTGGCGGAAGTGACGGGTGACGGTGCCGTGCGCGGCCTCGGACTCCACGACCTTCCCGTCGGGCGTCATGAGGATCGAGGTCATCAGGCCGAGAGAGCCGAAGCCCTGCGCGACGGTGTCGGACTGCACGTCGCCGTCGTAGTTCTTGCAGGCCCAGACATAGCCGCCCGACCACTTCAGCGACGACGCCACCATGTCGTCGATCAGACGGTGCTCGTACCAGATCTTCTTCTCATCGAAGACCGCCTTGAATTCGGCCTCGTAGACCTCCTGGAAGATGTCCTTGAAGCGCCCGTCGTAGACCTTGAGGATCGTGTTCTTCGTCGACAGATACAGCGGCCAGCCGAGGTTCAGCGCGTAGTTGAACGAGGCGCGGGCGAAGTCGTAGATCGACTTGTCGAGATTGAACATCGCCTGCACGACACCTGCGTCGGGGGCGTCGAAGACCTCGCGCTCGATGACCGTGCCGTCCTTGCCTTCGAACTTCAGCGTCAGCCTGCCCGCTCCGGGGAAGGCGAAGTCGGTGGCGCGATACTGGTCGCCGAAGGCGTGGCGCCCGACGACGATCGGCTTCGTCCAGCCGGGAACCAGACGCGGCACGTTGCGGCAGATGATCGGCTGGCGGAAGATCACCCCGCCCAGGATGTTGCGGATCGTCCCGTTCGGGCTGCGCCACATCTGCTTGAGGCCGAACTCCTCGACGCGCCCCTCGTCGGGCGTGATCGTCGCGCATTTGACCGCCACGCCGACCTCCTTCGTCTTCTCGGCCGCCTCGACCGTGATCCGGTCGTCGGTCTCGTCCCGCTTCTGGATCGAGAGGTCGTAGTACAGAAGGTCGACGTCAAGGTAGGGCAGGATCAGCTTCGTCTTGATGAACTCCCAGATGATGCGGGTCATCTCGTCGCCGTCCATCTCGACGATCGGGTTGTCGACTTTGATCTTCGTCATGCGGGAAGGCTCCAGAAGAGTGGCATGGGGCCGGACCTACGCGTGTCGGACCGGAATTTGAAGTGTGCGAGCGGCACCGTCCGAAAATGTACCTCAATCGCCCGAAGTGCGCCCCGTTCTCGTCCAACTTTAAGGTTAAAGAGGCGTTCACGCTTGTTGTGTGTAACCAGGACCTACATTCATGAAGTACGATTTCGACATATTTTCTGTTGTTTCCGCCGATATGCGCAAACGATACGCCTCGCTTGCCGCAATGTTCGGCATCCAGGACCTTCTCGACCGGGAACTGGCGATCTTCCGCGATCCTGCGGCGACCAACGCACTTCTTGGCGCGTCCCAGTGCGTCCGCGACTGCTTCGTGGCGGCCGGTTTTGCGCTGAATGCCTTCGATACGGGTGTGGAAGCCGGGCTCTACTTCCCCGACAGTGCGCCGCGCCGCAACATGGTCCTGTCGCGGCTGAAGGGGATCGTCGCCGCGCTTCCGGACGATGCAGACTGGAACGGCTTCGACATGGACGCCTTCTTCGCGGCCGCCGAGACGGCACGGCCCACGTCCGGCAATGCGCGCATCTTCGCGAGGATGACGGTCTCGACCCCGGTGCGGAGCGAGGAGATCGTCGTCGCTGCCCCGCCGATGTCGGACTTCGTCTTCGGGGGAGCCCGCAACGCCGCCTGAGCCTGACCTCACTCATCGAGATGGCGGCGGGCCCGACGGGGTCCGCCGCTTTCATTCCGATGCGCCGAGTTCTGCCGTGCCGTAGCGAGGCCCGACCGTCAGGCCAGCGTCACACCGGCGCCGGCCATCTGGGACTTCATGGCGTCGAGTGACCCCTCGAGGTCGATCGCGCGGCACAGGGTTTCGACGACCGTCACCCTGAACCCCAGCCGTGCCGCGTCCAGCGCCGAGTAGGCGACACAGTAGTCGGTCGCGAGACCCACCAGCGCCACGGCGCCGACGCCGCGTGCCCTGAGATAACCTTCGAGACCCGTCGGCGTTGTCCGGTCGTTCTCGAAGAAGGCCGAATAGCTGTCGATCTCGCGCCGGAAGCCCTTGCGAAGGATCATGTCGGCGCTGCGGGTGTCGAGCTTCGGATGAAAGGCCGCGCCGTCGCTGCCGATCAGGCAATGGTCCGGCCACAGCACCTGCGTGCCGTAGGGCATCTCGGTCGTCGAGAACGGGGCGGCGCCGTCATGTTGGCTTGCGAACGAAAGGTGGTCGGCGGGATGCCAGTCCTGGGTGAAGACGCGGACCTGAAACTCGGGGACAAGCGCGTTGATCGGTGCGACGATCTCGTCCCCGCCCCCGACGGCAAGCGCCCCGCCGGGACAGAAGTCGTTCTGCACGTCGATGACGAGGATCGCTTCGTTCGCCTTCCTCATTGTCCGGTCTCCGTTGGTCCTGCCCAGACTACGGGTTGTACGGCGCTTCGCAACGGCGTATCTGCCGCGCCCATGCTGACTGTTGCCGCCTTCTATCGCTTCACGCCCTTCGAGGATCCGGGGTCGATGCGTGCGCCCCTATTGGCGGCGGCGCGGGACGGAGGGGTGCGAGGCACGATCCTCCTCGCGGCTGAAGGCGTCAACGGCACGATCGCCGGACCGCGCGAGGGCGTGGATGCGGTGCTGGCGCATCTGAAGGCGTTTCCGGGGTGCGCCGACCTGTCGTGGAAGGAAAGCCACGCGTCCCAGATGCCATTCGGCCGCATGAAGGTGCGCGTGAAACGCGAGATCGTCAGCCTGGGCCGTCCCGAGGCCAATCCGTCGCACGCTGTGGGAACCCATGTTCCGGCGCGGGAGTGGAACGACCTCATCGCGCGCGACGATGTGGTCGTGATCGACACCCGCAACGACTACGAGGTCGCGATCGGCACGTTCCGTGGCGCGGTCGATCCGGGCACCCGCAGCTTCGGAGAGTTTCCGGACTGGTGGGTGAAGAACGGCGACAGGATGCGCGACCGGAAGATCGCCATGTTCTGCACCGGGGGCATCCGCTGCGAGAAGGCGTCGAGCTATCTTCTGTCGCAAGGCGTGGAAGAGGTCTTTCACCTCGACGGCGGCATCCTGAAATACCTGGAAGAGGTCCAGGAGTCCGACAGCCTGTGGGATGGCGCCTGCTTCGTCTTCGACGGTCGCGTCTCGGTCGCACATGGTCTGGTCGAGGGCGATCACAGCCTCTGTCATGCCTGCGGCGTCCCGCTGACACCGGCCGAGACGCTCCATCCCCATTTCGAGGCGGGCGTGAGCTGTCACAGGTGCATGGACAGCTATGACGACGATGACCGTGCGCGGTTCAGGGAACGGCAACGGCAGGTCACGCTGGCAGAGACGCGCGGGCTTCGGCACATGGGATCCGACGGGCCTTAGCGGTTGCCCTTCGAGCAGGGCTCGTCCATCTTCCGACCATCGTACAAGACTTCATTTCGATGGCAGAGCCGGCGACACATCATTGCGGAAATTGCGGCGCCGAGCTTCCTCGTCGGCTTCGTCATGCGAAGATGTTCACCTGCACGCCTTGCGGCACGACCAGCGTCCTGCGCGACGAGGCGTGGGAGCTGGCGGGCACCGGCGGCGTCATGCAGGACGCGCCTTCGCTCGTGCGGATCGGGGAACAGGTCGAGGTCGAGGGGTTGACGCTGATGCCGGTCGGTCACGCCCGGTTCGGCTATGGCCGTGGCTGGTGGGACGAGTTCTGGTGTCTCGACGGCGAGGGGGAGGGTCACTGGCTGTCCGCAGACGAGGGCGACTATGCGCTCGAACGGCCTCTTGCGCCCGGCGACTGGCCCTCGGGTTTTCGCCCTTCGCTTGGCGCGACGGTCACGATCCGGGGCGAGACATTCCGCGTGACCGAGGCGGAAACGGCAGTCTGCCTCGCGGTTCGCGGCGAATTTCCCGAAGAGCTGGAGATCGACGAGGCGCATCTCTATTTCGATCTCGCCGGACCGGGCGGCCAGATCGCGACCTTCGAAAAATGGGAGGGTGGCGAGGCCTGGACCTTCGGCGTCTGGCTCGATCCCTGGGACCTGCGGGCGGCATGACGAGCACGCTCCAGAAGCTGAACTGCACGCAATGCGGCGCCGGGTTGGACGTTCTCGGCGGAGGGCGTGTGTTGACGCACGTCTGTTCCTATTGTGGCGCCGAGCTGGATGCTCAGGACGACTACAAGGTCGTCGCGCAGTTCCGCGACATGCCAAGGCCCCGGACGCCCTTCGATCTGGGAATGAACGGGACGCTCTGGGGCGTCGACTTCACTGTCATCGGGACCATTGCCTGGCAGGAATACCACGCCGGTCGCACATGGTCCTGGGTCGATCACCAAGTCTACTCGCCCACGCACGGTTACGCCTGGCTGTCGGTCGAGGACGGGCACGTCACCTTCACGCGAAAGACGCGCGATATCCCCCGGCCCGCCCTCGTGTCGGCCCGGCAGATCGAGACGTCCGAGACGCGCCCCTCGGTCCGGCTGGGAGGCGAACGTTTCCTCTACTATGCCTCGGGCCGTGCCAAACCGACCTTCATCGAAGGCGAGTTCAACTTCCGTCCGTCACTGGACGACACCGCCGACTACGTCACGCTTCTGGGCGAGACGCAGATGCTCGATATCCTCGCCTCGGGCTCGGAGGTCGAGTATGAGCTGACGCACCTGCCCGACCAGACCGACTTGCTGACAAGCTTCGGCGTCGATGCGGCACGCATGCCGAAGCCAGGGCGTCGGCACCCCCTCGATGTCCGCGAGCGGCCGCCGATCCAGCTCTTCCTGCGCAACCTGGCCATTGGCGCGGCAGCGGTGTCGATTGCGCTGGCGTTCCTGGTGTCGCTGCGCGGCGAAACCGTCGCCGTCAGCGGCAAGGTGCCCGTGTCGGTCGAAGTGGAACTGCCGTTCACCGTCACCTCCGCCGAGGCCCTCACCGAGATCACCATCTGGTCCAACGCAAACAACAGCTGGGCCTGGTTCGAGGCCGAGCTTGTCGACGACGCAGAGGCACCCGTGGCGGCTTTCGAGCGCGGCGTGGAATACTACAGCGGAAGCGACTGGTCCGAAGGCTCACAGAAGGCCCGGACCCGCCTGAGGCTCGAGGAAGGCAACTACACCCTTTCGCTCGCCATGTCCGAGGCTGACGTGGACTGGACGGGCGGCGTCGAGGCCTCGCAGATGGAGGCTTCCGTCCGGACCGGAGTAGCCAACCCCTGGTGGCTGGTGGCGGCCGGCGTCCTCTTCGGAGCGATCGGCGCGGGATTCCTGGCGCAGAGCAAACTGTCGCAGTCCGGCAGGTGGGCCGGCAGCGACTGGGATGACGACTGATGCTTGTCAGGATCGTCCTTGTCGTTCTGGTCGTCGGGATCATCGGCGCTGCGGGGGTCATGGCCCTCGGCGGGGTCTGGGGAGAATCCAACAATGTCATCTCGACCCGCACCGGCTCGCCCGGCGGCGGATACTACGTGGGCAGCGGCGGCGTGAAATAAGGAGACTGAGATGCTAGATGCAATCAACCCGGCGGAGGTGGTGGCGACCATCTTCTACGTCATCCTCGGGCTTGTCCTTCTGGGCCTGAGCTGGAAGGCGATAGAATTCTTCACGCCCTTCTCTCTGAGAAAAGAGATCGAGGACGACCAGAACATGGCCATTGCGGTCCTTATCGGGTCGCTGTTCATCTCGGTCTCGATCCTGATCGGAGCGGTGATCCTCTCCTGATGGCCGAGCCTTCGTCCCGCGACGGCCAGGCCTTGTGGCTTCTGGCCGCGACCTTCGCGGTCGCGGTGGCAGGGCTTGTCTACGAGCTGATCGCGGGTGCGGTGTCGTCGTATCTTCTGGGCGACAGCGTCACGCAGTTCTCGCTGGTCATCGGGATCTTCATGTCCTCGATGGGGCTTGGCGCCTGGGCGTCGCGCTTCGTGACCAATGCCGAGGCAGGCTTCACCCTGAGCCAGGTTCTTCTGGGTCTGGTCGGCGGCTTCTCGGCTCCGATCCTGTTCCTGTCCTATGGATGGCTCGAAGGGCTTCAGGGCATCCTCTTCGCCATCGTCATCGCTATCGGAGCGCTGTCGGGGCTGGAGATTCCGCTCATCACGCGCATCCTCCAGGCCCGCCGGGCGATGGACCATACGCTGTCGAGCGTGCTGACGGCGGACTATGCGGGCGCCCTGGTCGCGGCCGTGCTCTTCCCGCTCGTGATCGTGCCGCAACTCGGGTTGATGGCGGCGAGCCTGACCTTCGGGATGCTGAACCTCCTCGTGGCGGGCGTGTCGGTCTGGCTTTTCCGCGACCGGATCGGCTGGGGCCTGCGCGGGCTTTGGGCGGCGGGTCTCGTCGCCTGTGTCGCGGGGCTGGTGCAGACGGACAGGCTCGTGTCGCTGTCCGACGCGGCCTTCTTCGAGGACGACGTGATCCTCGCCGAGGAAACGCCTTATCAGCGCATCGTCGTCACCCGCTGGCAGGACCGCTACCGTCTGTTCCTGAACGGGTCGATCCAGTTCGATACCCGCGACGAGTACCGCTACCACGAGGCGCTGATCCATCCTGCCATGAGCCGGGTCGGGCGGCCCTCCGAGGTCCTGATCCTTGGCGGCGGAGACGGAATGGCCGCGCGCGAGATCCTGCGCTGGCCGGGCGTGGAGCGGGTGACGCTCGTCGATCTCGACCCCCGCGTGACGCAGTTGTTTCGCGATAGTCCCGAGTTGGGGTCGCTGAACGGGCGGTCCCTGTCCGACCCGCGTGTGACGGTAGTGAACGAGGATGCCTGGACCTTCGTGCGCGCGACGGATCGAAGCTGGGATGTGATCGTACTGGACCTGCCGGATCCGCGCGACTTCGCGGTGTCAAAGCTCTACAGCCGCGAGTTCTACGCGCCCTTGACGCGGCGGCTGAACGCCGGCGGGCTGGTGGTGACGCAGGCGGGATCGCCGCTTTTCGCGCGTGAGGCGTTCTGGTCGGTGGCGCGCACGCTGGCCGAGACGCCGAACCCGGACATTCCGGGCGAAGGGCTGCACGTCACGCCCTTCCATGTCTACGTGCCAAGCTTCGGCGACTGGGGCTTCCTGCTGGCGTCGACGGGCCGCCTGCCTGCGGAGACGGCGGAGTTGCCGGAGGGGCTGCGGTTCTATGACACTGCCGAGTGGCCGGCCATGACGCAGTTCGGAAAGGACAGCGGCCCGGTCGAAGCGCTTCCGAACAGCATCCTGTCGCACCCTCTCGTCGGCTACTACGAGGACGGCTGGCGCACCTGGATGAACTGAGCGTGGATCAGCCCGTGCGGCGGGGGATGGGCTCGACGGCGCCGAGGCCGCCGACGGTTCCGGCGGCGACCTTCACCGCTTCGCGCGCAGCCCGTTCGGGGTCGGAGGTCTCGACGAGCCAAGCCAGGAAGGCCCCGGCAAAACTGTCTCCGGCCCCGGCGGAGTCGATGGGCGTCGAGGGGGCGGCGTCGATGTGGAGGGACTTGCTCGGCTCTGCGAGATAGACGCCCTTCGCGCCCTGCTTCACCGCGACGATTTCCGCGCCGAGGTCGATGAAGCGGTCGGCGATGTCCCGTGGCTCTGTCAGACCCCAGAGGAGGCCCATCTCGTCGTCCGACGGAAAGATGATGGCGGCCCGCTGGGCCACGCGCAGGATCGCTTCGGACGCCGCCTCCCGTGGCCAGAGCGCGGGACGGAAGTTCACATCGAGCGACACGCGAACTCCAGCCTCCCGCGCCACGTCGACCGCGCGGAAGACGGCGGCGCGCATCGTCGCGCTGATCGCCATCGAGATACCCGAGACGTGGAGGATCCTTGCCGCCCGGATAAGGGTCTCGGGCAGGTCTTCAGGCGTGAACAGGCTCGCCGCCGAGCCACGGCGGGCGTAGGTGAAGCGTCGCCCGGCCGGATCGGGGTCGATGAAGCACACGCCGGTCGGATCGCCCGACCGCACACGGACGCCAGAGCGGTCCACGCCCTCGCGGTCCCAGAGCGCCAGCATGGCCTGCCCGAACATGTCATCGCCGACGGCCGAGATGTACCCGGTCCGCGCCTTCTGTCGCGCGGCGGCGATCATGGCGGTCGACGTGTCGCCGCCGAAGCCCTGAACGAAAGCGGGCCGTGCGTCGATCGGCTGCGGCAGGCGCACCATCTCGATCAGCGGCTCGCCGATTGCGAGGATGTCCGGGACCGCATCGGTCATGCGCGTGTCCTTCAGAGCCGCTTCAGGTGTCCAGGTTCTCGACCGACAGCGCGTTCTGCTGGATGAACTCGCGCCGGGGTTCCACCACGTCGCCCATCAGCTTGGTGAACAGATCGTCGGCCTCGGCGAGGTCGTCGACCTTGACCTGAAGCAGCGTCCGGGCCTCGGGGTCCAGCGTCGTTTCCCACAACTGGCTCGGGTTCATCTCGCCCAGGCCCTTGTACCGCTGAAGGGTCAGGCCCTTCTCCCCTTCCTCGAGAATCGTATCGAGCAGGGACAGGGGACCGTGGACCAGGTTTTCGCGGTCGCGCCGGACAAGTTTGGCGGGCAAGGCATAGGTCTCGGTAAGCGCTTTCGTGAAGCTCCCGAGCCTCCGGGCCTCGCCGGACCGGAGGATGGGTCCGTCCAGCGTCCGCACCTCTTCGACCCCACGAAGCGAGCGGGCAAGGCGGATGCCGTGATCCTGGGTGATCCGGCCTTGCCAGCCGCGCTCGTACTCGACCGCGACCAGGTCGAGACGAGTGGCGATCGCTTGTGCCGTCCCTTGAAGGTCGCTGTCGACCTGCCCGCTGCGGAACGCCCCGGCGATGGCCGACTGCTCCAGGATCGACGCCGGGTAATGCGTCGGGAAGGACTGGATCACGCGCTTCACCTGCCGCGCCTCCTCGACCACACGCAGAAGGTCCTGACCCGAGATCTCCTCGCCGGAGCCCAGTTTCAGGATCGCGCCGTCAACGCCCATCTCGATCAGGTAGTCGTCGAGAGCGGCCTGGTCCTTGAGATAGACCTCGGACTTGCCGCGGCTGACCTTGTAGAGCGGCGGCTGCGCGATGTAGAGGAAGCCCCCGTCGATGACCTGTGGCATCTGACGGAAGAAGAAGGTCAGCAGCAGGGTGCGGATGTGCGCCCCGTCGACGTCGGCATCCGTCATGATGACGATCTTGTGGTACCGCAGCTTCGAGATGTCGAACTCGTCGCGGCCGATGCCGGTGCCGAGCGCGGTGATCAGCGTGCCGATCTCCTGAGAGGACAGCATCCGGTCGAAGCGCGCGCGTTCGACGTTCAGGATCTTGCCGCGCAGTGGAAGAACGGCCTGGTTGAGACGAGCGCGACCCTGCTTCGCGGATCCCCCGGCGCTGTCGCCCTCGACGAGGAAGATCTCGCGCTTCTCGGGCTCCTTCTCCTGGCAGTCGGCCAGCTTTCCGGGCAGCGACGCGATATCCAGTGCGGACTTCTTGCGGGTCATCTCGCGCGCCTTGCGGGCTGCCTCGCGGGCCAGCGCAGCCTCGATGATCTTCGAGACGATTACCTTGGCGGGTCCGGGGTTCTCTTCGAACCACTCCGACAGCTTCTCGTTCATCAGACCCTCGACCGCGGGCCGGACTTCCGAGGAGACAAGCTTGTCCTTGGTCTGGGAACTGAACTTGGGATCCGGGACCTTCACCGACAGAACGCAGGTCAGACCTTCGCGCGCGTCGTCGCCGGTGAAGCTGATCTTCTCGCGCCGTGCCGCTCCGGACTGGCCGGCATAGTGGTTGAGCGTGCGGGTCAGAGCCCCGCGGAATCCGGCGAGGTGCGTACCGCCATCGCGCTGAGGAATGTTGTTCGTGAACGGAAGGACGTTCTCGTGATATCCGTCGTTCCACCACATCGCGACTTCGACGGTGATCCCGTCGCGTTCGCCGATGATGAAGATCGGCTCCTCGATCAGCGGCGACTTCGAGCGGTCGAGGTAGCGGACGAACTCGCGCACACCCCCGTCATAGAAGAACTCGCTCTCCATCGGCTCGCCGTGACGCTCGTCGCGAAGCTTGATGCGGACGCCCGAGTTGAGGAAGGCAAGCTCACGCAGGCGGTTTTCCAGCGTCTTGTAGACGTAGTCGAGGTTCGAGAAGGTCTTCGTCGAGGCGAGGAAGCGGACCTCGGTGCCCTTGCGGCCGTTGGCATCGCCGACGACGCGCAGATGCTCGACGGTGAAGCCACCCTCGAAGCGGGCATAGTGTTCCTTGCCGTTCCGCCAGATCCGCAGCTCCAGCCATTCCGACAATGCGTTCACGACCGAAACGCCGACGCCGTGCAGGCCGCCCGACACCTTGTAGCTGTTCTGGTCGAACTTCCCGCCCGCGTGGAGCTGGGTCATGATGACCTCGGCCGCCGAGACGCCTTCCTCGGCGTGCACATCGACCGGAATGCCGCGACCGTTGTCCGAGACGGAAACGCTGTCGTCGGCGTGGACCGTGACGGTTACATGGTCTGCGTGACCCGCCAGCGCCTCGTCGATACCGTTGTCGACGCACTCGTAGACCATATGGTGGAGGCCCGAGCCGTCGTCGGTGTCGCCGATATACATGCCGGGGCGCTTCCGAACCGCCTCCAACCCTCTGAGAACCTTGATGGAATCGGCGCCATATTCTTCCCGCGCCGGTGCGGCCTCTGCCATGCCGTTCGTTCCTTGTGTTTTTCCTTGTAAATATAGTCGTTTTGACCGGCATTGTCACGCGCGGGCCACAAGATTTGGTAGGGATGGCCGAGAGTCACGCAGGCGTGTCCGCAGCGCCTCGTCGGGCCTGCTAGGGTGATGCGATGAGACGCCTCCTTCCCCTTGCATTCCTGCCCGCAGCGGCCTTCGCCGACGACGCTGTGATCGAGGGCGCGACGGCGGCAAGGACCGGCGGAACGTGGACCTTCGAGGTGACTCTGTCCCACGGCGACACGGGGTGGGACGACTATGCGGACGGCTGGCGCATCGTGACCGGGGACGGCATCGAACTGGGAACGAGGGTGCTTCTGCACCCGCACGTCGACGAGCAGCCATTCACCCGGTCGCTTTCCGGTGTCACGATTCCGGACGGGCTCGCGACGGTCTATGTCGAGGCGCGTACGACGCGGGAAGGCTGGGGTGAGGCCCGGCATCCCGTCGCGCTGAAGTGACACCCGTATGCCTTTTCGTCATGTCCTCCCTGTGCAGGGCGCAGGGCCTGCGCTAAGCCTCGGCCATGAGCAAGACGATCTTCATCCTGAACGGTCCCAACCTGAACCTTCTGGGCAAGCGCCAGCCCGAGATCTACGGGTCCGACACGCTGGACGACGTGCGGCGACTTTGCGCGGCCGCCGCCGAGCCACATGGGCTCTCGGTCGATCTGCGGCAGTCGAACCACGAGGGCGGGATCGTCGACTTCATCCACGAGGCGCGCGAGGCGGCGGTCGGGATCGTCATAAATCCGGGCGCCTATACGCATACCTCCGTCGCGATACTGGACGCGCTGCACACCTTCGAAGGTCCGGTGATCGAGGTTCACATCTCGAACGTCCACAAGCGCGAAAGCTTCCGTCACCATTCCTACGTCTCGCTGCGCGCCGACGCCGTAATCGCGGGCTGCGGCATCCAGGGATACATCTTCGGAGTGGAGCGGATCGCGCGGCTTCTGGCCTGATCGGCGCAGGGCGTCTCAGCCCTGGTTCACCCGTTCGACATAAGCGCGCAGATCCTCGGCCTCGTGGCGCGCATCGCGCAGACCTTCCATCGCCGCCCGCAGCTCGGCTTCGGTCTGGCTCAGCTTGTTGGTCAGCTCGGCCTCGCGCTGTTGGAAATACGAGATGGTCTGGTCGCGCTCTTCCTCGGCCTGGTGAAGTTCCTGCGCCATGCGGTCGAGGTCGTCCATGTCCGAGCGAGTGACGCGCGTGATCCGAGAGATCACCCAATGGGTGAACCATCCGGCAAGGAAGGCCATGAAAAGAATCCCGGCCGTCGCCGCGATGAACTCGGGACCATTCATTCCGTCGTCTCCTCTGCCTCGTCCGTCGTTTCCGCTTCGTCCGCCCCCGCGCTGTCTTCGGCGGGGATCTCTGGCTCGTCCGGCTCGTTAGGGTCGATCAGCCGGAACTCGATCCGGCGGTTGGCTTCGCGTCCGGCCTCGGTATCGTTGTCGGCGATCGGCTGGTCTTCCCCGTAGCCTCGCGCGCGCAGGTTCGACGTCAGGACCCGCCGCGCCATGATGGCGTTCAGCACAGCGTCGGCGCGAGCCTGGCTGAGTTGCTGGTTCATCGTCTCGCGGCCCTGGCTGTCGGTAAACCCCCCGATCTCGATCGGCGTGTCCCGGCAATCGCGGAGGATGTCTGCGATGGCGTCGACGGTTGCGACGGCATCGCGGTCGATTTCGGACGATGACGGCTCGAAGGTGATCTTCCGCTTGTTCCCCGCCGCTTGGATCATCTGGATGCACTCTTCGGGGGTCGGCAGGGCAGCAAGCGGGTCAAGCTCTTCGGAATAGGCCACGTCAAGGCTGTAGGTCGCCCCCTCGGGCAGCCGGTCCGACAGGATCCGCGCCATGTCCGCCTGCGCGTTCGTCCGTCCCGTCTTGCCCGAGATCCGCAGCGTCTTCTCGGTCACGGTCAGGGTGCCGTTGTGGAGGTAGCGGAACGCGTCGAGCGCGGCGAGGACGCGGTTCGGCCAGCCAGCTGGCACGTCGTCATCGATGCGGGTCGCAAGCTGGACCTTCGACGCGCCAAAGCGCGCCGCGGCGAAGTTCTGGACCGAGGCCCGGCTCTGGTCGTCGGCGAGCCGCCCGCGCATCTGAAGCTGGCCTTCCGGCGAGAGGGTCGCCGAGAACTCGGCAGGGGCGGAGGCGCCTTCGGCCTGCTGCTCGGGCGGTTCGGGAAGGAAGGCCGACAGCGAGAAGACCGGGGGAAGGGCGGCGTCAAGGTCCGCCGCCGCATCGTCGAATTCGCTCTGCGGCGTGCCTTGCGTTCCGACCAGCGAGACATCGGCGTTCGAGATCGTCAACGTTCCAGACCCAAGCGTCTGCACCGCGCGAATGCCCGCGACGGCGGCTTCGCTCCACCGCGTGGACGGCGTTCCCAGTCCCAGGACGCAGTCGACGGTGCCGGTCAGACCCGCCTCGGCGGCAGCGGCGAGGATGGCGTTCCGGCCTTCCTCCGAATTCGCGGTACAGGCATCGAAACGGGCGCCCGCCTCGTCGATCAGGAACCGCAGCGTATAGGGCGCGACGACGGGGCGCGGCGCCGAAATGTGCAGGACGAGGTCCAGCCCGGCGGGCGCCTCGCGGTTGAGCTGCCGTTCCAGGTTGGTCTTGTCTTCGGGCGTCCGCGCAACGGCGGTGATCGCGACGCTTGCTGGCGTGATCGACACCTTCGACCGCGGCAGATTGTCCAGCGCCTCGATTCCGAAGGACAGGGCTTCCTCCCATCCCGGCGGCGGTGCGAAATCGGCGCTTTCCAGAAGGTCGGCCACATTTGCCCCGCCCCCCATGGCGCGCACCCGCTCGACGATCGTCTCCGGGCTCGATTCAAGCGGGACGAGACCGATCAGGGAAATGCCATCGTCGTTCTTCAAGACCTCGATCGAGAAGTCGGGCGGCCGGATCGCGGCAGCAGCGGCGACCTGCATCCGGTCGATCAGTCGGGACGCGTCGACCACGCTGCCGGCCGAGGAAAGCGCCGCGAACCGCGTCGCCTCGTCCGGGGCAATGCCGGCCAAGGTGACCTGAAGACCATCGACGTCCACCTCGGTCCAGTCGTGCCCTGATTGCGACAGCACAAGGCTGACATCCGTCAGGGCCTCGGCCTCGATCAGGCTTCGGGCCCAAAACGCGACGCCGACGCAGCCCGCCGCAGCGATGCAGATCGCCACCATGTGGGGGATCGCACGCGTGCGCAGTTTGGGCCGTTTGTCAGTCATGGCGCCTAGTTAAGCCTCTCGAGACAGGGGCGCAATCAAAGCGCTAACGCTGCGGCGAGAAACAGCACGGGGATCAGCCCGGCGTCTCGGTTGGCGCGGAACAGCCTCAGGCATCGCGCCGGATCGTCGATGTTCAGGCGGCCGAGCTGCCAGGCGAGGTGCCAGCCGAAAGCCCAGACGCCGCAGAGAGCGACCGTCAGGGTAAGCACGTCGGTCGCGGGGGCGAGGGCGAGGATCACGCCTGCGGCCATCAGGCTCACGGCAGCCACCAGAAAGCGGCGCAGCCAGCGCGGCGAATCCTCTCCGAAGAGACGCGCGGTCGATTTCACTCCGATCAGGGCGTCGTCCTCCTTGTCCTGGTGCGCGTAGATCGTGTCGTAGAACAGCGTCCAGGCGATGCCAGCGAGGTAGAGGGCGAGGGCGGGCCACTGAAGGTCGCCCGTCACCGCCGCCCAGGCCAAAAGCGCGCCCCAGTTGAACGCGAGCCCGAGGAAGACTTGCGGCCACCAGGTGAATCTCTTGGCGAAGGGATAGACACAGACGATGGCGAGCGACGCGATGCCGAGGAGGATCGCCGTGCCGTTGAAGGTGAGTAGGATCGCGAAGGCGAGAAGCGCCTGGATAACCATCCACGCCAGCGCCTGCCGCACCGTGACCTGCCCGGAGGGGATCGGCCGGGACCGCGTCCGCTCGACCCGCCCATCGAAGTCGCGGTCGGTGATGTCGTTCCAGGTGCAGCCCGCGCCCCGCATCAGCCACGCCCCCAGACCGCAACCGATCCCGATCCAGAGGTCGCCCGTCGTCAAGCGGTCGAGCATGACGCAGGCCAGCGCCAGCGACCACCAGCAGGGCAAAAGGAGAAGCCACGTCCCGATCGGGCGATCCGCGCGCGACAGCCGCAGGTACGGCCGCGACCAAGCCGGAGCAAGTCGGTCGACCCAGTTGCCCACGACGGCATCCGCGACCTGTCCGATCTCTGGCGTCTCTCGGGTGCCGGTCATATGGTCCCTTCATGGCGGGCAGCGCGAAAATCCGGCTCTATGTAGAGCACCCATTGGGAGAGGGGCAATCGGTTCCGCTGTCGCGGGACCAGGCGCACTATCTCTTCGGCGTGATGCGGCTGGCGACGGGCGACGCCGTCGCTCTCTTCAACGGGCGGGACGGCGAATGGGCGGCGCAGGTCGTGGACGCGGGCAAGAAAGGCGGGACGCTGGAGTGTTCCGCGTCGGTGCGTCCGCAGGGCGCGCCTCCGGACGTCTGGCTTCTGTTCGCCCCGATCAAGAAGGCCAGGACCGACTTCATCGTCGAGAAGGCCGTCGAGATGGGCGTCGCGCGGATCTGTCCCGTGCAGACGGAGTTCACCAACTCCGAGAGGGTGCGACGCGACCGGCTTCAGGCCCACGCCACCGAGGCGGCGGAACAATGCGGCGCGACCTGGGTGCCCGAGGTGTCCGAGATCGACCGGCTCGACAGGGTCTTGGCGTCCTGGCAGCCGGGTCGGAACCTGATGTTCTGCGACGAGGGGCTGGCGGGATCGGGCGCTGCACTTTCAGGGGCGGGTGGAGCCTGGGCCGTGCTCATCGGGCCAGAGGGCGGGTTCTCGGACTCGGAAAGATCGAGGCTGAATGGGCTCGATTTTGCCCACGCCGTCTCTCTCGGGCCCCGCATCCTGAGGGCGGACACCGCGGCGGTCGCGGCTTTGACCCTCTGGCAAACGACCCTCGGCGACTGGTGATCTAGGGCCGGGGGTTCCGCTGCTTCTGGCGCGTGTCCCTCAGTGTCTCGACCATGATGGCGGTCAGAAGTCCGAACATCAGAAGTCCGTTCGCCGCCGCCATGCCGCCCAGCAGACGCCACTCAACCGGCAGGAGGATGTCGCCGAAGCCGAGTGTCGTGAAGGCGACGAGCGAGAAATAGATCGACTCCTCGAATGAGGTGAAAACGTGCAGCGCGTGGAGCGCCAGCGCCCAGACCCACACCGAAAGGGTCATCATCCCGAGCGTCCAGATCAGCGCCAGCGTCAGCACGACGATCAGCTTCGGCCCGTGCGGTGGCCGCACTGCCCAGGGGTGAAGCCGGAGCAACACCTGTTCCAGCCCCCACCACGACACCGCGGCAAGCACGACCGTGAGAAAGATGATGAGGCTTCCAAGGACCAGTTGCGTCAGCATGGGCGGCATCTTCGCAGGGCCGCGGCCCGCGTCAACCGACTGGACAGCCGGGGCAGCGGACCTTATCTCGACCCGACCATGTCAAAGCCCAAGGACAACCCCAACTTCAAGGTCGTCGCCGACAATCGTCGCGCGCGCTACGACTATGCCATCGACGACGACCTGGAATGCGGCATCATTCTCATGGGGTCCGAGGTGAAGTCCTTGCGCACCGGGCAGTCGAACATCGCGGAAAGCTATGCTGCGGTCGAAAGTGGCGAGCTTTGGCTGATCAATAGCTACATTGCGCCATACGACCAGGCGATGTTCGGCCACGAGGATCGGCGGCGGCGCAAGCTGCTGGTATCCCGAAAGCAGCTTGCGACCCTATGGAACGCGACGCAGCGGAAGGGGATGACGCTTGTGCCTCTTCTCCTTTATTTCAACGACCGCGGTATGGCCAAGCTGAAGCTGGGCATCGCCAAGGGCAAGAAGACGCACGACAAGCGCGAGACCGAGGCAAAGCGGGACTGGAACCGCCAGAAGCAACGTCTGCTGAAAGATCACGGCTGAATCCGATAACGAATTGTTCCGTTGTTTCCTGTCGAACCCTCGACTAATGGAAATTACCGCTCTGCGGAGGCAGGCTGAGAGGTTGGTATGACGTACAGTGCCGGCAATCTTAAGTGGGGCGAACCCACCCTTGGTCAACCGAGCGGCCAGATCACCTGGTCCGCCGACGTGTTCGACGATCTGTTGATCGCAAACGGGACATCCGAGCCTCAATTCAGTGACGCGCTCCAAGCCGCCTTCGATGCTTGGGAAAGCGTCGCCTCGGTCGACTTCCAGATGGTATCGACGGGCGCTGACGTGAACCTCTTCGTCAACGACATCGGCGGGGCTGCAGGCGAGGCCTATTATACCTACGTGGATCGCGGAACGATCGACGTCATCCAGGGCGGGACGATCAGCTTCAGTTCGGATCTGGTGTGGTCGCCCTATGGCGACGACGACGGAGTCGACTTCTATGCCGTGGCGCTGCACGAAATCGGACACATGATCGGTCTCAATCATGTCAGCGACCGGACCGAGATCATGAACCCCGTGATCTATGCCGACGACCTTGGCGACGGCGATATCGCGGGTGCGCAGTTCCTGTATGGGCGTGACCCCGGAGATTCAGCCTCTGAAGCCCCGAACGATGGCAGTGGCGGCGGCGGGATCAGTGCCGAGACGGGTGGCGGTGACGGCGGCGGTGGCGGCGGCATGCTCGGCATGCTTGCCGCTCTTCTCGCGCTCGTCTTCGGCATCTTCTCGGGCGGCGGCGCTATCGCGGCTGCGGGTCAGCTTCCCGACGAGGACGACGACGGCGATGATGACGACCGGGGGACGGGCGAGGTGTTCACAAGCGAGCCTGAACTCTTGTTCCTTCCCCTGATCTTCGTCGAAGAAGGCAATATGGCCCAACTCGACGCTGAAGACGAGGACGAGGACGACTGGCTGATCTGATCAGTCGAAAATCCCTGACACCCGACCCAGAAGCATGAACGCGCGCGCGGTGCGGGTTTCGGCCAGCGCCGCGATCTCCTGATCCGACAGGTCTTCCGCGATGTTCGTGAAGGTCTTGTCGAAGGCGCGCAGGAAATGGTGGGCGGCATCGCGAAAAATGGTGTCCTGCCGCATCCGCGACGAACTTAGCGCGAGCGACGACCGATCCCTGATCCCGCCCAGGCCTGCGATGGCGGGCCCGCGCTCGCCGCCGGCGAAGCGACGCCAGATCTCCGGCCGAGACCTGTCTGGAACAAGGTCGTCCATGTAGATCCCGTCCTGACTGAGAAGCGTCAGTACATCCTGGCTCGCCCGGATCAGGGTCGACACTCGCCGGTCGGTCAGCGCACGCCGCAGGGCGGCAAAGCCTTCACGGTCCTCTGCGGTCTCGGGAAAGTTCATCGCGGTGACGATGTCCTCGGTCGAAACAGAGATCTCGGCGGCACCCGGCGGCGTGGTGAGGGCGAGACCGGGCTGCTCCTCTTCGGCGCGCGCGGGCGGCGCCGGAGGTGTGCTGGTCGGACGTTGGGTGGACGTACCGGAGGGACGAGCGGACGCAAAGCTCGCCAGCACGTCCTCGGCGCGCTTCTGTCCCTTAACGATCTCGTCGATCTTCCGCTCGACGTTCGGCCCCATGGCGGTCGCGGCCATCTGCGCCTGGCTGATATAGATTTGGCGCATCGCATCCATCGACGCCTGAAGCCGTTCGCTTTCCTCGCGGATGATGCGGGCGCTCTTCAGCGCGATCGAACCGATCCAGATCAGTGCGATAGGCAGACCCACGACCATAAGGAGGACAAGAAACCGCAAAGGACCGAGCGACGACCCGGTGCCGAGGCCGACCACGAACAGGAACAGAAGGCACAGCGCCAGCCAGAGGCCGGTCACCACGATCGCCACCTTGTCGGCCGGGTCCAGCCCGCCGCCAGTGTTCATGCGACTGTAGATTCCCAGGTCGACGGGAGGTTCGGGACGGTTGCCGGACATGGGTCCTCAGACGAATTCGATCTTCAGGATCTCATAGCTCTTTTCGCCACCGGGCGTACGAACCTCGACGCTGTCTCCTTCGTCCTTGCCGATCAGCGCACGGGCAAGCGGCGACCTGACGTTCAACCGACCGTTCTCGATGTCCGCCTCGGGCTCGCCGACGATCTGGTAGGTCCGCTCCTCGTCGGAATCCTCGTCCACGAGGGTCACCGTAGCACCGAACTTGACGGTTCCGGACAGAGAGGCGGGGTCGATGACCTCGGCCAGCGACAAGACGCCCTCGAGCTCCTTCACGCGGCCCTCGATGAAGCTCTGCTTCTCGCGTGCGGCGTGATATTCGGCGTTCTCGGA
The DNA here is from genome assembly GCF_003970735.1 of Silicimonas algicola. Lineage (GTDB taxonomy): Bacteria > Pseudomonadota > Alphaproteobacteria > Rhodobacterales > Rhodobacteraceae > Silicimonas > Silicimonas algicola. Next base: position 36,628 of record NZ_CP034588.1, read on the forward strand.
CAGGTCGCCGTGCTCGCGCGCCTCGGCGATGGCCCGGATCACCGCAGGGCGCTCGACGGACTTCAGCTTCTTCAATTCATCGTTCAGCGCGGTGTGCCCCGCGCGGGTCAGCGGTATCTTGTCCATGAAGGTTCCTTGGACTCTCGGGGTTGCCTCGGACGGTCAGAACCGGGCTTTAGTCACAGGTAGGACCAGACAAGTCAATCCCGGGTTGACCCCTGTGTGACACGGCGTTTCGTTTGACCTTTCGCCGCGAAGGACGGTAGGCAGGAACCCGTTGATCCAACCGCGAGGGGACCCGTCGGAATGTCCAGAATCGAGCGCGAAAGCATGGAATACGACGTCGTCATCGTGGGCGCCGGGCCGGCCGGCCTGTCGGCGGCGATCCGGCTGAAGCAACTCGATGCCGACCTGAGCGTCGTGGTGCTGGAAAAGGGATCCGAAGTCGGTGCGCACATCCTGTCAGGTGCCGTACTGGACCCGTCCGGCCTGAACCGCCTCTTCCCCGACTGGAAGGAGAGGGGCGCCCCGGTCAAGGTCGAGGTCAAGAAGGACAGGTTCTACGTTCTCGGCGAGGGGGGGAAGCTGCGCATCCCCAATTTCCTGATGCCGCCGCTGATGAACAATCACGGCAACTACATCGTCTCCATGGGCAACGTATGCCGCTGGTTGGCCGAACAGGCCGAGGCGCTTGGCGTCGAGATTTTCCCGGGAATGTCCTGCTCCGAACTCGTCTACGGCGAGAACGGCGAAGTCAGGGGTGTCGTCGCCGGTGTCTTCGGGCTTGAGCCGGACGGCAGCTATGGCGAGGGCACCGAGCCGGGGATGGAGCTTCTCGGCAAGTACGTCTTCCTGTCGGAAGGCGTGAGGGGGTCGCTCTCGAAGGAAGTCATCGCGAAGTATGGCCTGGCGTCGAAATCGGACTTCCAGAAGTTCGGTCTGGGCATGAAGGAGATCTGGGAGGTCCGGCCCGAGAACCACGACGAGGGTCTCGTCCTCCACACCATGGGGTGGCCCCTTGGCTGGAAGCAGTCAGGCGGTTCCTTCATGTACCACCTCGACAACAACCAGGTCTACGTCGGCTACATCGTCGACCTGAATTACAAGAACCCGTACCTCTACCCCTACATGGAATTCCAGCGCTTCAAGCATCATCCGGACATCGCGAAGGTGCTGGAAGGCGGCAAGCGCGTGGCCTACGGCGCGCGCGCCGTCACGAAGGGCGGCTTCCAGTCGATCCCCCGTTCCGCCTTCCCTGGCGGTGCAATCCTGGGCTGTGCCTCGGGGCTGGTGAACCTGCCGCGCATCAAGGGCAACCACAATGCGATGCACTCGGGCATCGAGGCGGCGGAGGCGGCGGTGACGGCCATTCGTGCCGGGCGCTCGAGTGACGTGCTGACCGACTATGACCATACCCTTCGTTCAGGCGTGATCGGCAAGGACTTGCGCCGCGTCCGAAACGTCGCCCCCCTCAACGCGAAGTATGGACCTCTGGGCGGCCTCGCACTCGGCGGGTTCGACATGTGGTTCCAGACAGTCTTCGGCGGCGCGAGCCTGTTTGGCACCCTCAGGCATGGCAAGACCGACGCCGAGGCGACCGAACCGGCCGAAATGCACAAGCCGATCGACTATCCCAAGCCGGACGGCAAGCTCTCCTTCGACCGGCTGACCAACGTCAGCTTCTCGTTTACCAACCACGAGGAAAGCCAGCCCTCGCACCTGAAGCTGAAGGATCCCTCGATCCCGGTGAAGGTCAATCTGCCGAAGTATGCCGGCCCGTCGGAGCGGTATTGCCCGGCGGGCGTCTACGAGTTCGTGGGGGAAGGCGCGGAAACGCGGTTCCAGATCAATTTCCAGAACTGCGTTCACTGCAAGACCTGCGACATCAAGGACCCGGTCCAGAACATCGTGTGGACGGTGCCTCAGGGTGGAGACGGGCCGAACTATCCGAACATGTGAGCGGTCACGTTGTCGCCCGGAAGGTAACACTTCCGTCAAGCCATGCGCCCGCGAAGGTCCGCCGCATTGCGTCACGTCCGGGGCGGCACTAGGCTCTCCGGCGAAACAGCAGGGATACCGGCATGGCGATGGCCCGCATCACGATGACACTCGCACTTCTTGCAACGCTTTCGGCGCCCGTCGCCGTGGCTCAGGACGCGGGTGGATACCTGGCGGCGCGCTCGGCGATGCTGTCGAGCGACTTCGACGAGGCGGCGGACTACTATGCCCGCGCCATCGTGCGCGACCCCTCGAACGTCCCTCTGCTCGAGAACGCGGCGACGGCCTACCTCGGCCTTGGCGACCTTGACCGCGCGGCCCAGATCGCGCGTCGTGCCTTCGAGGCGAAGTCCGAGAACCAACTCGTCGGTCTCATGCTGATCGGCGACCTGGCGCGGCGCGACGACTGGAAGGGCATCGTGTCCGGCATCGACGGGGGCATGAAGGTCGGACCGCTTTTCGACGGTCTCGCAAAAGCCTGGGCCCTGGTCGGCGACGGACAGATGACCGAGGCCCTGACCGCCTTCGACGGGGTCGCCTCGAACGAAGGCGTCGAGGCCTTCGGGCTCTACCACAAGGCGCTTGCCCTCGCGTCGGTCGGTGACTTCGAAGGCGCGGCCGAACTCTTCTCGGGCGAGAGCGGACGCACCATCCGCGTGACCCGCAGGGGCGTCGTCGCCTATGCCGAGGTTCTGAGCCAGCTTGAACGGAACCAGGACGCGCTCGATCTGATCGAGGAAAGCTTCGGCACCTCGCTCGATCCCTATCTCGAAACGATGCGAGACCGCCTCGCAGCCGGCGAGACTTTGGCCTTCGATGCCGTCCGCACGCCTGTCGACGGACTTGCCGAGGTGTACTTCTCGATTGCCAGCGCGCTGCGCAGCGAGGCGCAGGAAGACTATACCCTGATCTATACGCGCATGGCGCTAGCTCTGCGTCCCGATCACATGGACGCTTTGCTGATGACGGCAGAGCTTCTGGAGTCACTTGGCCGCTTCGACCTCGCGACCCAGGTCTACGATACCGTACCGCGCGAAGACCCCGCGTTCCACTCCGCCGAATTGGGCCGCGCCGAGGCGTTAAGGCAGGCCGGCCGCGAGGATGCCGCGATCGAGGTTCTGCGCCAGCTCGCCAAGAGCCACTCGGAGCTGCCGCTCGTCCACGTCACGCTCGGCGACACGCTGCGGGGCATGGATCGTTTCGCCGAGGCCATCGGCCCCTACTCGGATGCCATCGCCCTGATCGAGAAGCCCGAAGAGCAGCACTGGATCATCTTTTTTGCGCGCGGCATCTCGTACGAGCGGACCGATGAGTGGGAAAAGGCCGAGGCCGATTTCCGCAAGGCGCTTGAGTTGCGGCCGGAGCAGCCGCAGGTGATGAACTATCTGGGCTATTCTTATCTCGAGAAGGACGAAAATTACGAAGAGGCGCTGGAACTGATCGAGCGGGCCGTCGCCCTGCGACCGGACTCGGGTTACATCATCGACTCCCTCGGTTGGGGCCTCTACCGCCTCGGCCGCTACGAGGAGGCGGTCGGCCATATGGAGAAGGCCGTCGAGCGCATGGCCATCGATCCCATCGTCAACGACCACCTTGGCGACGTCTACTGGGCTGTCGGCCGCAAGCGCGAGGCGCAGTTCCAGTGGCAGCGCGCGCTGTCCTTCACCTCGGAGGATAACGACACGGGTGACGTGGACGCCGACCGCATCAGGCGCAAGCTCGAGGTCGGCCTCGACAAGGTGCTCGAGGAGGAAGGCGCGGCGCCCTTGCAGAAGGTCGCGAATGACGGTTGAGGTTTTCGCGCCCGCGAAGATCAACCTGACGCTTCATGTCATCGGTCGGCGGACCGACGGATATCACCTTCTGGACAGTCTGGTCGTCTTCGCCCGGGACGTGGGCGATGTCATTCACGTCGAGGCCGCAGACCGCCTGGAACTGACGGTCGAAGGTCCGTTTCGCAAAGGCGTGCCGACCGACGAGACCAACCTCGTGGTTCGTGCCGCACGTCATCTGCAAAGCTTGCGGGCGGTCCAGGCTGGCGCGCGTCTGCGGCTCGAGAAGACCCTCCCGCATGGTGCAGGTATCGGGGGAGGCTCGGCGGATGCTGCGGCTGCCCTGAAGGCGCTGGCTCTCCTCTGGAAGGTCCCGCCACCGACACCGGCGGAAACCCTGAATCTCGGCGCCGATGTACCGGCCTGCATGGCCGGGCCGGCTCCCATGAGGATGAGGGGCATCGGAGAGCGTCTGGACCCTGTGCCGCCGCTGCCGCCGCTTTGGCTCGTCCTGGTCAATCCCGGTCGGCACGTATCGACGCCAAGGGTGTTCTCGTTGTTGGGCAGTATTCGCGGGGCCGACGCCCTCTCGATGGACGAGATGAGGATGGGTTGGGACTTCGAGGCGTTTCATGCGTGGCTGTCCGGTCAGGGAAACGACCTGACAGCCTGCGCGACGGAAGAGGTCGCCGAGATAGGGCATGTCCTCGAGGCGCTGCGATCTTCACCAGGCTGCCGGAAAGCCGACATGTCGGGTTCGGGCAGCACATGCTGGGGCCTGTTCAAGTCGGCTGCTGCCGCACACAGGGCCGCCGAGACGCTGGCTCACGACTATCCGCAGTGGTGGGTCAGGATGACCGCGATCAACTGATCCGGGCGACGACGTAGTCGGCCAAGTCCGCCATCAAGTCGCGAAGCTCGTGTTCAGGCAGCACCTCAAGTGCGGATTTCGCCTGGGCCGACCACGCCAGCGCCTCGCTTCGCGTGTCCTCCAGAGTCCCGTGGCGCCGGATCAGGTCCATCGCTTGCGCCAGATCGCCGTCCCGCTGGTCGCCCTTCTCTATGGTCCGTTTCCAGAACGACCGCTCCTCTGGGTCGCTTCTGGCAACAGCCTTGATGACCGGCAGCGTCAGCTTGCGTTCGCGGAAATCATCGCCCAGGTTCTTGCCCGTCAGCGCCACGTCGCCTTCGTAGTCGAGAAGATCGTCCGCCATCTGGAACGCGATACCAAGAGCATCGCCGTACGTCCGGAGCGCCGAAACCTGCGCTTCTTCCACTCCTGCTATGACACCGCCGACCTCGCTCGCGGCGGCGAACAGGGCGGCCGTCTTTCCACGCACGACCTTCAGATAGATGTCTTCCGTGGTCGAAAGGTTCGCGGCCGCGGTCAGTTGGAGAACCTCGCCTTCAGCGATCGTCGCAGCGGCGTCGGACAGGATGTCGAGGACGCGCAGAGAACCCGTCTCGACCATCAGCTTGAAGGACCGCGCGAAGAGGTAGTCGCCGACGAGAACCGAGGATTTGTTGTCCCACAGAAGGTTCGCCGTTGGCCTGCCCCGCCGCTGGCGGCTTTCGTCGACGACATCGTCATGCAGAAGTGTCGCCGTGTGGATGAACTCGACGGTCGCGGCAAGCCTGTGGTGGTTCTCGCCCTCATAGCCGCAGAGCCGCGCCGAGGCGAGCGTCAGCATCGGACGCACCCGCTTGCCGCCTGCATTGACGAGGTGCGCGGTGACCTCGGGAATGCGCGGTGCGGTCTCGGAGGCCATCCGTTCGCGGATCAGCCGATCGACCGCCGCGAGATCGTCCTGGAGGACGGCAGCCAGCCTTTCGTGCGGCTTGGAGGACGTCTCGGTGTCCAGGCTCATCAAAAGCGCATCAGACCGCTCGACAACACGGGCGACCTGTCCTTATTTCCATCCCATGAGAGAGCTCTTGCGCACCACGGATCCGACAGTGATCGCCTTCGTCACGGCCCTTCTCGACGGCGAGGGTATAGACTGCTTTCAGATGGACGTCCATATGAGTGTCCTTGAGGGGTCGCTTGGAATCCTTCCGCGCAGGTTGATGGTCAGGGACTCCGACCACTTCCGCGCGTCGGCGGTCCTGAGGGACAACGACGTGGAGACGGGCATGTGATCGCGCAGACCGATCGGTTCCTGGGCGGCCGCCTGTCCGTGTTTCAACCCGTCAGCGGGTACCGCGCAGGTGCCGATCCCGTGTTTTTGGCCGCGGCTGTCTCCGCCAGACCAGGGCAATCGATTCTGGACCTCGGCTGCGGAGCAGGGGTGGCCATGCTGTGTCTCCTCTCGCGCGTGGAAGGCCTGAGCGTGACCGGCGTCGAGAACGATGCGGCATCGGTCGGACTGGCGCGGGCAAATCTTGACGCCAACGGCTTCGACGCGCGCGTGCTCGAGGCCGATGCGTTCTTTCCAACTCCGGAACTGGCATCGGCGTCTTTCGATCATGTGATGACCAATCCGCCGTTCTTCGACCGCAGAAATGGCAGCGAAGCCTGGGACCCTCATCGCGAGGCCGGCAGGGGAGAAACGGCGCCACTTGCCCTTTGGCTCGACGCGGCGCTGCGGCGGGTGAAGCCAGGCGGCTACATTACGGTCGTTCACCGGGCCGACCGGCTGGCCGATTGTCTCGCGCCCCTCCAGGGCCGCGCGGGCGACGTTGTGGTCCAGCCGCTTGCCGCACGCGCTGCCCGCCCGGCGCGGCTTGTCATCGTGCAGGCGAAGAAGGGCGCTCGGGGCGCGCTGCGGCTGAACGCTCCACTCGTGCTGCACGACGGCGCTGTCCACGAGGCGGATGGGGAAAGTTATTCGCTGGCCGCGCAGGCCATCCTGCGTGAGGGCGCGGCGCTACCGCTGAAGAATTAAGCTCGGATTAGGGAAATCGGACCAGCCTGGGGAGCGGGACGTGACACGAATCGCGTTTCGTGTTGCACTTGATATGTCGAAAACCCAACAGGAGGACGACGATGAGCCTGAACGCCCATATTCAGGAACTCCGCAAGAAACACCAACATCTCTCTGATGAAGTCGAAATGGCGCAGCGAACGCCGTCATTCGATGACCTTCAGATCACTGCTCTCAAGAGGCAGAAGCTCAAGATCAAAGAGGAAATCGAGCGTCTCAGCGACAACTGAACGCAGTACGGCAGACCCGCTTGGCGGCCGTGCCCTGTGCTTTGCACACGGGCAACTCGTGGACCGGCGGTTGTCGTGACTGACGAAATGAAAAGGGCCGGTTCCTGGGAACCGGCCCGATCTTTGACGACGGAACACCGCCTCAGACGAAGAACTGTGCGCCGTTGGCCGAAATGGTCGAGCCGTTGATGAAGCCCGAGTCCTCGGACGCGAGGAAGCACACGATCCGGGCGATTTCCTCCGGCGTGCCGAGACGGCCGGCGGGGATGCCCGAGATGATCTTGTCGCGGACGCTCTGGTCGATCGCCATCACCATCTCGGTCGCGATATAGCCGGGACAGATCGCGTTCGCCGTGATGCCCGCCCGCGCGCCTTCCTGAGCGAGCGACTTGACGATGCCAAGGTCGCCCGCCTTCGTCGCGGCATAGTTCACCTGGCCCGCCTGACCTTTCTGTCCGTTGATCGACGAGATCACGATGACCCGGCCGAACTTTCGATCGCGCATCCCCGGCCAGACCGGGTGGACGGTGTTGAAGACTCCCGTGAGGTTGGTGTCGATGACCTCTTTCCACTGCTCGGGCGTCATTCGGTGAAACATCGCATCCTTGGTGATGCCGGCGTTCGCCACGACGATGTCGATCGGGCCGAGGTCGGCCTCGACCTGCGCGATGCCCGCCTTCGACGCGTCATAGTCGGCGACGTTCCACTTGTACGTCTTGATGCCGGTCTCGTCGGTAAAGGCGCGGGCCTTCTCGTCGTTGCCCGCATAGGTCGCGGCAACCTCATAGCCTTCGGCTTTCAGAGCCTTGGAAATAGCTTCACCGATGCCACGCGAGCCCCCGGTGATCAGTGCAACACGGGCCATAGTCGTCCTCCTCCAGATTATGCAAGAATGTTACGCGGCGGATGGCGGAGGCGCAACAATTGTGCGCCGCCGCTTCTGCGTCAGTCGCGCTCGACGCACATCGCAACGCCCATGCCGCCGCCGATGCAAAGCGTGGCCAGGCCCTTCTTCGCGTCACGGCGCTTCATTTCATAGAGCAGGGTATTCAGGACTCGCGCACCCGATGCGCCGATCGGGTGACCGATGGCGATGGCGCCGCCGTTGACGTTCACGATCTCGGGGTCCCAGCCCATGTCCTTGTTCACCGCGCAGGCCTGCGCCGCGAAGGCCTCGTTCGCCTCCACGAGGTCAAGGTCCGAGACCTTCCAGCCGGCTTTTTCCAGCGCCCGGCGCGAGGCCGGAATGGGGCCTGTACCCATGATCGACGGATCGAGACCGGCGGTGGCGTAGGAGGCGATGCGTGCAAGAGGCTCGATCCCGCGCTTCTCGGCGTTCTGGGCACTCATCAGCAGGACGCCCGCCGCACCATCGTTGATGCCGGAGGCGTTTCCGGCCGTGACCGATCCGTCCTTCGCGAACGCGGGGCGAAGCTTCTGCATCGACTCGAGCGTCGCGCCGTGGCGGATGTACTCGTCCTTGTCGACGACGATGTCGCCTTTCCGCGTCTTGACGGTGAAGCCCAGTATTTCGTCATCGAAGCGGCCGGCCTTCTGCGCGGCCTCGGCCTTGTTCTGGCTGGCAAGCGCGAATTCGTCCTGCTGCTCGCGGCTGATCTGCCACTGCTGCGCGACGTTCTCGGCGGTCTGGCCCATGTGATAGCCGTTGAAGGCGTCCCAGAGGCCGTCCTTTATCATCGTGTCGATCAGCTTCAGGTCGCCCATCTTCTGTCCCTGCCGGATGGACTGGGCGTGGGGGCTCATCGACATGTTTTCCTGGCCGCCCGCGCAGATGATGTCGGCGTCTCCAAGCTGGATGTGCTGGGCGCCGAGCGCCACCGCGCGAAGGCCCGAACCGCAGACCTGGTTGATGCCCCAGGCCGCGGCCTCCTTCGGCAGGCCGGCGAGGATATGCGCCTGGCGCGGCGGATTCTGCCCCTGCGCGGCCGTCAGGACTTGTCCCAGGATCGTCTCGGAAACCTCGTCCTTCGAGATCCCCGCTCGCTCCACCAGCGCCTCCAGCATGGCCGCCCCCAGTTCGTGCGCGGGCGTGTTGGCGAAGGCCCCGTTGAAGCTGCCGACAGCGGTTCGGGCGGCGGATGCAATGACGACGTTGGTCATGTAGGGATCTCCTGCTGGTCTGATGAGACTCGGATGCGATGTCGAGGCCGACAGTATTTGCTCCCCCCGGTCGCTGCAACCGACAGGTGCCTCCACGGAAAGTCAGCCGTCCCTGCGGCGTGCTTCGGCCAGCGCCTCGCGCAGGACGGAGCGGTCTCCGATATGGTTCGCGAGGAGCAGGATCAACCGGGCATTGAGGGCGACGCTCTCGTCGTCGGAGAGGCCTTCGTGCGCCGCGATCAGCTCGGCGTAGAAGCCATCCGGATCGGGAATGTTCGCGACGGTGTTAAGTGGCATCACGTCCTCCCGCAGGCGCGGGCCAGCGCCGCTTCAATGTCTCGGGCGGTCGCGCGCGCCCACCGAGCCGCAACGTGTTGGTCCGGCCGGATCAGGTAGACTGCTCCCGACGCCGCTCCAAGATACCGGTCCGACAGCGCACCCGTCGGGTCGTCCGTCGACGTCAGCGCAATCCGTTCCACGCCCTCGACCTCCGGCGCTTCGGCATCGATGCAAAGCAACGTGAAACCGCCACCGAGACGCCGAAGCAGGGTTTCGCCCGCGAGGGGGGCATCGGGACAGGGGCTTCCCGGTCGCGTCCGCGCTGGCCCGCCAGGCAGCGCATCCTCGCCGTTCAGCGGCAGGCCATCGTAGGTGCAGGGCACCGAGAGGCGTCCGGAATTGACCAGAGGACGCGCGAAGGCGTGACGCTCGGCAAGATCGAGCACGGCATTTCGGAAGACGTGGCTGATCCGGGACTTGGGCGAGATGAAATCGGTCGAGCGCGTGGATTTGAGGATGTTCTCGTCGGCGGCATGCCGCCTCTCATCGTCGTAACTGTCGATAAGGGCATCCGGCGCCTCGCCGCGGATCACGGACGCCAGCTTCCAGCCCAGGTTGTCGACATCCTGGATCCCCGAGTTCGCACCTCGCGCGCCGAAGGGGCTGACCTGGTGTGCGCTGTCGCCGGCGAAGATCACGCGGCCATGCCGGAATTTCTTCATGCGGCGGCACTGGAAGGTATAGATCGACGACCAAACGATCTCGTAGGTCACGCCGGGCAGCATCGCGTCGAGACGGGCGCGGATGTTCTCTTCCTTCAACTCCTTGACGCGGTCCACCTCCCAGCCGATCTGGAAGTCGACGCGCCAGATGCCGTCGGGCTGCTTGTGAAGCAGGGTCGAGGCTCCTGACCTGAACCAGGGCTCGAACCAGAACCAGCGTTCGGTTGGGAAATCTCCGTCCATGCGGATGTCGGCGATCAGGAAACTGTCCTCGAAGACGCGGCCCTCGAAGTCGAGGCCCATCATGCCCCGCAAGGGAGATCCCGCGCCGTCACAGCCGATCAGCCAGTCGGCCTGAAGGCGATAGGGTCCGTCCGGCGTGTCGACGTCCAGCGTCACGCCGTCATCGCGCGCTTCGACCGCTGTCACGCGGTTGCGCCCCCTGATCTCGATCGGCGCGCCCTCGGCCTGAGCCTGACGCACCCTCTCCACGAGGGTCTTCTCGAAGAACGGCTGCGGCAGGTTGATGAAGGCCGGAAAGCGGTGGCCTTCCTCGGGCAGAAGGTTGAACTCGAACACCTGGCGGTCGTCGTGAAAGACCTTCCCGACGTTCCAGACGACCCCCTTCTCCAGCAGAGCCTCGCCACATCCCCATCTGTCGCAGATTTCGAGGGTGCGCTTGGAAAAGCAGATCGCGCGGCTTCCCTGTCCGACGCCCTCGTGGTCGTCGAGGACGAGCACGGGAACCCCTCGCAGCCCTAGGTCAAGCGCCATCGCGATGCCGACCGGGCCGCCTCCCATGACGATGACCGGGTGACGGACCGGTGTCGCCGCGTCCTGATCCTGCGACCGCGCATAGGGATAAAGCCGAAAGGCCAGCCGGTAGCGGTCCTTCATCTCGCGACCGACGCTCGCCGTCACTCTTGAAGCGCCTCCCACATCTCGCGGTCGCGTTCGGCGGTCCAGATGCGAGGCGTGTCGATATCGCGGGCCTCGTCATAGGCGCGGGCGACGTTGAACGGCAGGCAGTGCTCGTAGATGGCATAATCGCCGAACTTCGGGTCGCACTCCGCCCGGCAAGCCGCCATCGCGTCCTTCAGAGAGCCGCCGCGCAGCGCCACCTTGGCCACCGCGTTGTAGGTCGAGGTCACGAAGTCGGCCGTCGAGTCGAGCGCGGCGTCGACCATCTTCCGGCCCAGAAGAGCGTCGCCTCGACCCGGCGCGATGGCATCGAGGTTCCAGCGGCGGATGTTATCCAGTGTCCCCGTCCAATCGTGGAAGTGACCGTCGCCGCAGTAGCAGGCCGAGTGGTATTCGACGATGTCGCCCGTGAACATGACGTTCTGGTCCGGGACGTAGGCCACGATATCGCCTGCCGTATGCGCCCGACCTGGCTGCATCAGGTCTACGCGCCGGTTGCCCAGATAGACACTCATCCGTCCTTGGAACGTCGTCGTGGGCCAGGTCAGGCCGGGGATCTCCTCATGGCCTTCGAAGAGCCGGGGGAAGCGGGCGAACTCGCTGTCCCAGTCCTCCTGCCCGCGTTCCACAACCATCGAGCGCGCCTTCTCGGACATGATGATCTGTCCCGCATCGAAGGCCGAAGCGCCGAGAACGCGGACCGCGTGGTAGTGCGTCAGGACGATGTGCGAGACGGGCTTGTCGGTCACGCCCCGGATGCAGTCGATCACCTGCCGGGCAAGGCGCGGCGTCGCCTGCGCCTCGATCACCATCACGCTCTCGTCTCCGACGATCACGCCCGAGTTCGGATCGCCCTCGGCGGTAAAGGCGTACAGGCCATCGCCGATCTCGGTGAAGCTCACGGTCTTGTCGCCGGTGTCGCCCTGCGATGCGAAGGCTCTTGTCATGTCGTCTCCTCTTTCGCCCAGTCCGGCAGCGGAACGGCAGGGCGGACGGTTCCTGTGCAGTCTCCGAAGCCGACGCGGTGCCCGCGCCCCTTCGTGTGTCCGTTGAAGGTAACGGTATCGCCGTCCTCCAGGAAGGTTCGCGCCTGTCCGTCGAAGTCGAGCGGCTCCTTGCCGCCCCACGAAAGCTCCAGCATCGAGCCACGGGAATCGGAGTCCGCGCCCGAGATCGTGCCAGATCCCAGCAGGTCACCCACTCTCATCGGACATCCGGACGAGGCATGATGTGCAAGCTGCTGCGCGGCGGAATAGTACATCTCGCGGTAGTTCGTCCGCGTGACCGTCCGTTCGGCGCCATCTTGGGTCGCGAGCTTCACCTCCAGATCGATGTCGTAGAGCCCAGGCTTCGTCTCGCGCAAATAGGGAAGAAGGGGCCTGTCTCGCGTCGGCGTCTTGGCCCGGAACGGCTCGAGCGCCGAGCGCGTCACGATCCAGGGGCTGATCGTCGTCGCGGCGGCCTTGGACTGGAACGGGCCGAGAGGCTGGTATTCCCAGGCCTGGATGTCGCGTGCGGACCAGTCGTTCAGGAGGACATAGCCGAAGATCATCTCGTCGGCATCCGCGACGGAGATCATGCCAGACGACGGACGGCCCACGACCGCGCCCAACTCGAGTTCAAAATCGAAACGGTGCGACGGCTGGAACACGGGAAGGTCGAAGCCCTCTCCCTTTACCTGGCCCCAAGGTCGCGTCACGGGAGTGCCGGACACCACGACCGACGAGGCTCGGCCGTTGTAGCCGATCGGGAGCGACAGCCAGTTCTCGGGCAGCGCCTTGTCGGCGCCGCGGAACATGGTGCCCACGTTCGTGGCGTGATGCCGCCCTGCATAGAAGTCGGTGTACTCGGTCACGCGGAAGGGCAAGCGCATTGCGACAGCGTCGCGCCGGTACAGCGGGTCGCGCATCTGGTCCTGTGCGCCGGCACCTTCGGATAAAAGTCCCGTTAACGTGTTTCGCACGCGAAACCACACGCCAGGGCCAGCCTCCATGAAGGCGTTGAGCGCGGAACCCTGGAAGCCGGCGGCGGGCAGCATCGACATCGCTTCCATCGCGCCGAGGTCGAGAACCAGATCGCCGATCGCCACACCGCAGCGCGCGCCTCGTCCGTCGTCGAAGACGCCGTACGGCAGATTGTTCAGCGGAAAGTCACCCTCGGGCGCGTTCGCGCTCTCGATCCAGCTTCGTAGAAGGCTCATGCGGCCACCCCTTCATCTCTTACAAAATACGCATCTTCCGCCACGAAGCGGTCTCCCTTGCAGACCGTCACTTCTTTCCCGGAGTGCCGTCGAACTTCTTCTCGAGGTCCGACCAGCAGTCGATGTAGTCGTCCTGCAAGGGTGCCTCTGTCGCCGCGAAGGGCGTGAGGTGCTGGGGAAAACGCGTCTCGAACATGAAGGACATGGTATTGTCGAGTTTGTGCGGGGCAAGCTCGGCGTTCGACGCCTTCTCGAACGCCTCGCGGTCCGGGCCATGCGGCAGCATCATGTTGTGGAGCGACATGCCCCCCGGAACGAAGCCCTGCGGCTTTGCGTCGTACTGGCCGTAAATGTTGCCCATCAGCTCGGACATGACGTTCTTGTGATACCAGGGCGGACGGAAGGTGTCCTCGGCCACCAGCCAGCGCTCGCGGAAGAGAACGAAGTCGATGTTGGCCGTGCCCTCGACGCCGGAGGGCGCGGTGAGCACCGTAAAGATCGAGGGATCGGGATGATCGAAGAGGATCGCGCCGACCGGGCAATAGGTCGTCAGGTCGTACTTCACCGGAGCGTAGTTGCCGTGCCAGGCCACGACATCGAGGGGCGAGTGCCCGATGTGGGTCTCGTGGAAATGCCCGCCCCACTTCACCGTGACAGTGGACGGCGTTTCGCGGTCCTCGAATGCGGCGACCGGCGTCTTGAAGTCGCGACGGTTGGCCATGCAGTTCGCCCCAATCGGCCCGCGCCCCGGAAGCTGGAATTTCTGACCGTAGTTCTCGCATACGAACCCGCGCGCCGGACCGTCCAGCACCTCGACGCGGTAGACGAGGCCGCGCGGGATCACTGCGATCTCCTGGGGGGCAAGGTCGATGACGCCGAGCTCGGTGCAGAACCGAAGCCGGCCCTCTTGCGGCACGATCAGAAGCTCGCTGTCGGCAGAGTAGAAATAGGCGTCCACCATGCTGTCGGTGACGAGGTAGATATGCGCTGCCATGCCGACCTGGGTGTTGACGTCCCCGGCCGTGGTCATCGTGCGCATGCCGGTCAGCCACGTTAGACCCTCTGAATGGGGCACCGGGTTCCAGCGATATTGTCCAAGCGAGACGATGTCCGGATCGACCAGCGGGGCGGATTTCCAGTAGGGTAGGGCGATCTTTCGGAAGCGGTGCGTGTGCTTGACCGAGGGCCGGATACGGTAGCACCAGGTCCGTTCGTTCTGATGCGACGGCGCGGTGAAGGCGGTGCCGGAAAGCTGCTCGCCATAGAGACCGTACTCGCACTTCTGCGGCGAGTTCATCCCTTGCGGCAACGCACCCGGCAGGGCCTCGGTTTCGAAATCGTTGCCGAAGCCGGGCATATAGCCGTCGTGCGTGCCGGTGCGGTCGGGGGCACGGACCATTCCGGCGGGAAGCTCGTGTCGAGTCATGGGCGATCTCCTTGCCTCGATAATCGTTGCATTTGCAACGAAGTCAACTCTATGGTCCCCGACATGGAGGATCTCCCGCCTTTCGACCTGTCGCGCTTCACGCCTTACCGGCTGGCGGTCGCGGCGCAGAAGACCAGCGAGGAACTGGCGCGGCAGTACCGCGCACGCTTTGGCATCTCGATCCCGGAGTGGAGGGTTCTCGTTCATCTCGCCCAGGCCGGCGACGTCTCCGTCCGCGATATCGAGGCCCGCGTGGCGATGGAGCGACCGAAGGTCAGCCGTGCGGCAAGCCGACTGGAAGAGGCGGGTTACATCCGAAAGACGCCGAACGCCGTGGACCGCCGGCTTGTTCGCCTTTCGTTGACTGCGCAGGGGCATGAATTGATGCAGGAGCTTCTTCCCCTGGCGCAAGCCTATCAGGACGACATCGAGAACAGGCTGGGAGCGGTCCTCGACGGGTTCGAAAAAGGCATAGATCGACTCCTCGGCCGTGACTGACGGCTTCGACCTTCATTTCGGCGCATCGGGTCGCTAGTGTCTGGACACATTCCGGGGATTCCATGCACCTCACACTGAAACTTGCCATCGGCAGTGTCCTGGTCGGATGCCTTGTCCTCGGTCTCAAGACCCTCGCGTGGTGGATCACGGGGTCGGTGGCGCTTCTGTCCGATGCGTTGGAAAGCATCGTCAACCTCGCGACAGCCTTCGCCGCCCTCGTGGCGGTTCGGATCGCGGCTCGTCCGGCCGACGCGAACCACCCGTTCGGTCACCACAAGGCGGAGTTCTTCAGCGCCGTTCTGGAAGGCGTGATGATCATCGTCGCGGCGCTGTTCATCTTCCGCGAGGCGTACCACGGGTTCATGGCCCCCCGCGTTCTGGACGCGCCGATCGAGGGTCTTCTCGTCAACATCGGCGCGACGGTCCTGAACGGCATCTGGGCGACGGTCCTCGTCCGGCGTGGACGACTGCTGAAGTCGCCCGCGCTGGTTGCGGACGGGCGGCATCTGTGGACCGACGTTGTCACTTCCTCCGGGGTGGCTGTCGGCGTCCTCCTGGCCTTCGTGACGGGCTGGTGGATCCTCGACCCGCTGATGGCGGCGCTTGTCGCGGTCAACATCCTGTGGTCGGGCTGGCGGGTGGTGAAGGAGTCGCTGAGCGGACTCATGGACGAGGCGGTGCCCGAGAAGACGCTCACCCGCATCCGCGACATCATCTCGACCGAGGCCGCCGGCGCCGTCGAGGCGCACGACCTCAAGACGCGCCACGCCGGCAGCGCAACCTTCGCGGAGTTCCATTTGGTCGTGCCGGGAGAGATGACCGTCTACGACGCGCACGAGATCTGCGACAGGGTCGAGGCAGCTCTGCGAAAGGCCGTGCCGGACATCCGCGTGAATATCCACGTCGAACCCGAGCACAAGTCGAAGCACAGCGGCATCGTCGTGATCGACTAGGACTTCCGGAAGATCCGCGTCGCCTGAAACATTTTCTCGAGATCCGCGATCCGGTCCTTGGCCTTTTCCCACCTGCGGCTCTGCACCTCGGCGATCAGCGCCTCGACGATCAGGTTCACGGCGATGGTCGAATCCCAGCTCGACGGCACTTCGACCATCGCGTTCACGACGTGCGTGGCGATCCGCGAGATCGGCGACCCCCACTGGTCGGTGAAGAGGACGATGGTCGCCTCGCGGTCCTGCGCGAGGCTGGCGAGCTTCATCAGCTCGCCTTCGTAGCGGCGGATGTCGAACAGGATCAGGACGGATCGGCGGTCCATGTCGAGAAGGTACTGCGGCCAGACGTTTGCCGACTGGGACAACAGGGTCACGCCGGGCCGGATGATCTGGAGGTGGTTGAAGAAGTAGTCGGCATTCGACCGCGTGATCCTGCCGCCCGACAGATAGATGGGGCGCCGGGGGTCGGCGAGAAGCTTGGCGATGGCGTCGAAGGTCGCGGGGTCGAGCCGATCGATTGTGTGGTTCAGGTTGTCGAAAACGGCCTTGGCGAAGTCGCGGAAGGCCTCGGAATCGGTTCGGCCCTCGGGCCAGCCTTCGCGCTTGAGGATGGGTTGCTTGATCTGGGCCGACGCTTCGTCCCTCAAGGCCTCCTGTAGTTCGGGGAAGCCGTCGAACCCGAGCTTTCGCGCGAGACGAATGACCGTGGGGGTTGATACACTGGCCGCTTCGGCCAGCCTCGTGATGGATTGGAGACCGGCGACCGGGTAGTCGCGCAGAAGCGCGTCGGTCAGTTGCCGCTCGGCCGGCGTCAGCACGGCGGTCTGGTCCTGGATCAGTTCCTTGACGATCGGTTTGCGGGTCACGCGATCAGCCTGCTGTAGCAATCGCTTCAGGGTAGCGCTGGGGCGTAGCGACGTCTACGAAAGTTTCTTGACAGGTGAATCGGGCCTGTAACTAATGTTTCCCGTGACCAAATCAGCCGCTTCCAAGATTCTGGGTACCGAGGACGGACCCGTTGCCCAGGTCGTGAACCCGGGCGGTCGAGGTGAGGTCTGCATCGTGTGCGAACATGCGAGCCCGCGCGTTCCCGCCAGCCTCGGCAACCTTGGACTGAGCGACGTCGACCGACTGTCGCACGCGGTCTGGGATCCCGGTGCCGAAGCCTTGGCGCGGCGTTTGTCCGCGCTGCTCGACGCGCCGCTTGTGCTGTCGCGGGTGTCGCGGCTGGTGCATGACTGCAATCGCCCGCCCGAGGCGCTGGACGCCTGCCCGTCGCGAACCGAACGGATCGAGATCCCGGGCAACCGCGACCTGACGGCGTCCGAACGCGCGGCACGGGTCCACGAGGTCTATGAACCGTTCCATGCAGAGGTGGAGCGCGTCCTTGACGGCTTCGCCTCGCTGCCCGCTCTCGTAACCGTCCACAGCTTCACACCCTCCTGGAATGGTGAGCCTCGCTCGACCGAAATCGGCCTCCTGCACGATGCCGATGCGTCGCTTGCGACCGCCATGCTGGCAGCCGCGGGACCGACGCCGAAGGTGGAGTTGAACATGCCCTATTCGGCGGCGGACGGCGTTACGCATACGCTAAGGAAACACGGGACCGCTCGAAGCCTCTCAAATGTCATGGTCGAGGTCCGCAACGATCTTCTGACAGAGGAGGCTGCGGTTGCGCGCATCGCGGATGCCCTGACCCTGATGCTGACCACGGCCTTCGCCCACGGGAATGCCGCATGAGGGCGCTTCAGACCTATGTCCGCGTCATCGACCGCGTGAACCGCTGGATCGGTCGCATCGTCATGTACGGCATCTTCGTGATGATGGGGATCCTGCTCTGGTCCACGTTTTCGAAGGTCGGCAGCGATCTGGGCTTCGACATCAACCCGTCGGTCTGGACGCTCGAGATGGCGCAGTTCGCCATGGTCGCGTATTACGTCCTCGGCGGTCCCTATTCGATCCAGCTTGGGTCGAACGTGCGGATGGACCTTCTGTACGGAGAATGGACCGATCGGCGGAAAGCCGAGGTCGACGCCATCACCGTGCTCTTTCTGATCGTTTACCTCGTCTTCCTGCTCTGGGGCGGTTGGGACAGCCTGATGTATTCCTTCCAGTACGGCGGCGAGCGCAGCCCGACCGCCTGGCGTCCCTATCTCTGGCCTATCAAGACGATCATGGTCGTCGGCATCCTGCTGATGCTTCTTCAGGCCGTCAGCGAGTTGTTCAAGGATATCCTCCGCCTGAAGGGCGTCGCGGTGGAGGCCGGCGCCTGATGCCCTATGAAGCCATCGCCCTGCTGATGTTCGCGTCGATGATGCTGATGCTGCTGACCGGCCAGCGCGTCTTCGGCGCCATCGGCTTTGTCGCAGTCATCGCGGCCTTCTTCCTGTGGGGCGACCGGGGCGGTTATGATCTGGGCTTTGCGCAGGCGATGAAGCTGATGAAATGGTATCCGCTTCTGACGCTGCCGATGTTCATTTTCATGGGCTATGTGTTGTCGGAAAGCCGGATCGCCGACGACCTATACCGCATGTTCCACGTATGGATGGGGGGACTGTCCGGCGGGCTTGCCGTCGGCACCATCGGACTGATGGTCCTCATCTCGGCGATGAACGGACTTTCGGTCGCGGGCATGGCGATCGGTGCGACCATCGCGCTTCCGGAGCTTCTCAAGCGTAACTACGACAAGAGGATGGTCACAGGAGTGATCCAGGCGGGCTCTTCCCTGGGAATCCTCGTGCCGCCTTCGGTGGTGCTGGTGCTTTATGCCATGATCGCGCGGCAGCCGGTGGGGCAGCTCTGGCTCGCGGGGGTGCTGCCCGGGCTGATGATGGCGGGCATGTTCATAGCCTACATCGTCATCCGCTGCGCCATCACCCCGTCGCTCGGACCGGTCCTGCCGCCCGAGGAGCGCAATGTGCCCCGCGCCGAGAAACTGCGGCTTTTGTCGGCGGGACTTCTGCCGATCGGCATTTTCCTTGCGATGATGGTGCCCTTCATCAACGGTTGGACCTCGCTTGTCGAAAGCTCGGCCGTGGGTGCTCTGGCGGCCTTCCTCGCCGCTGTTCTGAAGGGCCGGATGACGCGGCAGGTTTTCCAGACGAGCGTGCGCAACACGCTTGGCATCACCTGCATGTTCATGTGGATCATCCTCGCGGCCCTGGCCTTCGGCGCGGTGTTCGACGGCCTCGGCGCGGTAAAGGCCATCGAGTCGCTCTTCACCGAGAAGCTGGGACTGAGTCCGTGGATGATCCTGATCCTGATGCAGCTTTCGTTCATCCTGATGGGGACGTTCCTGGACGATACAGCGATGCTCGTGATCGTCGCGCCGCTTTACGTGCCGCTTGTCGCGGCCCTCGGCTTCGACTTGATCTGGTACGGCGTCCTTTACACGATCACGACGCAGATCGCCTACATGACCCCGCCCTTCGGATATAACCTGTTCCTGATGCGCGCCATGGCTCCGCCCGAGATTTCGATCCGGGACATCTACGCCTCGGTCACGCCCTTCGTTCTGGTGATGATCCTGGCGCTGACGGTGGTGATGATCTTCCCGCAGATCGCGCTGTGGCTGCCGGGGCAGGTGTACGGAAACTGAATCGAACGAAAAGACACGGCGGGCCAAACCGCCGGAGAACAAACGCAATGACAGAGAGGAAGACGACCATGACCACGAGACGCAAGTTCCTTACGACGGCTGCCGCCGGTGCAGCCGCGGCGCCCTTGGCCGCGCCTGCCCTGGCGCAGTCGACCATCACCTGGCGGCTTCAGACCTATGCCGGTCCGGCGCTCGCCGAGCACGTCCTCGACCCGGCTATCGCGATGTTCAACCAGATCGCGGGCGACCGGATGCAGATCGAGACCTTCTATGCCGACCAGCTTGTGCCCACGGGAGAGCTGTTCCAGGCGATGCAGCGCGGCACCATCGACGCCGTGCAGTCGGACGACGACTCGATGGCCTCGCCGACCGAGGTGACGGTCTTCGGCGGCTATTTCCCCTTCGGCTCGCGCTACTCTCTCGACGTGCCCGTCCTCTTCAGCCGGTACGGTCTGAAGGAGATCTGGGAGGCAGAGTACGCCAAAGTCGGCATCAAGCACATCAGCGCCGGAGCCTGGGATCCCTGCCACTTCGCAACGAAGGACCCGATCCGCAGCCTGGCCGACCTGAACGGCAAGCGCGTCTTCACCTTCCCGACCGCCGGCCGCTTCCTTACCCAGTTCGGTGTCGTGCCGGTCACCCTGCCGTGGGAGGACATCGAGGTCGCGGTGCAGACCGGCGAGTTGGACGGCATCGCCTGGTCGGGGATCACCGAGGACTACACCGTAGGCTGGGCCGACGTGACCAACTACTTCCTGACCAACAACATCTCCGGCGCCTGGATCGGCCACTTCTTCGCCAACAACGACAGGTGGGAAGAGCTGCCGGACGACCTGAAGACGCTGTTCACCGTTTGCTGCGACCAGTCGCACTATTACCGGCAGTACTGGTATTGGGGCGGTGAGGCCGACCTGCGCGTCAACGGCACCAAGATGGAGCTGACAACGATTCCCGACGAAGAGTGGGATACGGTCGAGCAGGCCGCGCAAGTGTTCTGGGACGAGATCGCGGCAGAGTCCGAGACCAAGGCGAAGGTCGTGGAGATCTTCAAGAAGTACAATGCCGACATGCAGGCGGCTGGACGGCCCTACCGCTACGGCAAGGCCTGACACCGCGGCGCGTTCCGACAAGGGACGCGGGCTTGGCAAGACGGGATGCCCCGGGTAACGCCCGGGGCATCCCTGCGCCGGAAGAGAGGACGAGACGGACATGACCACGCAACTCAGCTTCGACGGACTGAAGGAGCTTGCCACCAAGCTCGAGATCGACACCGTCCTCGTCTGCCTGATCGACATGCAGGGTCGGCTGATGGGCAAGCGGTTCCACGTCAACAACTTCATCGAGAGCGGTTACGAGGAAACGCACTGCTGCAACTACCTGCTGGCCACCGACCTCGAGATGGCGACGCCGGACGGCTTCGCCTCGACAAGCTGGGAGAAGGGCTATGGCGACTACGTCATGAAGCCCGATCTGAAGACCCTGCGCCGTCTTCCGTGGCTGGAAGGCACGGCGATGGTGCTGTGCGACCTGATCGACCACCACACCCATGAACCCGTGCCGCACGCGCCCCGTCAGGTCCTGAAGGCGCAGATCGAACGCGCGGCCGCTTTGGGTCTGACGCCGATGATGGCGACCGAGCTTGAGTTCTTCCTGTTCGAGAAGACCTACGACGACATTCGCAAGTCCGGGTTCCGTGATCTAGAGCCGCTGGCCGGATACAACGCCGACTACAACATCCAGCTCACCACGAAGGAAGAGCATGTGATGCGCCCGATCCGCAACATGCTGGTCGCCGCGGGGGTCCCGGTCGAGAACACCAAGGGCGAGGCAGAGGCAGGGCAGGAAGAGCTGAACATCCGCTATGCCGATGCGCTTCTGGCCGCCGATCATCACACCATCGCGAAGCAGGCGATCAAGGACATCGCGTACAGCAAGGGGGCCTCGGCGACGTTCCTGGCGAAGTGGCATCACAAACGGGTCGGCAGCGCCGCGCATATTCACCAGTCGCTGTTCAGGGGTGTCGACAACGCCTTCCACGACAAGGACGCCGCCCAGACGATGTCCGCGACGATGCGGTCCTACGTCGCCGGTCTTCTGAAGTATTCGGCGGACACCACCTATTTTCTCGCGCCCTACGTCAACAGTTACAAGCGGTTCATCCCGGGCACCTTCGCGCCCACCAAGGTCGCCTGGTCGATCGACAACCGCACCGCCGGCTATCGCCTGGTCGGCGAGGGAACCAAGGGCGTCCGAATCGAGTGCCGCATCCCCGGCTCGGACATGAACCCCTACCTCGCATGCGCGGCACAGCTTGCCGCCGGTCTCGCCGGCATCGAAGAAGGACTGACCCTGGACGACCCCGTGACCGGCGACGTCTACAACATGGCGGACGTTCCCTCGATCCCGCACAAGCTCTCGGATGCGACCGAGGCGCTGCGCGGCTCGACGATGCTGCGGGCCGCCATGGGGGACTGGGTGGTCGACCACTATGTCCGCGCCGCCGAGGTCGAACAGGAGGCCTTCGATGCGGTCGTGACCGACTATGAAGTGCGGCGGGGGTTCGAACGCGCGTGATCACCGGCATCGACCATATCGTGCTGACCGTCCGCGACGTCGAGGCGAGCGTCGCTTTCTACGGGCGAGTTCTCGGAATGGAGGCGGTGACCTTCGGCGAGGGTCGGCGGGCGCTGGTGGCGGGCGATCAGAAGATCAACCTTCACAGTCTGGGGATGGAGACGCGCAACCACGCCGCAATCGGTGCTGGTGATGTGTGCCTTCTGACGGACCTCACTCCCGACGCCGTGATCGCGAGACTGACCGCCGAGGGTGTGGCCATCGACTCGGGTCCCGTACCGCGCGCAGGCGCGCGAGGCCCCATCACCTCGGTCTATTTCACCGACCCCGACGGACATCTGATCGAGGTTGCAAGCTACGGAGGTCAACCATGACCAAGACCATCGACCTGATCTCGCCGATCGACGGCTCGGTGTACCTGACACGAGAGGTTCTGTCGCGCGAGGCCGCCGTCGACGCCGCCGCCCGCGCGCGACGCGCGCAAGAAAAATGGGCGCGCGTTCCTCTGGAGGAGCGCATCCGGCTTGTGCTCAAGGCCAACGACATCGTGGGTCAGACGACGGACCGCATGGCGTTGGAACTGGCGCACCAGATGGGGCGTCCGATCCGCTATGGCGGCGAATTCGGCGGCTTCAGCGAGCGCGTGACGTACATGGCGTCCATCGCGGAGGAGAGCCTGAAGCCCGAAGTCGTCGAGGACTCGGACACGTTCCTGCGGATGATCAAGCGCGAAGCCCAAGGCGTCGTCATGGTCATCGCGCCTTGGAACTACCCCTACATGACCGCGATCAACACGATTGCGCCTGCGCTGATGGCGGGTAATGCCGTGATCCTGAAGCACGCGGCGCAGACGCTTCAGGTCGGGGAACGTCTGGCCGAAGCCTTCCACGAGGCCGGCGTGCCGAAGGACGTTATGCAGAACCTCGTGCTCGATCACGACACGGCGGCGGCGCTGATCGAGGGACGGCACGTCAACTTCGTCAACTTCACCGGCAGCGTGAACGGTGGAAAGGCGATGGAGCGTGCGGCGGCAGGCACCTTCGTTCCGGTCTCGACCGAGCTTGGCGGCAAGGATCCGGGCTATGTCCGCGCTGACGCCGACCTGGACCGCGCGGTCGACGTGCTGATGGACGGCGCGATGTTCAACGCGGGGCAGTGCTGCTGCGGGATCGAACGCATCTATGTCGCCGAAAGCCTCTACGACGCCTTTGTCGAGAAGGCTGTCGCCTGGGCCTCGGCGCAGACGCTGGGCAACCCGCTCGACCCGGAGACGACGCTTGGACCCATGGCCAACGTCCGCTTTGCGGTCGAGGCGCGGGCACAGGTCGAGGAGGCCTTGGCCGACGGCGCGACGCAGCATGTGGCGACGATGCCCGCAGACGATGGCGCAGCCTACATGACGCCGCAGGTGCTGACCGGCGTGACCCACGACATGCGCGTGATGCGGGACGAGACCTTCGGGCCGGTGGTTGGGATCATGCCCGTCGACGACGACCAGACCGCGATCCGGCTGATGAACGACTGCGCTTACGGGCTGACCGCCTCGATCTGGACGCAGGACGCGGACGCCGCCGAGCGCATCGGGGATCGGCTTGAGACCGGCACGGTCTTCATGAACCGCTGCGACTACCTGGACCCGGCGCTGTGCTGGACCGGCTGCAAGGACACCGGGCGCGGGCAGGGGTTGTCGAAGCTCGCCTATCAGGCTCTGACGCGGCCGAAATCTTATCACCTTCGGAAGAACTGACATGACCCTTACAGGCAACTGGTCCTATCCCACCTCGATCCGCTTCGGTGCGGGCCGCATCGCCGAACTCGGCGGCGCCTGCATGGCAGCCGGGATCCGCAGGCCTCTTCTCGTCACCGACCGGGGTCTCGCGTCGATGGACATCACCGCCCGCGCACTCGACCTCCTCGCAGAGGAGGGCCTCGGCCGCGCGATCTTATCGGAAGTCGACCCAAACCCGACCGACCTCAACGTCAGCGAGGGCCTGCGTGTCTACCGTTCGGGCGGATACGACGGCGTCATCGCGTTCGGCGGCGGCTCGGGCCTCGACCTCGGCAAGACCATCGCCTTCATGGCGGGCCAGACGCGCCCCCTGTGGGACTTCGAGGACATCGGCGATTGGTGGACCCGCGCCGATCCTGCGGGCATCACGCCGATCGTCGCCGTTCCCACCACGGCCGGAACCGGATCCGAAGTCGGGCGTGCGGGCGTCATCACGAATTCGGCGACGCGCGAGAAGAAGATCATCTTCCACCCGAAGATGCTGCCCTCGGTCGTTATCTGCGACCCGGAGCTGACCGTGGGAATGCCAAAGCACATCACCGCAGGCACGGGGCTTGACGCCTTCGCGCATTGTGTCGAAGCCTATTCGTCGCCCTTCTACCATCCGATGAGTCAGGGCATCGCGTTGGAGGGTATGCGGCTGGTGAAGGACTGGCTGCCGCTGGCCTACGCCGACGGGACGGACATCGAAGCGCGGTCGCACATGATGAGTGCCGCTGCCATGGGTGCCGTCGCCTTCCAGAAGGGCCTCGGCGCGATCCACGCGCTGAGCCACCCCATCGGCGCGGTCCACCATACGCACCACGGCACCACGAACGCCGTCTGCATGCCCGCAGTCCTGCGCTTCAATGCGGACGCCATCCGCGAGCGCTTCGACCGTGCCGCGGCCTATCTGGGGATCGACGGCGGCTTCGACGGCTTCCGCGATTTCGTCGACGAGTTCAACGACAGCCTCGGCATTCCGAAGCGGCTCTCGGGCCTCGGGGTCACGGACCCGGACATCGACGTCCTGACCGATGCTGCGCTGCGTGATCCAAGCGTCGGCGGCAATCCCGTCGAGATGACTCGCGACACTACGCGAGCGCTCTTCGAACAGGTGCTCTGACCCTTCCGCCTGCTTGCTCCTGCCGGACGGTCTGCCTAAGCAGGGGCAAAGCGAGAGGATCGGCATGGGCAAGGCACACGGCGGACGGGTTCTGGTGGAGAGCCTGCGGGCACTAGGAGCGCGACACGGCTTCGGCGTGCCGGGCGAATCCTATCTCTCGGTCCTCGACGGGATGCACGACACCAAGGGCGCCTTCGACTTCGTGCTCTGCCGGAACGAAGGCGGCGCAGGGTTCATGGCCTCGGCGTATGGCAAGCTGACCGGAACGCCGGGCCTCTGCTTCGTCACGCGCGGGCCCGGAGCCACCAACGCCTCCATCGGCGTGCATACCGCAATGCAGGACAGCGCGCCGATGATACTTTTCGTCGGCCAGATCGACACGCGCACCCGCGACCGCGAGGTGTTTCAGGAGGTCGACTACCGCCAGTTCTTCGGCCCGATCGCCAAGTGGGCGACCGAGATCGAACATATCGAGCGCATTCCCGAGATCGTGTCGCGGGCCTGGACGACGGCGCTGTCAGGCCGGCCCGGACCTGTCGTGGTGGCGCTGCCCGAGAACGTGCTGAACGCCGAGACCGACGTGCCGCCGCTGTCGCGCGCCGCAGCCATCCCGAAACCATTCGCCTCGGCCGAAGACATCAAGGCGGTCCATGCGGCGCTCGACCGAGCCGAAAGGCCGGTCCTTCTGATCGGCGGTGGCGGCTGGACCTCCGAGGGCGGCGCAGCGCTGACACAGTTTGCCGAAGCCTCGGACATCCCAGTCGTCGCCGCCTTCCGCTATCAGGACATCTACGACAACAGCCGCGCGACCTATGCGGGCGAGGCGGGGGTGGGGATGCTGCCGCAGGTCCGCAGGACGCTGGAGAATGCCGACCTCATCCTCGCCATCGGCGTCCGCTTCGGCGAGATGACGACCGACAACTATACCCTCTTCGATCTGCCCGACATGTTGCAGACGCTGATCCACGTTCACATGTCTGCAGGCGAGATCGGGAAAATCTACCAGCCCGACATCGCGATCCTGTCCTGCCCCAATGCTTTCGCGACTGCACTTGCCGACGTGCCGGTGAAGGGACCGTGGAGCGACTGGCGCAGTGCCGCGCGCGCAGGATACGAGGCGAGCTTCGACCTGCCGCCGCAGCCCGGTCCTGTCGACATGGTTGAGGTCATGCGACACCTTCAGGAGGTGCTGGACGACGACGCGATCCTCACGAACGGCGCTGGCAACTTCTCTATCTGGAACAACAAGTACTTCCGCTACGGCACGGGTAATCGGCTTCTGGCGCCTCAATCCGGGGCCATGGGCTATGGCCTCCCCGCTGCAATAGCGGCGAAGGTCGTCCATCCGAAGCGCACGGTCGTCTGCTTCGCGGGCGACGGAGACTTCCAGATGAATTGCCCCGAGCTTGGCACCGCGATGCAGGCGGGCGCGCAGCCGGTCGTCCTGATCCTGAACAACGGCAGCTACGGCACGATCCGGATGCACCAGGAAAAGCACTTTCCGCGACGTGTGTCGGGCACGGAATTGCAGAACCCTGACTTCGCCGCGATGGCCCGCGCCTATGGCTTCCACGGCGAGAGGGTCGAGCGGACCGAGGACTTTGCCGACGCTTTCGAGCGTGCGCTGGCCTCCCCTTCGGGAGCGGTTCTCGACCTCGTCACGGGCATCGAGGCGCTGACGCCCCGGCAGACTTTGACCCAGATACGCGCCGCCTCCGAACCGTAACCCTTCCTTAACCGCGTTTCGGCAAATCCTCGTGGAAACGTCGCTGCGTCCGGCGGCGCAATTTCGGGGGATGGCCAATGGCCGCGCTGCAACTCACGGATGTCGTCACGGGCAACTCGCTCGGGTTGGACTATGGTTTCTCGGACATCCTTGCCACGACCATTGATGGACGCCGCGTTCTCTACGCTCTCTCGCGGACCGAAGCGACGCTTGTCGAAGTCGGTATCGGAGCGGACGGGCATCTCGGCATCGCGAACACGCTCGCGCTTTCCGGCACTTTCGCTGCTGGCAGCGATCCGGTCCTTGGACTTGTCGACCCTGCTGGCTCCGGCCAACTGCTTCTTATGGCGGGTTTGCCGGCGAGCACGGGTCAAAGCGTGGAACTGAGCTATCTGGGTGCGCTCGGCGACCAGGCGCCTCTCTCGGTCACCGGCCTTCTTGCCGCGCCGACCGGTCTCGATCTCTCCGGGGCTGCGGGCTTGGTTTCCGGAAGGCTGGGGTCAGGCGGTCTCGACCTGTTCACGGATTTCGGGAACGGACTCGTCTGGTCGGCGTCTCTCGAGGACACCGCAGATCGCGCCTTGGGCGACGTTGCCGCTGCGGTGGCCTTCGAACATGACGGAGCGGTCCTCGTCGCGACGGTATCGGCCACTGAAAACGGCCTTAACCTTGTCGCCATAACGCCCGGCGGGATGGGATACGTCGCAGTCATGGGAGCCTCCGAGGGACTGCCCATTGGCAGACCCTCCGACGTCGAGGTCATCCAGAGGCTCGATGAAACGCTTCTGGTCGTGTCGGGCCGCACCAGTTCTTCGCTCAGCGTCGTGAGCCTGGGTCCCGCCGGGGCGCCGATCCTGTCGGATCACATCCTCGACGCACCCTGGACGCGGTTCCAGGGGGCCGAGGCGGTGGCCACGGCGACCTACGGCGACTTCGCCTTCGTCGCGGCTGGCGGAAGCGAAGGCGGCGTGTCGCTCTTCACCGTCCTTCCTGGCGGGCGGATGGTTCACCTG
The DNA here is from genome assembly GCF_003970735.1 of Silicimonas algicola. GTDB lineage: Bacteria > Pseudomonadota > Alphaproteobacteria > Rhodobacterales > Rhodobacteraceae > Silicimonas > Silicimonas algicola. Next base: position 64,474 of record NZ_CP034588.1, read on the forward strand.
TCGTCTGTCGCCGACGCAGACCAGATGCCGCTCTACCGCGTCTCGGCGCTGGAAGCGCAAGTGGCGTACAATCGGATCGACATATTTGCGGTCTCGGCGATCGAGGCCGGCATCGCGCGGCTCTCTTATGACCTGTCCGGTTTCGGCGCGGTGGTGCTTCCTCCGGCGGTGTGGCCATGGGGACCGCAAAGGCCGATCAGTTGATCGGATCCGCCAAAGCGGATGTTCTGTCTGGCGTGGGCGGCGACGACATTCTGTTCGACGGCGCGGGCGAAGACATCCTGAACGGAGGCACGGGCGCCGACCTCTTCGTTCTTCACAACGACGGCCAAGCGGACACGATCCTGGATTTCGAGCGCGGCGTCGACCGGCTGGATCTGTCGGCATGGGACATGCTCTACGCAGCCTCGCAGCTTTCCGTGTCGCCGACGGCGGACGGAGCGATCCTGACGCACGGGTCGGAGACCCTGATCCTTCACACGTCGGACGGACAGCCCCTCGGTGCGGCGGACTTCTCCGACGCCGACATCCTCAACGTCGACCGTCCGCCGCTTTTGGCAATAGGACAGCTTCTCTGGGGCGGCGACCTCGGCGATGTGCTCAATGGTGGCGCGGGGCCGGACACGATGCATGGAGCAGGAGGCGACGACAGCCTCTGGGGCGGTTTCGGCGCTGACGTGCTGAACGGAGGCGCCGGCCACGACGCGCTGGACGGTGGCGGCGGACATGACGCCCTTTCAGGCCAGAGCGGCGACGATCTCCTGATCGGCGGACTCGACGACGATCTGATCTTCGGCGACGGCGGCAACGACGTGATCTACGGCGACGGGATCCTCTGATCCCTTAAGCGATGCCGTCGCCGTCGAGGATGCTGTCCCAGAGCGACGCAAAATCCCCCATGTCACCGCCGTCGAGAATGGCCTGGGCGTCCCCGGGCGGGGTCCAGGACGGAAAAAGCAGTGCTAGCATGGCAAGGCCGATGTCGCCGCCGATCAGGAAATCGTCGCCGGTTCCTCCAGACAGCGCATCGTCGCCGCCGCCACCTTCGACCAGATCGAAGCCGTCCGATCCAAAGAGATCGTCGTTGCCAAGGCCACCGCGAATGGCGTCGTTGCCCGAACCGCCATCCACGGTGTCGGTCCCGAAGCCCGCGGACAGGCCGTTACCGGCGTCATTGCCCCTGATGATGTCGTTGCCGCTGCCGGTCAGCCCGTTCTCGATCACCGTGCCGCGTGCGATTCCGATGTTGCCGTCGAGACCGGAGAGGTCGGAATGCGCCTCGGGTCTCAGGTCCATGACCTGGTGCGCGCCCTCGCCCGAGAAGTCGAGCGTATCCTCACCGCCGGTGTCGTAGATCGTGAAGGTGACGTTGCTTGCCATGTCGAGCACGTCGTCGAGATGTGTGCCGCTGTTGCCATTGCGACCCAGACGGTGTCGCCGGTATTTGCCTGCGCAACGCCGTATAGGGATTGGATGGCGATGATGTCGGCGATCTGGGGCGAGGTGACGAAGGCATAGGTGGCGTCGACATACGTGTTCTCGCTCTGGTCGAAGTAGGACATCACCGAGGCTTGCCAGCTGTCGTTCTGGTAGTCGGTCTGGACGCCCCATGTCGCGCTGCCGTTGTAGTCGCCGGCGTGTCCCAGACCGAGAGCATGTCCGATCTCGTGCAGGTAGGTCTGGAAGTAATAGTAGTCGAGCCGGGCCTGGCCGCCGGCCCAGGTGCTGTTGATGTTCACGAAGGACGACTGGATGACGTGGTTGAAGACGGACGACGTCGAATAGGCCCCCGCCGCATTGTCGTTGAAGGTGATCTGAGCTGTCGCACCGGCGGTTCGCGCGGAAATGCGATAGTCGCCCGGCGAAGCGTCGGCGAAGGAGCCGGCCTGGATGTAGTGAATTCCGCTGTAGGTCGCCTGATAGGTGAGCCCGCTGTTCCGTCCTTCGGCATCGTCGTTCTCGGCCAGAAGGGCGCCTGAGGCGTTATAGAGACGCAAATAGGGGTCGGCAGTTCCGGATGCGCTTTCCGAGGCGAGCGCGATGTTCACCGCCTGGCCTGCTGTCAGGTAGACCGCGACCGAATCCCGGTCCGCCCCGGACGACAAAGTGCCCGTGAAATCCTGCCCGACGGACATGGTGTAGGTCGTCGTCCGCCCCGCTTCGGCGTCAGCGCCTTCCGTGAGCACGGCGGTTGGCGGGGCGACCTGACCGGCTTCCACGAAGTTGATACCGGACACGTAGGACCACGATTCAAGCGCGGCCCAGGCCATTTCTTGCCCGTTTGCAGTGAGCTGGCTTGTGTTGACGACGAGATAGTTGCCGGGCGAGACGTCGAAGGCGCGGGTATTTCCGTTCCAGAACCCGCCCGTCAGCTGCGCTGCGATCTGGTCATAGGTGTAGATCGGAAGTTCCGCACCGGTATCGACGGCGGCCTCGAGCGTCTGGTCGGGGACAGCATAGGCGCAATCGGAAAGCCACGGCTGAAAGTCGGCACACAGTTGGCACACGTCGCGTCTCCGCCTGAAATCGGTGACTGGCTACTCGCGCAGCACAGGCCGCAAACCGATACGTCCGCCCGCATCCCCCGGGCAGAAGCGAATCTAAGAGAGACAGATTTCGAAGTTCTTACCTGCGGCGCCCAATCATTACTGAGGCCGAATAGGTCTAGCGTCAGAGCTACTTGCGGACGAGAGTGTCTCCGGGCTCGATACGTGGGGACAGTTCGATCTTCTGTCCCGGCGGCAGGGCGGCGTCCGCTGTCCGCTCCGCGATGATACGGGCCGCTTCGCGCCCGATCTCGCGCCGTCCCGAATCCATGGTGGCCAGACGGCGCGCGAAGCCCGCCAGAAACTCCGAGCCGTTGAATCCGGCGAGGCCCACCTGGCCAGGAACGTCGATTCCGTTGTCGAGGCAGTGAAGCATTCCGCCGGCCGCGATCATGTCGTTCGAGTAGTAGAGGAAGTCGAGCTCAGGCGTTCGGGCCAACATCCGGGCGGTCATCTCGCGTCCCTTCAGAAGAGACGAGCCGCCGTCGTAGAAGTCCTGATCCTGAACTTCGATGCCTTCCTTGGCCAGCGCCTCGGTGAAGCCTTCGAAGCGTTTGCGGGCTCGGTGGTCCATGGGCATCTTCGACCCGAGAAAGCCGATGTTGCGATAGCCGTTCCGCACGATGAACCGCGCCATTTCTCGCCCTGCCCGGCGGTGGCTGATGCCGACAACGGCGTCGATCGGCTCGCCATCGGTGTCCATGATCTCGACCACCGGGATCCCGGACGAGCGCAGCATGCTGCGCGACGCATCCGAATGTTCGAGACCCGCGAGGATGATGCCTGATGGTCGCCAAGACAGCATCTCGAACAGGACTTCCTCTTCCTTCTCGGGAGAGTAGTTGGTGACGCCGAAGACGGCCTGAAGCGGCGTTCCGTCCAGAACTTCCTGGATGCCGGTCAGAACGTCGGGAAATACCATGTTCGACAGCGAGGGCACGATCACGGCGACGAGGTTCACGCGGCTCGACGCCAGGGCGCCGGCGATCTTGTTCGGGACGTAGCCTAGCTCTTTAGCGGCCTTCAGGACCTTTTCACGCGTCGCGTCTGACACGTCGCCCCGGTTTCTCAGGACGCGGCTGACCGTCATTTCCGACACGCCCGAGGCAAGCGACACGTCCTTGAGCGTCAGCGGCCGCTGAGCAGGCTCCATGTTCTTCTTGATCGGGACGACCTTGTGCTCGTCGTTGTCCATACTCACCCTGCCTGGTTCCACGTTAGCGCTGCCGCCGGTCGGCGCAAGCGGCTTGATCCGAGCGCCGGAACACGACAAAAGACAGCAGCGGCCCCGTAGCTCAGAGGATAGAGCGACCGCCTCCTAAGCGGTAGGTCGATGGTTCGACTCCATCCGGGGCCGCCAGCAATTTCTGTATGCAGATCAGATTGCTTCGGTTAACAGACGCTGGGGTCGCTTACGATATTCTGAGCGAGGACTTCGGATTATGGGGATCGACGTGCGGTCTGTCCGCGAAAATTATTTGAAGAGACATACAGACGCGCTGATCAAGGACATTGGGTTCGCCAGGGCTTGCGAGGTTTCCGGCAAGTCAAAGGCGACACTTGGGCGCTATGCCTCGCTGCATGACGAGAACGCGGATCGCTTCATGCCGGTCAACGTCCTTCTGGAGCTGGAGCGTGTGGCAAGCGTGCCGTACGTCACGAAAGCGCTGGCCGAGCTTCAGCATATCCGGCTGGAGTACGAAAATCCGCGCGACGATTCCGCGGGGTTGACCTCGGACGTCATCCGCCTGTCGCAGCGCTTTGCGATCCTGATGGCGGAGTACAACAACTCGATTTCCGATGGCGTGATCTCGCTGAACGAGACGCGACGCCTTCTCGATGAGACGAACGCCCTTCAACAGGTCCTGATGGAGATGAAGCTTCACCTTCAGAACGCGGCCGGTTGAGGCCGTTTCGCCAAGCCATGTGAGATCCCCCGGCCGGCTGCTGGGGTCGCAATCCTCCGACCGAGGGAGCCTTGCCGCTCAGGGATGAGCGAGCGACCCGGCGCCGCCGATCTAGTTGGCGGCTGACGTCTGGCTAATGGGAAAAACTCGCGTTTCGGCTCAATTATGCGGTTTGGGTCGATATCTTCAGATGACCCGTATCGCGTTCTGGTCGATTGCCAGGACATAGCCTTGGCGGGCCACGGTCCGGACCAGAAGCTCGGACACCATCTGGTTGCCGAGAGCGTCGCGCAGACGCTTGATGCGCGTGGCTCCCGACGCCTCCTCGCAGTCCTCTGGCCGCTTACCCGAAATCACCGCCTCGATCTCGGCGCCGGACATGACGTCGCCGTCCATGCGCGCCTCGGCGAGAACCGCGATGGTCTCGACCGCGGCCCCTGTCAGGGTGAAGACCATGTCGTTGATGAGCACGAGGTTTTCTTCGCGATTGACGGTCAGGGACGAAACCTGGATGCCCTGCCGCTCGATCGCTCCGATCCTGCGGTTCAGAAGGATGATCGTGACCACGAAGACGAGGCACGCGATCAGAAGGCCCGTGGCGAAAAGCATCAGGACGAAGATGATGACCCGGTAGCCGGACAGCACTTCGGAGAAAGCCGTGCCGGACTGTGCAAGGATCTCGAGAAGCTTGATTTCGGCAAAGGACGTAAGGTCGGCGTTTTCGACAAAGAGACGGTCAACGCGGGAGTTGAACGCGTTCGCATCCGGCAGGCTGAGGAACAGAAACGCTCCTGCCGCCACGAGGATCAGGACAACTGCGGCGATGCCGTAGCTGACGATCCGGGTTCCGACTGCCTTGGTCTCAGAAACGGAGGAAATATCCGCCGGCATCCTGCTTCCTGCTTTCAAGTCCGCTTTCATCGAAAACCGACTGGACCGAAAGAAGTTGCCAGCCGGCTGCCTGAAGGCGGCCCGACACGGTCGCCGACACCGAGTCTGACATGGTGCAGGGGTCAGAGTCGATCTTCATAACGCCGTAGTGCAGGCGATAAGGGGACTCCTGCTTGGCCTTGTAGTCGGCGAAGCATTCAGCCCCGGCCGGAGAGGCCAGAAGCAGGGCGATCAGAAGAGCGGGGGAAAAGAGGCGGGAGGTACTGGTCATGCTTGCACGATGGGTTCGCCCGACGTGAAAATCAATATCGGTCAGCGCAGACGGGAGTGATATCGCATAACAGGTCGGCGATATTGTTCTGCACGGCGCATCGACCCCACCTTCCCCTCATCGAAACGCGGCGCATGGCCGCCAGAACACGACAGGGGGAACGAAGATGAACCGACTAGCCCACATGGCCGTCACGGCCGTCACAGCCCTGGGGATCGCCACAGCCCCCCTGCCGGCTGCAGCCGAGACCAACGACGTTGCGAAGACCATCGCTGGTCTCGTGGCGCTGGGCATCGTCGCCAAGGTCATCGACGACCATGACGACCGCAAGGATCGCGAGCAGGCTCTTGTCGAGAAGCGCTCGCCTCGCGAAGAGTCGCGATGGCCGCAGTTCGGACGCGACGACCGCGTTCTGGACAACCGCGGCAGGTGGGTCGAAGGCGACCTGCGGCGCTATGACCGCCGTGCGCAACCCCAGCCTGGCTGGAAGCGGAACACGCCGCTCCCCGAGCGCTGCCTCTACGTCCTCGACCGCGAGGGGCCCGGCAACCGTCTCGTCTACAGCCAGAACTGTCTGGGCCGACACTTCAAGTGGGCAAGCCGCCTTCCCAGGGACTGCCGCCAGTACGTCCGCACCCGCAACGACGTGGTGCCGGTCTACAGCGTGCTGTGCCTGGAACGCGACGGCTGGCGCGTCTCGCGGCGCTAGGCTGCGCGACACAAACCCGGATACCGGCGCGGGCATCCCGCACATCTCCATCTCTGCGCCGGTGGGCCAGGGTTCCCCGCCCTGGCCCGCAGTTTCACGAGTGGTGGGGTCACCGAGTGCCATATTCACGAGTGGTGGGGTCACCGAGTACAATAACGAGTAACAGGGTTACCGCGGCGGCCGGAGCGATCCGGTCGCCGCATTTTGTTACGGGACTTGATCCGTGCGCCCGGCTCGGCCATCACGTCGGGCATGAACGTCCGACCCGACTTCTCCGAGGAAGAGTCCTGCTTCGCCGCAGGGGCCCGTGTCGTGGCGGGCGTGGACGAGGCTGGACGCGGTCCGCTGGCAGGACCCGTGACAGCGGCGGCCGTCATCCTGGAACGAACCTGCGTGCCGGATGGGCTGAACGATTCCAAGAAGTTACCTGCGCGGGAGCGGGAGAGGCTTTACGATATCCTCGTCGCCACCGCCGTCGTCTCGGTCGCTCATGCCTCGGTCGAGGAAATCGACCGGCTGAACATCCTGCGTGCCGCGCACCTCGCCATGGAGCGGGCGGTGGCCGGACTTGGGCTGACGCCCTGTCACGCGCTGGTGGACGGCAACCTCATCCCGAGACAACTGTGCTGCCCCGCGACGGCGGTGGTGAAGGGCGACGGGCGCAGTCTGTCGGTTGCAGCCGCCTCGATCGTCGCGAAGGTGGTGCGCGATCGGCTCATGGTGGATTTGGCGCAACAGCACCCCGGGTATGGCTGGGAGCGCAATGCCGGCTACCCGACGAAGGCGCATCGGGACGCACTCGACCGGTTAGGGCTGACCCCACACCATAGGCGTTCGTTCAAGCCGGTCTACAACATCTTGTGACAAGCCGAAATCTTAAGTCACTGATTCAAAAAAGAATTTGACGGCGAATCCCGTCTGACTCATCTTTGCCGCAACAAGGCGACGCGTCGCAAAGACGCTCGGGACAGAGGCAGAGATGACCACCAGAACGCGGAAAGAGGCGGCGCGCCTGCCGCTCGACACCATTCTCGAAGGCGACTGCATCGAGGTGATGCGCGGTCTTCCCGAGGCCTCGGTCGACCTGATCTTCGCCGATCCTCCCTACAACCTGCAACTCAAGGGCGAGCTGCACCGCCCCGACAATTCGCGTGTCGACGCCGTCGACGACGCGTGGGACCAGTTCGGATCCTTCGCCGCCTACGACCAGTTTACACGAGACTGGCTGGCCGTTGCGCGACGGCTGTTGAAGCCGAACGGTGCCATATGGGTGATCGGCTCGTATCACAACGTCTTCAGGCTGGGCGCCGAGCTTCAGAACCAGGGGTTCTGGATCCTCAACGACGTGGTCTGGCGGAAGTCTAACCCGATGCCGAACTTCCGGGGCAAGCGGCTGACGAACGCGCACGAGACGCTGATCTGGGCGAGCCGGGACGAGGGGTCGAAGTACACCTTCAACTACGAGGCGCTGAAGGCGTTGAACGAGGGCATCCAGATGCGCTCGGACTGGGTGCTGCCGATCTGCACGGGGCATGAGCGGCTGAAGGACGCCAAGGGCGACAAGGCCCATCCGACGCAGAAGCCGGAGTCTTTGCTTCATCGTGTTCTGCTCGGCACGACGAACGCGGGCGACGTGGTGCTGGACCCGTTCTTCGGGACCGGCACGACGGGCGCTGTCGCCAAGATGCTGGGACGCCACTTCATTGGTATCGAACGGGAAAAGGCGTATCGAGACGTGGCGGAGCGGCGGCTGCGCGACGTCCGGCCCTTCGACCGTTCGGCGCTGGAAGTGACGTCGTCGAAACGCTCTGAGCCGCGCGTTCCCTTCGGCCAACTGGTCGAGCGGGGGATGCTTCGTCCGGGCGAGATGCTGACGAGCCCCTCCGGCAAGGCTGCGAAGGTCAGGGCCGACGGCACGCTCGTCGCCGACGGTGTGACAGGGTCGATCCACCAGGTCGGCGCCGCCCTCGAGGGCGCGCCGTCGTGCAACGGCTGGACCTACTGGCACATCCGCAGGGATGGACAGCCGGTGTCCATCGACGTGTTCCGCCAGCAGATTCGGTCCGAGATGTAGGACCACCAGAGCTTACCGCCGGTGCCTGTGGCCGCCCACGGCACTGCACCTGACCCCGCCCTTGTGGCGGGGTTCTTTTTTCCGGGGCTCTGCCCCGGACTCCGGACAACTCTTGGGACAGAAAAGATGGTTTCTGGTACGCGCGGACCTGGATCGGCTGAACGCCGCGAGAGCCCCTGATCCGGGCGGTTAACCCTGGGAAGGCACTGGATAATCGGGCTTTCGGTATCACGTCGGTATTGCGTCGGTATCGCGTCGGTTCTGACATCGGCGAGGAACCGAGTTTCGCAGATGTGTGAACGGTGGGCGCGCTGCCTCAGCGCAGGTAGCCGATGGCGTAGGTGGGCGTCAGGCGCGCCTGGGCCACGAAGCTGTCGAGCGCCGCGGCCTCGGGCTGGCGGTCGGTGCGCGTCTCTTCCTTGGCGAGGCCGCCCGTGATGAAGAGGCTGTCGAGATCCTCGCCGAGCGCGCCCTGGATGTCTGTGTTGATGCCGTCGCCGATGCAGAGGATGCGGCTGTCCGGGATATCGGCCCCCAGTTCCGACAGTCGCTGGCGGGCGAGGGTGTAGACGGGCGGATGCGGCTTGCCGAAGTAGAGGCTTTCGCCCCCCATCTCGGTGTAGAGGGCGGCGAGGGCGCCAGCGCACCATTCGCGGCTCTCTCCCCGGTCGACGACGATGTCGGGGTTGGCGCAGAGGAGCTTCAGGCCCTTCTGCTTGGCGTAGAGGAATTCGGGCCGGTTGACCGAAGGCTCGGCATGGGGCTCGAAAGGGCCGAGGCAGGCGATGCCGGTGGCCTGGTCGAGGGGCACGCGCGTGACGGGCGTGGGATTGCTCACGATCTTCGGCGGCTCGAAGAAGGTCAGGTCGTAATCCTGTCCCATGAACCAGACCTTGTCGCCGATGACGCCGTCGAACATCGCCACGCGCGCGCTGTCGCCCGAGGTCGCGATGGTGTCCCAGCAGTCGGTCGGCACGCCGAAGCGGTCGAGTTGCCGGGCGACGTCGGCACGGGGGCGCGGCGCGTTGGTCAGGAGCACGACGCGCCCACCCTTTGACTTGAAGCGGCGCAGGGCCTCGACCGCTTCGGGAAAGGCACGGATGCCATCGTGCAGGCAGCCCCAGAGATCGCAGAACACCGCGTCGTAGCGGTCCGAGACGTCGGCGAGGCTTTCGATGATCTCGGTCATGGTGTCTCCGTCAGGGTGGTCCTGACCGGACCTAGCGCGAATGGCTTCGGCGCGGAATGCAAAAAGGCGCCCCGGAGGGCGCCCGCCTTGTCCCCGGATCGATGTCAGACCTTCAGTGCGGGGATGATCTGCTTCTTGCGGCTGACGACGCCGGGCAGGCTGACGAGGTCGCTGTCGGCGGTGACGCCGAAGCTTTTCTCGGCCACGCGGCGCACGAGATCGTTCGGGACGAAGAGGATCGACTCCTCGGCCAGGATGTCGACGAGGAAGAACAGCACCTGGTCGACGCCGTCTTCCTCGGCGACGGTCACCATGTCCTCCATCAGACCCTTCTTGCGCGCGAGCACGGTCGAGGGCGAGGTCGTCTCCATCACCGACACGCGGAATTTCGTTCCGTCGACGTCGTATTCCTTGGAGTCCATGCGCAGAAGCTCGGCGTCGGAATAGGACGACACGTCGGACTTCGCGGCGAACATCTCGGCGGCGTAATCGGGGATCGCGACGCCGAGGTCGGCGGCGAGGCCCTCGGCCAGCTTGCGGTCGACGTCGGTGGTCGTGGGCGAGCGGAACTCGAGCGTGTCCGACAGGATGCAGGACAGCATCGCGCCCTTGATCGCCTCGGGCATCCGCGCGGCCTCGTCGCCCATGAGGTCGTGCATGATCGTAGCGGTGCAGGCGACGGGGCGGACGGTGATGTTGATGGGCGACCTGGTCTTGAGCCCACCCTGGAGCATGTGGTGGTCGATGACCTCGGTCACGCGGGCGTCGTTGATGTGGGCGGGAAGCTCGGCCACGTTGTTGGTGTCAACGATGACGCAGGTGTCGGCGTCGGTCACGTCCTCGAGATGGGCGGGCCTGTCGAGGTTCCAGCGCGACAGCATCCAGAGCGCTTCCGAGTTGGGCTCGCCCAGGAGACGCGCCTCGGCCGGGGTGCCGCGGCATTCGCTCAGGAACCAGGCCCAGATGATCGGCGAGCCGGTCGAGTCGGTGTCGGGGGATTTGTGGCCGAAGACTTTGATGGTCATTGTGACGTCACTCGTTTTGTCGGGGAATTCGGCGCCCTCATAGCGAGTCGTCCGGGGCTTGTCACCCATGCCTCAAGGTGCGCGCACGATGCCGCCGGGCCTTGCGCGCGGACGCCGCACGCGGTTTGTTGCGGCAAACCCAGGAGGTGTCGCCATGCCGAAATCGAAGAAGCCGTCGCAGAAAGCGAAGAAGACCTCGGACGAATCCAAGGGAAAGGCCGGTCACGAGCAGGGGCAGAGCCGCATTCCGCCGGGGGTGGACGGCGGGCCGGGCGGAAAGGTCAGCAAGTCGGTGCGGTCTCCGATACCCGGGCGCGACAAGCGGTAACGCGCTTTAGGCTCGTGCGGGAAACAGAACTCTATGCGCCGATCAAGGCGTTTCTCGAGGCGCAGGGCTATGAGGTGAAAGGCGAGGTCGGGTCGGCCGACGTCGTTGCCTGTCGTGCGGGCGAGGACGAACCGGTGATCGTCGAGATGAAGACCGCCTTTTCGCTGGCGTTGGTGCATCAGGGCGTGGCGCGTCTGGCGCTGTCGGATGCGGTCTACATCGCCGCGCCGCGGGGCCGGGGGCGTGCGGCCTGGTCGGGACTGAAGAACATGAAGGTGCTTTGTCGGCGGCTGGGGCTTGGGCTTCTGACCGTTCGTGTCGAGGACGGCGTGGTCGAGGTGCATTGCGATCCTGCGCCTTATGCGCCGCGCCGGGCGCCAGGGCGGATGGCCCGGCTTCTGCGGGAGTTCGCGCGGCGCGAGGGCGATCCCAACCGGGGCGGCACGCGGGGCGCCATCGTCACCGCCTATCGGCAGGACGCCGTACGCTGCGCGGCGCACCTGGCGCGGGCGGGGGCCTCGCGGGGGGCCGCCGTGGCGCGAGAGACGGGGGTGTCGCGGGCGACACGGATGATGGCGGACAATCACTACGGCTGGTTCGTGCGGGTCTCGGTCGGCATCTATGACTTGACGGACGCGGGACGCACGGCCCTGGAGCGCGGCTGATGGACTGGCGCGAGGAGGGTGTCGTCCTCGCCCGGCGCCGACACGGCGAAAGTGGCGCAATCGTCGAGATCTTCACTGAAGGTCACGGCCGCCACGCAGGCATTGTCCGCGGCGGCGGCGGGAGGCGCATGACGCCGGTGCTGGAGCCGGGGAACCAGGTCGATGTCGCCTGGCGGGCGCGGCTGGAGGATCACCTGGGCGCGTTCACGGTGGAACCGGTCGCGTCGCGCGCGGCGGTGCTGATGGCGGACAGGCGGACGCTGGCGGGGCTGAATGCGGTCTGCTCGCTTTTGTCCTTCGCGCTGCCGGAGCGGGAACCGCATCCGGGGCTGTACCAGAGGACGCAGGCTGTGCTGGGGATGATGGGCGAGGGGCCGTACTGGCCGATTGCCTACCTGAGGTGGGAACTGGCGCTGCTGGAGGAGCTGGGCTTCGGCCTGGACCTCGCGGCTTGCGCGGTGACCGGGTCGGTCGAGGGGCTGGCCTATGTCTCGCCGAAGAGCGGGCGGGCGGTTTCGGAGGCGGGAGCTGGCGCGTTCAAGGACCGGCTATTCCCGTTGTCGCCTGCGCTGGTCGGGCGGGGCGAGGGATCGGTTGAGGATTTGCGCGACGGGTTTCGCACGACGGGTCATTTCCTGCGGACGTGGCTGGCGCCGGCTCTTGGCGACCGGCCCTTGCCCGAGGCGCGGCAGAGGCTGGTGGATCTGTTGACGCGGTAGGCGGGTGCTCTGCCCCCGCGCCCCTGGGATATTTGCAGACCGATGAAGGTCAAGTGAGGAGCCTTCGGGCGATGACCTGCGCCTGGATCTCGGCGGCACCTTCGAAGATGTTCAGGATGCGGGCGTCGCAGAGGATGCGGCTGATCGCATACTCCAGCGCGAAGCCGTTGCCGCCGTGGATCTGGAGCGCGTTGTCGGCGGCGGCCCAGGCGACGCGGGCTCCGAGGAGCTTGGCCATGCCGGCCTCGAGGTCGCAGCGGTGGCCGTGGTCCTTCTGCCATGCGGAGTGGTAGGTGAGCTGTCGCGCCACCATGATCTCGACCGCCATCATGGCGAGCTTGGAGGCGACGCGGGGAAACTCGATCAGCGGTTTGCCGAACTGCTTGCGGTCCTCGGCATAGCGGAGGCCTGCGTCGAGCGCGGACTGGGCGACGCCGATGGCGCGGGCGGCGGTCTGGATGCGGGCGCTTTCGAAGGTCTGCATGAGCTGCTTGAAGCCCTGCCCCTCCTCGCCGCCGAGAAGGTTCTCGCCCTTCACGCGGAAGCCGTCGAAGTTGACGGTGTATTCCTTCATGCCGCGGTAGCCCAGGACCTGGATCTCGCCGCCAGAGAGGCCCTCGTCGACGAAGGGCGTCTCGTCGGTGCCGGGCGTCTTCTCGGCGAGGAACATGGACAGGCCGCGGTAGTCGTCGGTACCGTCGACGCTGCGCGCGAGGACGGTCATCACGTGGGTGCGCGCGGCGTGGGTGATCCAGGTCTTGTTGCCGGTGATCGTCCAGTCATCGCCGTCACGTTTCGCACGTGTGCGGAGCGCGCCGAGGTCTGAGCCGGTGTTGGGCTCGGTGAAGACCGCCGTGGGGAGGATCTCGCCCGAAGCGAGGCCCGGGAGCCACTTCGCCTTCTGTTCGTCGGTGCCGCCGCAGAGGATCAGCTCGGCCGCGATCTCGGACCTTGTGCCGAGGGAGCCGACGCCGATGTAGCCGCGCGAGAGTTCCTCGGAGACGACGACCATCGAAGCCTTGGACAGGCCGAGGCCGCCGTGTTCCTCGGGGATGGTCAGGCCGAAGACGCCCAAGTCGGCGAGTTCCGAGATGACCTCCATCGGGATCAGCTCGTCCTTCAGGTGCCATTCGTGGGCGTGGGGTTCGACGCGGTCCTTCGAGAAGCGGCGGAACTGCTCGCGGATCATCTCGAGTTCGTCGTCGAGGCCGGTGGCGCCGACGGTGATGTCTGCGTTCCGCTCGCGCATCAGGCGGACGAGGCTGAGGCGGGCGTCCTGCGTGTTGCCCTCGGCGATGAGCGTCCGGACGGCGGGCGTGTCGAGGAGTGCCACGTCCTCGGACGAGAGGCCGAGGTCCGCGACGCGCACGATCTCTCCCTGGCTCATCGGGATGCCGCCCCTGATCTGGGCGAGGTATTCTCCGAACGCGATGCCGAGGATCGTGCGTTCGACTTCGCCGAACTTGCCGTCCTTCTCGATCCGTTCGGCCCAGGCCCGCATCTGGCGCAGCGCCTCGACATAGGTGGCGAGCCAGGCGAGGCCGTGGGCGGCAGTTTGATCGGCGTCGAGACGGGCCGGATCGACACGCCCGCCGGTCGTGACGCGATCGCGCACGACCTCTACGGCGCGGGCGAGCAGGGCGTCGGCCGCGTCGGTCGCGGAGGCCGCGAGGTCGAGAAGGTCGGTCATCGCGGGGGTCATTCCCGAAGCTCCGTCACGCGGCATGGTCGGTCCTCATTCTGCACGTGCGAAGACCTAGTGTGAATGCACATGCAGCGCAAGAAGATTTCAAAAGAAGGTCGTAGCGCGCATTAATATGTCCCTATCGATTTGCCTTTCGGCGCGAGGCTGCCTCGCCTAGGACTGCGGGACGATGGACATTTTTGCGCATCTCGACGCCTTTTCGCTGACGCTCGCCGTGGGCTTCGCGCTTCTGGCGGGGCTAATCAAGGGCATGACGGGTTTCGCGATGCCGTTGATCCTCGTGTCGAGCCTCGCCTCGTTTCTGTCGCCTGAGCTGGCGCTCGCAGGGCTGATCCTTCCGACGCTTGTCACGAACCTCTGGCAGGCGTTCCGGCAAGGGATCGGGGCGGCCTTGACGTCGGCGCGGGCGCACTGGCGCTTCCTCGCTATCGCGCTGATATCAATCGCGGTCAGTTCGCAACTGGTGACGCAGGTGTCGACGAGCCTGATGTTCACCATCCTCGGGCTGACGATCACGGGCTTCACGCTGATGATGCTGGCGGGATGGAAGCCCAGGGTCAGTCCTCAGAACCGGCGCGCGACCGAGGTCGGCGTGGGCTTCGTCGCGGGCACGCTTGGCGGGTTCTCGGGGACATGGGGACCGCCGACGGTCATGTATCTGACCGCTCTCGACACGCCGAAGACCGAGCATGTGCGGGTACAGGGCATCGTTTATGCCTCTGGCGCGGTGGTACTGACGCTTGCTCACCTGAAGTCGGGAGTGCTGGCTGGCGATGGTGCGACGCTGTCGTTCCTTCTGCTGGCGCCGGCGCTGATCGGAATGACGCTTGGGGTCAAGATTCAGGACAAGCTGGACCAGCAGAAGTTCCGGACGGTCGTGCTGGTTGTGCTGGCGTTCGCGGGGCTGAACCTGATCCGGCGCGGAGTGCTGGGGTAGGAGCGGGCGCGTCGCAGGTGTTTCACCGCGACGCGCTTTGACTTTCAGCCGATGGCGACGGCGCGGACGTCGTCGTCGATGTTCTCTTCGTACTGCGTGAAGTTCTCGGCGAACATCTCGACCAGCTTCTTCGCTTGGCGGTCGTAGGCGGATGCGTCATCCCAGGTCCGGCGCGGGTCGAGCAGGATGTCGGGCACCGCCGTCGAGGCGACGTTGACCGGAACCTCGAACCCGAAGTTTGGATCCTTGCGGAACTTGACGTTGGCGAGCGAGCCGTTCAGCGCGGCGGACAGCAGCGCGCGGGTGGCCTTGATCGGCATCCGGCTGCCAGTGCCGAAGGCGCCGCCGGTCCAGCCGGTGTTGACGAGCCAGCAGGTGGCGCCGTGCTTGGCGATCTTTTCGCGCAGAAGTTTGCCGTAGACCTCGGGGCGGCGCGGCATGAAGGGCGCGCCGAAGCAGGTCGAGAAGACGGGCTGCGGCTCGGTGATGCCGCGCTCGGTGCCGGCCATCTTGGAGGTGAAGCCGGACAGGAAGTGGTACATCGCCTGCGCGGGGGTAAGGCGGGCGATCGGAGGCAGCACCCCGAAGGCGTCGCAGGTAAGCATGATGACGTTCTTCGGATGCCCGGCGAGGCCGGTCTTCGAGGCGTTCGAGATGTAGTCGAGCGGATAGGCGCAGCGCATGTTGGCGGTCAGGCTGTCGTCCTCGAAGTCGAGAGCCAGGGTCTCCTCGTCGAAGACCATGTTCTCGATCACCGTGCCGAACATCGAGCAGGTGGCATAGATCTCGGGCTCGGCCTCGGGCGACAGGCTGATGGTCTTGGCATAGCACCCTCCCTCGAAGTTGAAGGCGCCGCGGTCGGACCAGCCGTGCTCGTCGTCACCGATGAGGATGCGGTCGGGATCGGCCGAGAGGGTGGTCTTGCCGGTGCCGGACAGGCCGAAGAAGATCGCGCTGTCGACCGGATTGCCCTTGGCGTGGTTCGCCGAGCAGTGCATCGGCATGACGCCTTTCTCGGGCAGAAGATAGTTGAGGAGCGAGAAGATCGATTTCTTGTTCTCGCCCGCGTACTCCGTGTTGCCGACGAGGATCAGCTTGCGGTCGAAGTTCATCGCGATGACGGTGTCGGACCTGCAGCCGTGGCGCGCGGGATCGGCCTTGAAGGTCGGGCAGTTGATGACGGTGAATTCGGGCTCGAAGGTGTCGAGCTCGTCGCGTTCGGGGCGACGGAACATGTGGCGGATGAAGAGCGAATGCCAGGCGAGCTCGGTCACGAGGCGGACGTCGAGGCGGTAGTTCGCATCGGCTCCGGCGTACATGTCCTGCACGAAGTAGTCGCGGCCCTTCATGTGCGCGATCATGTCGTCGTAGAGGCGGTCGAAGGCCTCGGGCTCCATCGGCGCGTTGTTGTCCCACCAGATGTGGTCCTCGACGGACGGCGTGCGGACGATGTGCTTGTCCTTGGGCGAGCGGCCGGTGAACTTGCCGGTGGTGACGAGAAGCGCCCCGCCTTTGCCCAGTGTGCCCTCGCCGTGGAGGATGGCCTGCTCGACGAGGGCCGGTTCGAGGAGGTTGTAATGCACCTCGCCCAATCCCGTGATGCCCTGTTGCTCGAGTGTTCGCTCCGGATTGACGCGCCCTTTAGTCATCGGTTCCTCCCGCTTCTCGCCAGTGGGGATCCGGGGAGTCGGGGGACGCCTCCGGGTCTCTCAGGCGATATAGACCCATCCACTAGGATGTGAACAGCGAGCAATCGGGCAGTTAGCGCCAACAAAATCAACGATTTCGCCGGTTAGCGCCACCATGTGTCCGGTGTCGGCAGGTCGTCGCCACAACTGAGACAAATTAGCCAGACAGAAAGGAAAATACCGTTGAGTGTGTGTGGCGAATGGCGATGATTCGCACATTATTGTTGAATTACCCTAGGCCAGACATGATTATGCCTGAAAAATGACACCGTATAATGCGCCAACAATAAGGCGTACATGAGCAGTAAAGGGAACAACGCATGTCCAGGATCGCGCTGGTCGACGACGATCGGAATATTCTGACGTCGGTCTCCATGACCCTCGAGGCAGAGGGCTTTGAAGTCGAGACGTACAACGACGGTCAGGCCGCCCTCGACGCCTTCAACAAGAAGCTGCCGGACATGGCCGTGTTCGACATCAAGATGCCCCGCATGGACGGGATGGACCTGCTTCAGCGCGTCCGTCAGAAGACGTCGATGCCGGTCATCTTCCTGACTTCGAAGGACGACGAGATCGACGAGGTTCTGGGCCTTCGGATGGGGGCCGACGACTATGTCAAGAAGCCCTTCTCGCAGCGCCTGCTGGTCGAACGCATCCGCGCGCTTCTGCGTCGGCAAGAGGTCATCGCCGGCGACGGCGAAGGCGGCGAGATCGACCAGGCACAGGTCATGGTCCGGGGCGAGCTTCGCATGGACCCGCTGCGTCACTCGGTGACCTGGAAGAGCCGGGACGTCTCGCTGACGGTGACCGAGTTCCTGCTTCTGCAGGCGCTCGCGCAGCGTCCGGGGTTCGTCAAGAGCCGCGATCAGCTTATGGACGTCGCCTACGACGACCAGGTCTATGTCGACGACCGCACCATCGACAGCCACATCAAGCGGCTGCGCAAGAAGATGCGGATGGTCGACGATGACTTCTCGGCGATCGAGACGCTCTACGGCATCGGGTATCGCTACAACGAAGAATAGATGACCGCCGCGGGGGTCAACATGCAGGGTGCCAAACCGGCAGGCCACGGCGACGTGGTCCTGGGAGAAGACTGGATTGGTGCCGACGCGGCCGCCGAGAGTGTGGCGCGTGCCAAGAGGGACCGGCGTGGCGTCATCGCCATGAACCGGTCGCCCCTGGCGCGGAAGATCATCACGTTCAATCTTCTGGCCATCCTCGTCCTTGTCGCGGGCGTGCTGTTCCTGAACCCGTTTCGCGACAGCCTCGTCTATCAGCGCGAGAACGCCATCGTGGCCGAGGCCGAGCTGATCGCGGGCTTCCTGCGAAGCGGCAGCGCCGACGACATGGTGATCGGGCTCGAGACCGGGGCGGGGGGAACGATCGACGATCGGCTGGAGGCGCTGCCCTTGCCGCACATGGCGTCGGTCTTCGTCTTCGATGCCTCGGGCGCGGTCATCGCTTCTGCCGAGGCGCGGCCGTCGCCGTCGAACAACCTCATGCGTCCGGCCGAGCGGTCGACCATGATCACCGATTTCCTCGACACCTTGTGGGGTGGCGTGGCCTGGGTCTTTGGCAAGAGCGGCGAGAGGGTGGAGGTCGCCACGCACGACGCGACGCTTGTGAAAAGCCTGGTCGCGGAGTCGTTTCTGAACGGCACCCAGGTCCGCAGCTCGACCGACCTTCAGGGAAACACGATCTTCGCGGTCGCGACGCCTATCGTCCAGGGCGACAGCGCCATCGGGGCCGTCGCCATGGCAAGTGCCGCGGGAGAAATCGACGGTCTGGTTCGGGCCGAGCGCGAGCAGATCCTCCAGATGTTCGTCATCGCGATCCTCGTTTCCGTGGGACTGAGCCTGGTGCTGGCGTCCACCATCGCCAATCCCCTGTCCGACCTCGCAGCGGCCGCCGAGATCGGGCGCGAGAAGAACGCGCGCAAGTTTGCCCCGGCAAGGGTGCGCATTCCCGACCTGACCGCGCGGCCCGACGAAATCGGCCGGCTGTCCGGCGCCCTGCGCGGCATGGTGACGGCTCTGTACGACCGGATCGACGCGAACGAACAGTTCGCGGCCGACGTAGCGCACGAGATCAAGAACCCGCTTGCGTCGCTGCGCTCCGCGGTCGCCTCCCTGCGGTTCGCCAAGCGCGACGACCACAAGACCAAACTCCTCGACGTGATCGAGCATGACACGCGGCGGCTGGACCGGCTGGTCAGCGACATCTCGAACGCCTCGCGCCTGGACAGCGAACTTGTGAAGGAGGAGGAGGCCCCCTTCGACCTCCTCAAGATGATCGGCAACCTGGCCGACTACCTTGGTAACGAGGCGCGCGAGAAGGGCGTCGACTTCATCGCCGACCTGCCCAAGGACCCCATCGTGATCGAAGGTCTGGAAAGCCGGCTGGCGCAGGTCTTCGTGAACCTCATCACCAACGCGATCAGCTTCTGCGAGGACGGCGACGCGATCCGGGTCTGGGTCCGAAAGCGCGAGAACCGCGTACTGGTGGTCGTCGAAGACACCGGCCCCGGCATTCCGGAACAGGCGCTGACCAAGATCTTCAACCGCTTCTATACCGAACGCCCGGTCAGCCACTTCGGCAACAACTCGGGCCTCGGTCTTGCCATCTCGAAGCAGATCGTCGAGGCGCACGGCGGCGTCATCTGGGCTGAGAACATTCGTCCGACCGACGCCGACGTCACCTCCGAACCCCTGGGCGCACGCTTCGTCGTCGGCCTTCCGGTCTGAGCGCCGACGATGTCCGCGCCGTCCGGCCCGGTCATCCTGCACGCCACGGCGGTCGCCTTCGGTACGGCCGGACTTCTGATCCGGGGCATGGCGGGATCGGGCAAGTCGACGCTGGCGCTTCAGCTCCTGGGTCTCGGCGCGACCCTCGTCGCGGATGACCGCGTCATCGCAACGCCGACCGAGGGCAGTCTGACGCTTGCCTCGCCCGATGCGACGACAGGCATGATCGAAGCGCGGGGTCTGGGCCTTCTGCGCGTGCCCACGTGCCGAGCGGTGGCGCGAGCGGTCGTCGATCTCGACACCGTCGAGGAGGAGCGCCTGCCTCCGCTGCACGAGACCGTGATTGCCGGTGTCCGCTTGCCGCTGATCCACATGGTTGAGAGTGCGGCATTCCCCTCTATGTTGCGACTGTTGCTTCTTGGCGGACTCGTCCATGACAGTTGAACGTCCCTCTGGGATTCCCGCGCGCGTCGTGCTGCTGACCGGCGCCTCCGGCGCGGGGCGTACCACCACGGCCCATGTGCTCGAGGACCTCGGCTTCGAGACCATCGACAACCTGCCGATCTCGCTTCTCGACCGTGTGCTAGGCGGGTCCGCCGCCATGCCGCCCCTCGCCGTCGCGATCGACGTGCGAAACCGAGACTTCTCGGTCGATGGCGTCGTGGCGGTGCTGGACCGGATCACCGCGTCAGAGTCCGCTCAGGCCGAGGTGCTGTACCTCGACTGCCGGGCCGATGTGCTGCTCAGGAGGTATTCCGAGACGCGTCGACGGCATCCGATGGCGCCGTCCGAGACGCCTGAGATCGGCATCGAGCGCGAACTGGAGCTCTTGGCGCCGATCCGTGCGCGCGCAGACCACCTGATCGACACCTCGGACATGTCGCCGCACGATCTGCGCGCCGAGGTGGAACGCCGCTTCGGGCCGGGCGTCGAGGGCATGATGGCGATCTCGGTCGAGAGCTTCAGCTACAAGCAGGGCCTGCCGCGCGGCATCGACATGATCTTCGACGTGCGTTTCCTTGCCAACCCGCACTGGGAACCGGCGCTGCGCGCACTTGACGGTCGCGACCCGGAGGTCGCAGCCTTCGTCGAAGACGATCCGCGGTTCGGCGACTTCTTCCGTCGCGTGTCGGAACTGGTCATCAGCCTGCTCCCGGCCTTCAAGGACGAAGGCAAGACCTATCTGACCGTCGGTCTGGGGTGTACGGGCGGGCAACACAGGTCGGTTACCGTGGCCGAAAGACTTGCAAAGGCCCTTGCGGACAACGGGTGGCAGGTGTCAACTCGTCATCGGGAACTTGAGCGACGAGGATTGGAACCGTCGCCGTCTGTAGGGAAATCGGGTTGATCGGTATCGTGATCGTGGCTCACGGGGGTTTGGCCCAGGAATACTTGGCCGCGGTCGAGCATGTGGTCGGCAAGCAATCCGGCATGCGTGCGATCTCGATTGAGCCCGACCATGACAGGTCCGCCAAGCAGGCCGAGATCTGTGCAGCCGCCGACAGCGTCGACACCGGAAGCGGGGTCGTGGTGGTCACCGACATGTTCGGCGGCTCGCCGTCGAACCTGTCGCTGCTGGCGTGCAACCCGGCCGACCGCAAGATCCTCTACGGCGCGAACCTTCCCATGCTCATCAAGCTGGCGAAGACACGGCACAAGCCGCTGTCGACGGCGGTGAACGCGGCGCTCGCAGCCGGTCGGAAGTACATCGACTGCTTCGAAGGCGAGGGGTGAGTCGGTCGTGGGCGTCTCTCGCACACTGACCATCGTCAACGAAAAGGGTCTGCACGCGCGCGCGTCGGCGAAGCTGGTGGAACTGGTCGAGGAATTCGACGCCTCGGCAGAGGTGTCGAAGGACGGTCTGTCCGCCTCGGGCGACAGCATCATGGGACTTCTGATGCTGGCGGCCTCGCGCGGGACGAAGATCGACGTGGAGACGACCGGCACTCAGGCCGAGGAACTGGCCGATGCCATAGAGGCTCTGGTCGCGGACTGCTTCGGCGAAGGTATGTGAGACTCTAACGGGTCGGAACCGGCGGCGACTGGCGATAGTCGTAGAAGCCGCGGTCGGTCTTGCGGCCCAGCCAACCGGCCTCGACGTATTTCGTCAGAAGCGGGCAGGGGCGGTACTTGGTGTCGGCCAACCCGTCGTGCAGCACGTTCATGATCGCGAGGCAAGTGTCGAGCCCTATGAAGTCGGCCAGCTCGAGCGGCCCCATCGGGTGATTGGTGCCCAGCTTCATCGCCTGATCGATGGATTGAACCGAACCCACGCCCTCGTAGAGCGTGTAGACGGCCTCGTTGATCATCGGCATCAGGATGCGGTTCACGATGAAGGCGGGAAAATCCTCGGCGGTGGCCGACGTCTTGCCCAAGCGGTCGACGACGGTCTTCATGGCGTTATAGGTCTTTTCGTCCGTGGCGATGCCGCGGATCAGCTCGACAAGCTGCATCACGGGCACGGGGTTCATGAAGTGGAAGCCCATAAATTTTTCCGGCCGGTCGGTCCGGCTTGCGAGGCGCGTGATCGATATGGATGAGGTGTTCGACGTCAGGATGGTGTCCGGCCCCAGGTGGGGGACGAGCTCCTCGAAGATCGCAGACTTGACCGCTTCGCGCTCGGTCGCCGCCTCGATCACGAGGTCGGTCTTGCCGAGGTCGGACAGCGTCATGGTGGTCGAGATGCGGTCCATCGCCGCCTTCGCCGTCTCCTCGGTTATCCTGTCGCGCGAGACCTGACGCTTGAGATTGGCGTCGATCAGCTTGAGCGCGTTGTCCAGGGTTGCGCGGTCGATGTCGTTGAGGATGACCTCATAGCCCGCCAGCGCAAAGACGTGCGCGATGCCGTTGCCCATCTGGCCTGCGCCGACCACGCCCACTGTCTTGATATCCATGTCGCGCCCTGTCGTTGCCAAGGCGACCATAGGCGGTTGCTGGAACCCCGTGCAAGGGCGGGGGATAGGTAAAAATTGAACTTTAGGGGTATCTCAAGGCCTTCGGTCGAAACATGCGGAAACCGTGTCTTTTGCAGGGTGGACGACGTGGCGGACGAGACAGAGAAAATCGCAGACCCGCTTGATTACGGCTGGTGCCGTTATGACGGCACGCGGCTGCGGTTTCGCGGGCCGTTGTGCTGCCTCGACCGTCCCTATGTCGCCGTCCTCGGCGGGACCGAGACGTTCGGGCGCTATGTCGAACACCCCTATCCATCTCTTCTGAGCGACTGGTTGGGAACGCAGGTGCTGAACCTCGGCGTCAGCCAAGCCGGCCTGTCGCTTTTCGCGCAGGAAAGGTGGCTACTCGACGCGGCCGCGCAAGCGGAGGTGACGGTGCTTCAGGTTCTGGGAGCGCAGAACATGTCGAATAGGCTCTACAGCGTCCACACGCGGCGGAACGACCGCTTCCTGGCCGTGTCGCCTCCGCTGAGAGAGATGTTTCCCGACGTCGATTTCTCGGAGATCAACTTCACGGGGCACCTTCTGACGACGCTTCATTCGCGGTCGCCTGCCGCTTTCGATGCCGTCGTGCAGGAGTTGAAATGGGCTTGGGTCCAGCGGATGCGTCGCATCGTGCAGACGATCGGGACGAAGGTCATCCTGCTGTGGATGTCGGATCGGCGGCCGGAGGAGCCGGGACGTCTGTCGGACGGCATAGAGCCCGCCTTCGTCGATCGAGCCATGCTGGACGCGCTGACGCCCGATATCGCGGGCTTGGTCGAGGTCGTGGCTGAGGATACCTCGCCGCGGGCACGGATGGTGGGCAAGCTGTTTCGGGCGGTCGAGACGGATGCGGCCCTTGCGCTGCCGGGCGGCGCGCAGCACTCGGCGGCGGCGGAGCGGCTGGCGGAGGAGATTGCGCGGGTGAGAAATTCGCCGGGCCCGCGACAGACGCGGACCCGGTCGACGGCGTGACGCCTCAGAGCTTTTCGATCAGCTCGGGAACGAGGGTGAAGAGGTCGCCCACGAGTCCGTAGTCGGCGACCTGGAAGATCGGCGCCTCTTCGTCCTTGTTGATCGCGACGATGATCTTCGAGTCCTTCATCCCGGCAAGGTGCTGGATCGCGCCGGAGATGCCGACGGCCACGTAGAGGGCCGGGGCCACGACCTTGCCCGTCTGTCCCACCTGCCAGTCGTTCGGGGCATAGCCCGAGTCGACCGCCGCGCGGGACGCGCCGACGGCGGCGCCCAGCTTGTCGGCCAGCTTCTCGATCAGCTCGAAGTTCTCCTCGGATCCCACGCCGCGCCCCCCCGAGACGACGATGCCGGCGCTGGTCAACTCGGGACGGTCGCTGGCGGCCACCTTGTCCTCGAGCCATTCCGACAGGCCGGGATTGGCGGCCGCCGAGATCGTCTCAACCGGAGCGGATCCGCCTTGGCCAGCGGCGTCGAAGGTCGAGGTGCGGACGGTCAGCACCTTGGTCGCGTCCGACGACTTGACGGTCTGGATCGCGTTGCCGGCATAGATCGGCCGCTCGAAGGTATCGCCGTCGACCACGCCCGATATGTCCGAGATCACCATGACGTCGAGAAGAGCGGCGACCCGCGGCATGACGTTCTTCGCGTCGGTGGTCGCGGGCGCGACGATATGGCTGTAGTCGCCCGCAAGACCCTGGATGAGGGCGGCGGTCGGTTCGGCCAGGCGATGCCCGAGCGAGGGATCCTCGGCAACCAGCACCTTCGAAACGCCGTCGATCTTCGACGCCGCTTCACCCGCTGCCGAGGCCGAGGCCCCGGCGCAAAGGACGGTCACGTCGCCGAGCGCCTTGGCGGCAGTCACGGCCTTCGAGGTGGCGTCGATGTTCAATTGGCCGTCGGTCACCTCGGCAAGAAGTAGAACTGCCATCAGATCGCCCCCGCTTCCTTGAGTTTTGCCACAAGCGTGTCGACGTCTCGCACCATGACGCCAGCCTTGCGCGTCTCGGGTTCGGTCGTCTTCACCACCTGAAGCCGCGGTGCGACGTCGACGCCGTAATCGGCCGGCGTCTTCTCTTCCAGCGGCTTCTTCTTCGCCTTCATGATGTTCGGCAGCGAGGCGTACCGCGGCTCGTTCAGGCGCAGGTCGACGCTGACGATCGCAGGCATCGTGACCTTGATGGTCTGAAGTCCTCCGTCGACCTCGCGCGTGACGATGGCGTGGTCTCCCTCGATCTTCACCTCGGAGGCGAAGGTCGCCTGAGACCAGCCGGTCAGCGCAGCCAGCATCTGGCCGGTGGCGTTCATGTCGTTGTCGATGGCCTGCTTGCCGCAGAGGACGAGACCCGGCTGCTCTTCGTCGATCACCGCCTTCAGAAGTTTGGCCACGGCAAGCGGCTCGATGTCGGTATGAACGTCATCGGTCGCGACGATCAGGATGGCGCGGTCGGCGCCCATGGCCAGCGCGGTGCGCAGCGTTTCCTGCGCCTGCTTCACGCCGATGGAGACCGCGATGACCTCCTCGGCCTTGCCGGCTTCCTTCAGGCGGATCGCCTCTTCGACGGCGATCTCGTCGAAGGGGTTCATCGACATCTTGACGTTCGCCAGATCGACGCCGCTTCCGTCCGCCTTCACGCGGACCTTCACGTTGTAGTCGATCACGCGTTTGACAGGCACGAGCACCTTCATCTGCGCAAACTCCCTTTTCTTCGGTCACGGCGGGTTTAGCGAAGCCTCGCCATGGACGACAGGTCAAAATCGACGCGACAGAGGCCAAGGACGCCGCGTTTCCTGCAACATCGTCGGGAATCACATGTGGACATCGCTAGCGGTTGGCTCCCGGAACCCACAGCACATCGGCGCGGCCTTCGTCGTTGGCGATCCGCGCGGCGCAGAACAACCAGTCCGACAGCCGGTTCAGGTAACGGATCGCGGCCTCGTTGACCCTGTCGGACAGGGCGAGTTCGGTCGCGAGGCGTTCGGCGCGGCGCGCAACGGTGCGCGAGACATGGAGGTGCGCCGAGAGCGCGGAGCCTGCCGGAAGGATGAAGGACCGCAGCGGTTCGAGACGCGCGATCATGGCGTCGATCTCGGCTTCCAGGCGGTCGACCTGCGAGGGCACGATGCGCAGCACCGGATAGCCCGCGTCGGCGTCCTTCTCCGGATCGGGCCGCCCGAGGTCGGCGCCAAGGTCGAAGAGGTCGTTCTGGATTCGCGACAGCCCAGCGTCCGCCTCGCCCGAGGCGTGAAGTCGAGCGACCCCGAGCGTGGCGTTCAACTCGTCCACCGTGCCGTACGTCGAGACGCGGAGGGCGTGCTTCGGAACGCGGGTGCCGTCGACGAGCGCCGTCTCTCCTCCGTCACCGGTCCGGGTGTAAATCTTGTTCAGGACGACCATGCGTCAGCCTCCGCGCCGGATCAGCACGAAGGCGAGGATCAGCGCGATCGCGACGGCCTGGGCATAGATGCGGTAGCGCATGATGCGGTTGGCGTGCTTGCGGTTGAAGTCGCCGCCTTTGGCGAAGCCCCCAATGCCGGTCAGAAGGATACCTGCCACCACGAGAACCGCGACGATGACGACGATGAACAGCGGATCTTGCATCAGCATGGGCGCTCTCCTTTGTTCCTCACCTAGGCCATCGTCGGGGGAAAGCGAAGAGCTTCAGGCGCGACTAAGGATCGCGTCCGTAAGCGACGTTGGCAGCAGACGCTTGCCGAGAGCGGCAAGCTTGGTTGGCGTGGTGATCCTGTAGCGCGCGCGCGGCTTCGCTGCGACGAGTGCCGCCTCGACAGCGTCGGTCACGGCGCGCGCGGGCAACTCGAACCGGTCGGGCGTTTTGCCGGCGTTGTAGAGCCGCGGTTTCAGGCGGCGCTCGTAGTCGGCGGCGCGGGCCGAGGCCGAGGGATCGATCCATCGTTCGAAATGCGGAATGGACTTCCGGCGGATCTCCGAGGTGATCGGTCCCGGCTCGATCAGGATGACGTGTATCCCGGTGCCGCGCATCTCGAGCCGCAGGGTGTCGGCCCACCCTTCCATCGCGAACTTGGTGGAGTTGTAGGCCCCGCGCCAGGCCAGCGCGGCGAAGCCGAGGATGGATGAATTCATCAGGATGCGCCCGCGTCCCTGGGCGCGGAACGTGGGGATCAGGCGCCGCGTCAGGTCGTGCTGGCCGAAGAAATTCGTCTCGAAGATAGAGCGGAGCGCGTCGCGCGGCATGTCTTCGAGAAGGCCGGGGATGCCGAAAGCGCCGTTGTTGAAGACCGCGTCGAGCGTGCCGCCGGTGCGCGAGAGTGTCTCATCCACGGCGGTGGCAATGCTGTCCTCGTCGCTGTAATCGAGAGGAAAGCTCTCCAACCCTTCCGCTTCCAGCCGAGCGCAGTCTGCAGGCTTCCGGCACGTGGCCAACACGCGCCAGCCGTGGCTCGAAAGCCCGTGCGCGGCATCATAGCCGATGCCCGAAGAGCAGCCAGTGATGAGGATGGTCTTGCGCTGTCCGGCCATGTCTCGCCTCCCTGGGTGGCGGTGACATGGCCGTGCAAGGCGCGGCAAGTCAATCCGGCTGGTTCAGCCGGGCTGACGTTCGTCGAGGAACTTGCCGAAGATCCAGCCGGACGACGCACCGTCGGCGGTTTCGATCAGGTGCCAGCCGTCCTTCGAATCGAGGACGTCGGCCTTGGTCCCGAGGACCACCTGGCCGACAACGGCATTGCCGGTGCCGGGACCATTGCGCAGGTTGACGCTGTCCCCGGTGACAACCCAGCCCGCCAGTTTATCGGATGGCACAAGGTCACCGACCGGGTCGGCGTCGGTCATGGTGTCGCCGGTGTCGGCGACGGCGCTGGCGACCGCGCCGCGTAGCGGGGCGATCTCACGCTCCGACCTGACGCGGGCGCCGGCTTCCAGGGCGAGGCGCACAGCTTCTTCTTCTGACACCAAAGACGAATTGCGCCGCACGGTCTTTTCGGTTTCGGGAGACAGGCTGAAGGCGGCCAAACTCAGGCCGGTCGCATCGGACGCATTGGATGCGCGGGCGACTTCGGGACCTGGAACGTCCCCTGCAAAGTGGAGAACGGCAACGAATGCGGCCAACGTGGCCGCGGACAGCTTGTACAACATTTGCTTCCCCCCAAAGGAATTGGCCGGGCATACACCCCGTCCACAGATGAGTATATGTCCGGCAGAACGTCCGGTTAGGGGGAAAGTTCCGGTGTGCTTTTCGTGCAAGGCGCCGCTTTACCGCCGAGACTCACGCCGCTAATACAGCATCTATGACCGTCAAGTCGGATGACCCCAATATCGAGCCCGTGGAGTTGGCCGAGCCACTGCGCCGCGCGATCGGGGAGCGTTACCTCACCTACGCGCTGTCGACGATCATGCATCGCGCCCTCCCGGATGTGCGGGATGGTCTGAAGCCGGTGCATCGCCGAATCCTCTACGCCATGCGCGAATTGCGACTCAGTTCGACCGGTGGATTCCGGAAGTCGGCGAAGATCTCGGGCGACGTCATGGGCAACTATCACCCGCACGGCGACGGCGCGATCTACGACGCGATGGCGCGCCTCGCGCAGGAGTTCAACGTCCGCTATCCGCTCGTCGACGGGCAGGGCAACTTCGGCAACATCGATGGCGACAACCCCGCCGCCTCCCGCTACACCGAGGCGCGTCTGACGGCCGTGGCCGAGGCGCTGCTCGACGGTCTCGACGAGAACGCTGTCGACTTCCGGCCGAACTATGACGGCACCCTCGAAGAGCCCATCGTCCTGCCCGCAGCGCTGCCGAACCTCTTGGCCAACGGTTCCTCCGGCATCGCCGTCGGCATGGCGACGAACATCCCGCCGCACAACATCGGTGAGTTGTGCGACGCCTGCATCCATCTTGCGAAGGCGAAGAACAGCGACCTCGTTCGCGACGACACGCTGATCGAGATGGTGCCCGGCCCCGATTTCCCGACGGGCGGTACGATCATCGAGACACCCGAGGTCATCGCCGAAGCCTACCGCACCGGACGTGGCGGCTTTCGCGTGCGCGCTAGGTGGGTGGTCGAGGACCTGGGCCGAGGCCAATGGCAGGTTGTCGTCACCGAGATCCCCTACCAGGTTCAGAAGTCGAAACTGATCGAGAAGCTGGCCGAGACCATCCAGACCAAGAAGGTCCCGATCCTGGCCGACGTCCGCGACGAAAGCGCCGATGACATCCGCATCGTGCTGGAGCCACGGTCGCGCAACATCGACCCCGAAGTGCTGATGGGGATGCTCTACCGTAACTCGGATCTCGAGACGCGGTTCAGCCTGAACATGAATGTGCTGATCGACGGGGTGACGCCCAAGGTCTGCTCTCTGAAGGAGGTGCTGCGCGCCTTCCTGGCCCATCGGCGCGATGTGCTGCTCCGGCGGTCGCGGCACCGGCTCGACAAGATCGACCACCGTCTCGAGGTGCTGGAAGGCTTCATCGTCGCCTTCCTGAACCTCGACCGCGTCATCGACATCATCCGTTATGACGACGACCCCAAGGCGGCGCTGATGCGTGAGGACTGGTCGAAGGACCACGTCCGCGCGACCTCGGAGAAGGATTATGTCGCTCCCGCGCCCGGAGAGGGCGAGTTGTCCGAGGTTCAGGTCGACGCGATCCTGAACATGCGCCTGCGGTCCCTGCGCCGTCTCGAGGAGATCGAGCTGCGGCGCGAGTTCGACGAGCTGACGCACGAGCGCGCCGATCTGGAGGATCTTCTGGCGGACGAAGGGCGGCAATGGTCGACCATCGCGGACCAGCTGCGGTCCGTGAAGAAGCAGTTCGGAGACGCGCGGCGGACCACCTTCGGCGAGGCGATCGAGGTCGAGGACGTGCCGCTGGAGGCGCTGATCGAGCGCGAGCCGATCACGGTCGTCTGCTCGCAGATGGGATGGATCCGGGCGATGAAGGGGCATTTGTCGCCCGATCAGGACATCAAGTTCAAGGACGGCGACGGACCCCGCCACATGTTCCATGCCGAGACGACGGATCGGATTCTGCTCTTCGGTGCGAACGGACGCTTCTACACGCTGTCGGCCGCCAGTCTTCCCGGCGGCCGGGGCATGGGCGAGCCCGTGCGTCTGATGGTCGACCTGCCGAACGAGGCCGGCATCGTCGCCCTGTTCGTGCATCGTCCCGGAGCGAAGCGTCTTGTCGTCTCGGACGCCGGTGACGGCTTCGTGGTGCCCGAGGACGAGGTCGTCGCCCAGACGCGCGCCGGTCGGCAGGTGCTGAACGTCAAGGGCGACGTGAAGGCCCGCGTCTGCCGTCCCGTCGACGGCGATCATGTCGCTTCGGTCGGCGAGAACCGGAAGCTTCTTGTGTTCCCGGTATCAGAGCTGCCCGAGATGGGACGCGGCAAGGGTGTGAGGCTCCAGAAGTTCAAGGACGGCGGTTTGTCGGACGCCCGCACCTTCACGCTGGCCGATGGGCTGAGCTGGCTCGACCCGGCGGGCCGCACGCGCACGGTGACCGAACTCGAGGAATGGGTCGGCGCCCGCGCCGCGGCTGGCCGTATGGCGCCGAGGGGCTTTCCGCAGGACAACCGCTTCACCTGAGAAGCCGCGGACGGTTGCCGCCACCGGCGCTCCACGATAGGTGACGGGAAACCTGCGCGATTGGGGGATCGTCATGCGAGGCATCATCAGGACAGCGGTCATGTGCATGGCGCTTGTGGCCTGCGCGCCGGAGGAAGACCTGACACAGCCGCCTGTCGCCATCGGGCAATTCCGCCTCGGGCACAACATCGCCATTGCAGACAAAGTCACCGAGGGTCCCTTCTCGCGCGAGTTCACCGAGACCCAGATCGAGGCGTCTGTCCAGAACGCGGTGGCCGCACGGCTTCGCCGCTACGACGGCGACGGTCTCTATCATCTGGGGATCGTGGTCGGCGGCCTGGTTCTGGGGCAACCCGGCATCCCCGTCGTCTATGCGCCGAAGTCGGTCCTGATCGCCGACGTCACCGTCTTCGACAACGCAACGCAGAAGAAGCTGAACGACAAGCCGAAGCGCTTCTATGCGGGCGAAGGTTTGAAGAACGCAGTCCCCGTTATCGGGTCGGGCTATGTCCGCACCGGCGAAGAACAGTTGGAGAACCTTTCCGAGAGCCTCGCCCGCGAGATCGAGGACTGGCTGCGCGAGAACGAGGCCTGGTTCGCGCCTGTTCCCGGACAGGTCCGCGTGCCCTACGACGCCGCGACCTATGCGCCCCGGATCGACAGCCTGTCGACGCAGGACATCGGGGCCTCCGCGCCGGCCAACTGACGCTTGATTTTCCGCCACCGATACCATACGTGGCCCGCGAGTTGGGACCCAGGTAGAGGCTAGAAGGGCAATGGCGAAGGAAAAGTTCAACCGCGCGAAGCCGCACTGCAACATCGGCACGATCGGTCACGTCGACCACGGCAAGACGACACTGACGGCGGCGCTGACGAAGTCGTTCGGCGAGTTCAAGGCCTACGACCAGATCGACGCGGCACCCGAAGAGAAGGCGCGCGGGATCACGATCTCGACGGCGCACGTCGAGTACGAGACGGCCAAGCGCCACTATGCGCACGTCGACTGCCCGGGCCACGCCGACTACGTCAAGAACATGATCACGGGCGCCGCGCAGATGGACGGCGCGATCCTGGTGGTGAACGCGGCCGACGGCCCGATGCCGCAGACGCGCGAGCACATCCTTCTGGCGCGCCAAGTCGGCGTTCCGGCGCTGGTCGTCTACCTGAACAAGGTCGACCAGGTCGATGATGCCGAGCTTCTGGAGCTTGTCGAGATGGAAGTGCGCGAGCTTCTGTCGGCCTACGACTATCCGGGCGACGACATCCCGATCATCGCGGGTTCGGCTCTGGCCGCTCTCGAGGACCGCGATCCCGAGATCGGGGTCGAGTCGATCAAGAAGCTGATGGATGCGGTGGACGAGTACATCCCGCAGCCCGAGCGCGCGATCGACCTGCCGTTCCTGATGCCGATCGAGGACGTGTTCTCGATCTCTGGCCGTGGCACCGTCGTGACGGGCCGGGTCGAGCGCGGCGTGGTGAACGTGGGCGACGAGCTCGAGATCGTGGGGCTGAAGGCGACGCAGAAGACGACCTGCACGGGCGTCGAGATGTTCCGCAAGCTTCTCGACCGCGGGGAGGCCGGCGACAACATCGGCGCGCTGCTGCGCGGCATCGACCGCGAGGCGGTGGAGCGCGGGCAGGTTCTGTGCAAGCCGGGTTCGGTGAAGCCGCACACGAAGTTCGAGTGCGAGGTCTACATCCTGACGAAGGACGAGGGCGGCCGTCACACGCCGTTCTTCGCGAACTACCGCCCGCAGTTCTACTTCCGCACGACGGACGTGACCGGGACGGTGGAGCTTCCGTCGGGGACCGAGATGGTGATGCCGGGCGACAACCTGAAGTTCACGGTCGAGCTGATCGCGCCGATCGCGATGGAAGACGGCCTGCGCTTCGCCATCCGCGAAGGCGGCCGCACCGTCGGTTCGGGCGTCGTCTCGAAGATCCTCGCGTAACTTCCGCGACAAGTGATTGAAAGGGGCGGCCCATGGGCCGCCCTTTGCTATCAGGGGCACTGCATCCGTCCTGACCCAAAAACCGCCATTTTTCAGTGGCAACGTCAGTTCCGAATCCTGTGCGGGGGCGCAGTCGGAGCGGGCCATGTCGATCCTGCGCACCAGCGTTCTCGCTTTAGTCGTCGCGGCCGGTCCGCTGGCGGCAAAGCCGCTTGTCACTTCCTCCGAGGAGACGCTGGCCCGGATCTGCCTTGCCCGCACCGAAAGCCCCGATCGCATCGTCGCAGCCTGCGACGCGGCCCTGACGGACGCCGCGCTGACGCCCGCACAGCGGGTCGAACTGACCGTCGCGCGGGGCGACGGTCTCTCCTGGCAGGGCGAGCACGAGGCAGGCGCATCGAGTTATCGCGCCGCGACGCAGCTCGATCCCCGTTCGATCGACGCATGGAATGGGCTCGGCTGGGCCTTGTGGGAGCTTCAGGACGACGCTGCGGCCTACGAGGCTTTCTCGACGTCTCTGTCAATCGACGTGTCGGTCCAGGGCCTGTCGGGCACGGCCGGCACGGGTCGGCGCACGGGCAAGGTCGACGCCGAGGAGGCGCGCGAGAGACTGCGCGCTGCCCTGTCGATCGACCCGGAATACATCTGGGCGCTTCGCGAACTGGGGTGGAGCCTTTTCGATGCGCAGGACTTTCAGGGGGCGGCCGAGGCCTTTGAAGGCGCCTTGCGGATCGACCCCGACGACGTCAATGCGCGCTTCGGTCTTGGCCGTACAAAGATCGGCCTGAACGATAACGAAGCTGCTCTGACCGCCTTCAACGACCTTCTGGCAGATGCGCCTGGCGACTTCGCCACCGAGGTCTATCGCATCATCGCGCTGAGGAACCTCGACCGGAACGCGCAGGCGCTGAGAGAGTCGGAACGCATGATCGCGGCCTATCCCGACCGCGCCTCCGGTTACATCGAGAAGGGCCTCTCGCTCATGGCGCTTCAGCGTCGCAGCGAGGCGATCGACACCTACCGGGAGGCGGATGCCCGGCTGGGACCGAACAACGCCATTCTCTACTGGTACGCGGATGCCCTGACCGTGGACGGCCGGTTCCTCGAGGCGCTGGCCGTCATCGACAGGGGGCTGGCCCTCGACGGGGCGGACCATACCGACCACCTCATGAAGAGCTATATCGCGCTGGAGCTGAAGGATTTCGAGACGGCGCGGGCTGCGGCCGAGAACTGCCTCGCGACGGGTGTGAACGACCCGTGGGCGCACTACTACATCGCCATCGCGCTGGTCCACGACGGCCACGCGGCCGAAGGACTGGAGCGTTTCGGCCGCGCGATCACCGCCGGTCTTCCGGCGGATCGGATCGGTGCCTTCGCGACCGAACTCGTCAGCGCAGGCAAGTATGTCGAAGCCGCCCAGCTTCGCCTGAAATACTGACGAAGCCGCTTGATTCCGGTCCGGCGACAGCTTAGTCAGGCGCTCGCTGCAGGGGTATAGCTCAGTTGGTAGAGCGACGGTCTCCAAAACCGTAGGTCGTGGGTTCGAGTCCCTCTGCCCCTGCCAAATACCTTCCTTGATAGTGCTCGTTAAATTGGCGAATTGAGACACAATTTCGCCAGTTTCGGATGATTGGCTTCCGTTCATCTTCAACGGAGGACCACATGCTCGGCATGTTCAGCTTCCTGCCTCCCGTCGGGTTCTATGCCTTCGCTGGCACCGCCCTTGCCGGGACATGGTGGCTTCACAACCTCGTCGTACAGGCGGGCGAGCCTGCCGACACGCGCATCTTCGTGGTGGGCGGCATCCTTGCGTTCCTATGCGCTTTTCTCGGTTACCAGAAGTCGCTGGAAGAACGCGAGGAAAAGAACAGGCCCAGGGTGTCGAGCGACGAGGTCATGCAGAAGCTCGCTCCAGCCGAAACGGGCCGGAAGGACCGCAGCCTCGACGTTCCTCCGCCGTCCGCGCATGGCCCGGCCGACGACACGCCGCTTGGCCGTCTTCGCGCCCGTTCGCGCCCCGAGTCGGAAACGCTCGAGTTCTGAGCGTCCCGGTCGTCGACCGACGGGCGGGGTTGAACCGGCCGTCGGTTGAGCGTATCTGCGCGCAAAGCCGAAAGGACCCGAGATGGCTACCAGAAACCCGCTTCAGTTCGCCCAGCAGGCACGCGCCGAGATTTCGAAGGTCGTCTGGCCGGCGCGCCGCGAAGTTGTTCTGACCTCGGTGATGGTCTTCATCCTGGCGATGCTGACGGCCACCTTCTTTCTCATCATCGACCTGATCATCCGTGAAGGCCTGAAGGGCATCCTCACCTTCTTCGGCTGAACGGCGCTCTGCACCGCAGAGGCCTTGGGACTTGTCATCCGAGTTCCATGCGGGTATCTGGCGATCCTGTAGAGGCGTGCACCTGTTGCACGCCGCTTTCATTTCCGGGCGGCGCTTTCGCCGCATCTGCAAGAGGACCTGACCCATGGCGAAGCGCTGGTATTCCGTGAGCGTGCTGTCGAACTTCGAAAAGAAGGTCGCGGAGCAGATCCGTCATGCAGTGGAGGACGCCAGTCTTCAGGAGCAGATCGAGGAAGTGCTGGTTCCGACCGAAGAGGTCATCGAGATCAGACGCGGCAAGAAGGTGACTGCCGAGCGGCGTTTCATGCCCGGCTATGTCCTGGTGCGGATGGAGATGACCGACGAAGGCTATCACCTCATCACCTCGATCAACCGCGTGACCGGCTTCCTGGGCCCGCAAGGTCGCCCGATGCCGATGCGGGACGACGAGGTCAACGCGATCCTCAACCGTGTCGAGGAAGGCGAGAGCCAGCCGAAGCTGATGATCAGCTTCGACATCGGCGAGAAGGTGAAGGTCAACGACGGTCCGTTCGAGGATTTCGAAGGCACGGTCGAGGAAGTGGACGAGGACCACCAGCGCCTGAAGGTGACGGTGTCGATCTTCGGACGCGCGACGCCGGTCGAGCTCGAGTTCACTCAGGTTTCGAAGAACGGCTGACGCTCACCTTTTTGCTCGGAAGTCTCGGGCGCCGGGTAATTCCGGCTCTTGCTTTTCAGGCCGGGTGCGGATATCCCCCGCCGGTCGCCCAAGGGGCGGCACCCTCCGTGGGAGGCGAGGCGGTCGCGACCGCCGGACCGGACCACGTCAACCAAAGGTTTCGGAACGCGTTTCGAAGCCGTTGAAACAGGAGACGGCCAATGGCCAAGAAAGTCATGGGGCAACTCAAGCTCCAAGTAAAAGCCGGGCAAGCGAACCCCTCCCCGCCGGTCGGACCGGCGCTGGGTCAGCGCGGCATCAACATCATGGAATTCTGCAAGGCGTTCAACGCCAAGACGCAGGAGATGGAGCCGGGTGCGCCCTGCCCGACCGTGATCACCTACTACCAGGACAAGTCCTTCACGATGGACATCAAGACGCCCCCGGCGTCGTACCTCCTGAAGAAGGCCGCCAAGTTGTCTTCGGGCGCCAAGACCCCCTCGCGGGAAACCGTTGGCACCGTCACGACCGCTCAGCTGCGCGAGATCGCCGAGGCCAAGATGAAGGACCTCAGCGCGAACGACGTCGAACAGGCAATGAAGATCATCCTGGGCTCTGCGCGGTCCATGGGTATCGAGGTGAGGGGATAAGTCATGGCCAAGCTCGGTAAACGCACAACCTCCGCCCGCGA
Source organism: Silicimonas algicola (assembly GCF_003970735.1). Classification (GTDB taxonomy): domain Bacteria; phylum Pseudomonadota; class Alphaproteobacteria; order Rhodobacterales; family Rhodobacteraceae; genus Silicimonas; species Silicimonas algicola. The sequence goes on from NZ_CP034588.1 coordinate 99,977, forward strand.
AGCCTTCGTCGGCAAGGAGAACCTTACGGTCGAGGATGCCGTCGCCCTGGTGAAGTCCAACGCGACGGCGAAGTTCGACGAAACCGTTGAAATCGCGATGAACCTCGGCGTCGACCCGCGCCATGCCGACCAGATGGTCCGCGGCACGGTCAACCTGCCGAACGGCACCGGCAAGACCGTTCGCGTCGCCGTCTTCGCGCGCGGCGCCAAGGCCGACGAGGCCAAGGCCGCCGGCGCCGACATCGTTGGTGCGGAAGACCTGATGGAGACGGTCCAGTCGGGCAAGATCGAGTTCGATCGCTGCATCGCGACCCCGGACATGATGCCGATCGTCGGTCGCCTGGGCAAGGTTCTGGGCCCCCGCAACCTGATGCCGAACCCGAAGGTCGGCACGGTGACAATGGACGTCAAGGAGGCCATCGAGGCCGCCAAGGGCGGACAGGTCCAGTTCAAGGCCGAGAAGGCCGGCGTGATCCATGCCGGTGTCGGCAAGGCGTCGTTCGACGAGGCCAAGCTGATCGAGAACATTCGCGCGTTCGTCGACGCGGTCTCGAAGGCTCGTCCGGCGGGCGCGAAGGGTACCTACATGAAGAAGGTCGCCCTGTCCTCGACCATGGGTCCGGGCGTGTCGGTCGACGTGGCGAGCGCCACCGGCAACTGACCGGAATCGTTCATCTTTAGGGAAAGGGCAGGCGGCAGCGCCTGCCCTTTTCGTTTGCGGGTCGGGCCGCTTTCCGACGGGGAGCGGCCGGTCTAGACTGCGCCGCAAAACGAGGAGTCGCGCAGATGTTCTTTTCCTTCTTCGGGTCGCTGGTGATCGGCGGGATCGTCGCCTACCTGGCCGAGAAATGGGATCTGACGCACCACGGCGTCATTCAGGCGATCATCATCGCCCTTGGCGGCGTCATCCTTCTGTTCATGGCCAAGGTGATGTTCGGTTTGTCGTTCGGCCGGCCTGGCGTCGACGCGATCATCGGGGCGGCGGGGGCGCTGATCCTGATCCCGTCCGAGGCGGTCGTGCGGAAGCGGCGGAACCGGCGTTAACTTTCAGGCCGTTGGTGCGAAACGGCCATTCGGTATCGCGTCGGTATCACGTCGGTATTGCGTCGGTGGGTGGTCCGGTTAACGGCCAACGTCAGTCCCGCACCCTCTGCGGCTTGAAGGGGGCCATGCCTTCCCGCGCGAGTTCGTCGGCGCGTTCGTTCTCGGGGTGGCCGGCATGGCCCTTGATCCACTCCCAGGTCACCTGGTGCCGGCCACGCGCTTCGTCCAGCCGACGCCAGAGGTCGTCGTTCTTGACGGGCTTCTTCGCCGAGGTGCGCCAGCCGTTCCGCTTCCAGCTATGGATCCATTCGGTGACGCCGTTGCGGACGTAGACCGAGTCGGTCACGACCGTAATGACGGAGGGTCGCGTCAGCGCCTCGAGCGCGCCGATGGCGGCCATGAGCTCCATCCGGTTGTTCGTCGTCGCCGCTTCGCCGCCGTTCAACTCGCGGGTCTTTAGAACGGCATCGCCGTCGCGGGCGACCATCAGGACGCCCCAGCCGCCGGGTCCGGGGTTTCCTGAACAGGCCCCGTCGGTGTAGGCGAAAAGTTCGCTCATGCCGGGATGTCGATCAATCCGACGTGCCCGGGGAGCGCCTCGACGCGCGCGAGCCAGGCTTGGACGGCCGGAAAGCGGGCGAGGTCGAAGCCGCCCTTGGTTCCCGCCGAATGGGTGTAGCCGTAGAGCGAGATGTCGGCGACGGTCGGACGGTCGATGGCGATCCAGTCGCGGGTGCGAAGGGCCTCGTCCATGATGGCGAGGAGGGCGTGCCCGCGGTCGAGAAGTTCGCCCAGCCGTTCGGGGGTGCGCAGGTGTCGGCGGCTTTCATAGGACAGGATCGCGGCGCGAACGGCGATGACGCCCTCGTGCTGGTTCTGCTCCCAGAACATCCAGCCGAGGGTCAGCGCGCGCTCGACGGGGTCGGAGGGCATCCAGTCGGTGCCGTCCGCGAGGTAGCAGAGGATCGCGTTCGATTCCGGGATGCGCGTGCCGTCAGCGAGTTCGAGGACCGGCAGTTTCTTCAGGGGCAACGCACCCATGCTGTGCGCCGCTGCGAGGGCGGTCGACTCGTACTCCATCCCGAGGTGGCGGTATGGCCGACCAAGAAGCGCAAGGAGGAGTCGCACCTTGTAGGAGTTGCCCGAGGACGGCATCGAATAGAGCGTGAGGTCAGTCATTCCGGCGTGCCCTGAGGATGATGAAGGGGTCTGTCGTACCGCCGAGGCCCTTCTCGGCGCCGGTGGTCCGGTCGAGGACTGTGAAACCTGCGTCGGCGAGAAGGCCGTCGAGCTCGTCCTCGCCGTAGAATGTGTAGAAGCGGCCGAGGCTGTCTCGCGCCTCGCCGGTTCCTGTCTTGAGGCCGAGATGGAAGAAGCCCCCCGGCTTCAGCGCGCGAGAAATCCGGGCGAGGTGGACAGGCATCTCGGCGCGGGGCGCGTGCAGGAGCGAGAAGTTGGCCCAGATGCCGTCGTAGACGGCGGTCGCGTCCAGGTCGTCGAAGGTGGCGATGCGGACGTCGATGCCGAAGCGGTCGAGCGCGACGCGCGCCATTTCAGGGGAGGCATCCCAGGCGTCGACCTCGAAGCCCTCTCGCATCATGCGGGACGCCGCGCGGCCGGGTCCGCAGCCGAGGTCGAGGATGCGGGCTGACGCGGGAAGAGCGGCGATGAAGGCTTCGAGATGACGGTCGGGCCGCCCTTTGGCGAAGCGGTCGGCATAGTCGTCGGCGCGCAGCGCGTAGGCCGCAAGCGTCTCGGCGTCCGGCATCAGGCGCTGGCCTTGCGCAACACGCGGGGCACCTTGAAGTTGACGGTTTCGATGGCGGTCTCGACCATCTCGACGGTGACGTCGAAGCGGTCGCGGAAGGCGTCTATGACCTCGTTCACGAGCACCTCGGGCGCGCTGGCGCCCGCGGTGAGGCCGATGGACCGGATGTCGCCGAGCGCGCGCCAGTCGATCTCGTCGGCGCGCTGGACGAGCTGGGCATAGCCGCACCCCGCGGCGCGGCCCACCTCGACGAGGCGCTTGGAGTTGGACGAATTCGGCGCACCGATCACGAGAAGGGCGTCGATCACGGGCGCGATCCGCTTCACGGCTTCCTGACGGTTGGTGGTGGCGTAGCAGATGTCTTCCTTGTGCGGCCCGACGATGGAGGGGAAGCGGGCCTGAAGCGCTGCGACGATGTCGGCGGTGTCGTCGACCGACAGCGTCGTCTGCGTGATGAAAGCGAGGCGGGTCGGATCGCGGGGCGCGATGGAGGCCACGTCGTCGACCGTCTCGACAAGGATCACCTCGCCCTCGGGCAACTGGCCCATGGTGCCGAGCGTCTCGGGGTGACCGGCGTGGCCGATCATCACCATCTGGAGGCCGTTCGCGTAATGGCGCTCGGCCTCGATGTGGACCTTCGAGACGAGGGGGCAGGTGGCGTCGACGTAGACCATGTTCCGGCGCTCGGCCTCGGCCGGGATCGCGCGCGGGACGCCGTGGGCCGAGAAGATGACCGGGCGGTCAGCGGGGCACTCGTCCAGCTCTTCGACGAAGACCGCTCCCTTGCCGCGAAGCTCGTCGACGACATAGCGGTTGTGGACGATCTCGTGACGGACATAGACCGGCGCGCCCCATTTCTCGAGCGCGAGTTCCACGATCTTGATGGCGCGGTCGACGCCGGCGCAGAAGCCGCGCGGCGCGGCGAGGTAGAGGGTCAGCAGTGGTTTCGTCATGTCGCGGAGAGAGGTATGCGCTTTGGGCGCCAGCGTCCAGTCGGGCCTAGCTGTCGCCGCCAGTATCGCGGGGCTCGCGCGGCGGACGGCCGATCACGTCCTTGAGTTCATCCAGCTCGATGAAGTTGTCGGCCTGGCGGCGCAGTTCGTCGGCGATCATGGGCGGCTGCGAGCGGATCGTCGAGACGACCGAGACGCGCACGCCCTGGCGCTGGAGGCTTTCGACCAGAGGGCGGAAATCGCCGTCGCCCGAGAAGAGGACGATGTGATCGACGCGAGGGGCCAGCTCCATGGCGTCGACCGCAAGCTCGATGTCCATGTTGCCCTTGATCTTGCGCCGACCCTGGCCGTCGGTGAATTCCTTGGCGGGCTTCGTGACCATGCTGAAGCCGTTGTAATGCAGCCAGTCGACCAAGGGCCGAATGGGGGAATATTCGTCGTTTTCCAGCAGGGCGGTGTAATAGAAGGCCCGCAGCAGCTTGCCGCGACGCATGAATTCCTGCCGTAAAAGCTTATAATCAATGTCGAAACCGAGAGCCTTCGCCGACGCATACAAATTGGATCCGTCGATGAACAGCGCAAGCCGTTCGTCCTTGTAAAACATACGAGAACGTCCTTTCAGAATTTCCCCGACACCGTGAGCGGACGAAACGTCCATGCCCGAGTGCGCGTTAATATGAGTTAAACCCTCTGACATTCAACTATCCTTTTGCGTAGGAGCGTCGCGTCATCTGCGGAACGTCGCGTCGTCACGATCGCGCGAAACCTGCCCTGCAGGCTCAGTTTGCCCTTGTGTTTCAGGGACCGCTTCAATACGTAGACGCCCTGATCCCATTCAAGACGGAGACCTCGTTATGGCCCGCGTGACGGTTGAAGACTGCGTTGACAAGGTTCCGAACCGGTTCGAGCTGGTGATGCTTGCCGCGCATCGGGCGCGAGAGATCGCGACGGGATCGCCTCTGACGGTCGACCGGGACAACGACAAGAACCCTGTCGTGAGCCTTCGCGAGATCGCCGACGAGACGCAGTCGGCCGAGGATCTGCGCGAGCGGATGATCGAGGCGAACCAGACCCAGATCGAGGTCGACGAGCCCGAAGAGGACGCCATGGCGCTTCTGATGGGCGCCGAGAGCGACAAGCCGGTCGAAGACGACCTGAGCGAGGAAAAGCTTCTTCGCGCCCTGATGGAAGCTCAGGGACAGCCGTAGGGTTTCACCCCCTGGGGGTGGGGGCCGGATGATCGACGCCGACGACCTGATCGCTCTGGTCCAGAACTATAACCCGAAGACCAACGCCGACCTGATCCGCCGGGCCTATGCCTATGGCGACAAGATGCACGACGGCCAGCTGCGCCATTCGGGCGAGAGCTATTTCACGCATCCCGTCGCGGTGGCGGCGATCCTGACCGAGCAGCAGCTCGACGACGCCACCATCGTCACCGCCCTTCTGCACGACACCATCGAGGACACTCGGTCGACCTATTCCGAGGTCGAGCGTCAGTTCGGCGCCGAGATCGCCGGGCTGGTCGACGGCGTCACCAAGCTGACCAACCTTCAGTTGTCGTCCTCGGAGACGAAACAGTCCGAGAACTTCCGCAAGCTGTTCATGGCGATGTCGAAAGACCTGCGGGTCATCCTCGTCAAGCTGGCCGACCGTCTGCACAACATGCGCACCATCCGGGCCATGCGGCCCGACAAGCAGCTGCAGAAGGCGCGCGAGACGATGGACATCTATGCGCCGCTTGCCGGGCGCATGGGGATGCAGTGGATGCGCGAGGAGCTGGAGGATCTGGCGTTCCGCGTCCTGAATCCGGAAGCACGCAACTCGATCATCCGGCGGTTCATCACGCTTCAGCGGGAATCGGGCGACGTGATCCAGAAGATCACCCGCGACCTCGAGGGCGAACTCGAGAAGGCGGGCATCGACGCGCAGGTCTTCGGGCGAGCGAAGAAGCCGCACTCGATCTGGCGCAAGATGGAAGAGAAGAAGATCGGCTTCTCCCGGCTGTCGGACATCTATGGCTTCCGCGTGATCGTCAGCAAGGAGGACGAATGCTACGCCGCGCTCGGCGTCGTCCACCGCCGCTGGCGGGCGGTACCGGGCCGGTTCAAGGACTACATCAGCCAGCCCAAGTCGAACGGCTATCGCTCGATCCACACGACGGTCTCGGGGCGCGACGGCAAGAGGGTCGAAATCCAGATCCGCACGCGCGAGATGCACGAGGTCGCCGAGGCGGGCGTTGCGGCGCACTGGTCCTATCGCGACGGCGTCCGGGCCGAGAACCCCTTCGCCGTCGACCCGGCGAAGTGGATCGCCTCGCTGTCCGAGCGCTTCGACACCGAGGACGACCACGACGAGTTCCTCGAACACGTCAAGATGGAGATGTACGCCGACCAGGTCTTCTGCTTCACGCCGAAGGGCGAGGTGGTGAAGTTGCCGAAGGGCGCGACCCCGCTGGACTTCGCCTATGCCATCCATACCCGGATCGGCGACAGCTGCGTCGGCGCCAAGGTCGACGGCATCCGCGTGCCGCTGTGGACGCGGCTGCGCAACGGGCAGTCGGTCGACATCATGACGGCCGAGGGCCAGCGCCCGCAGGCGACGTGGATCGACATCGTGGCGACGGGACGCGCCAAGGCCGCCATCCGGCGGTCCCTGCGCGAAGAGGACCGCGAGCGCTTCATCAAGCTGGGGCGCGAGCTGGTTCGCGTGGCCTTCGATCACGTCGGCAAACGGCCGACCGAGAAGGCGTTGCGGATCGCGGCCAAGCAGATCGGCATCGACGGCAGCCGCGAACTGTTGGCCCGCATCGGATCGGCCGAAATACCTTCGCGCGACGTGATCGAGACGCTTTATCCCGGCCCATCGGGCAAGACCGGCGACGAGGTGGACGTGAGCCGCGCGGTGGTTGGCCTGAAGCCCAGCCAGACCTTCAGCCGCGCGGCATGCTGCCAGCCGGTGCCGGGCGAGCGGATCGTCGGCATCAGCTATCGCGGCCGCGGCGTCATCGTCCACGCCATCGACTGCGAGGCGCTGGCCGAGCTCCAGAACGACTCGGACAGATGGGTCGACCTGCACTGGCAGGACGGCAGACATCCGCCTGTCCACAACGTCAGCCTCGACATGACGATCGCCAACGACAGCGGTGTCCTGGGCCGTATCTGCACCCTGATCGGGGAGCAGGGGGCCAACATTTCGGACCTTGTCTTCATCGACAGGAAACCGGACTTTTACCGTCTTATTGTTGACGTAGACCTTCGAGATGTTGAACACCTGCACGCAGTCATGCTTGCCTTGGAGGCGGACAGCGACGTCGCATCGCTGGTCAGGCACCGGGATCTTGAACGCAAGCCCTGAGGGGAAAGGTTTTGGTCTTCAAGCGGCGCAAGCCAAGGACCTATGTCGAGATCGTCAGTGAAAGCTTCTATCCCAGGGGTGGGTGGCGGCGGGCGTCGTGGTACGTCATGTACCGCCTGCGCCGCCTTCCCGATCCGGCCCACAAGATCAGCCGCGGGATCGCCGCCGGTGTCTTCACCTCGTTCACGCCGTTCTTCGGGCTGCATTTCCTGATCGCGGGTGTGCTGTCGCTTCTGATCCGGGGCAACGTCATCGCCGCCCTTCTGGGCACGTTCATCGGCAACCCGCTGACCTTCCCGCTGATCGCCGCCGTGTCGATGGAACTGGGGTCCTGGATGCTGGGCTATCCGGGCCTGCCACTTCCGCTGGTGCTGGCGTCCTTCTCGGATGCGGCGCTCGACCTGTGGCGAAACGCGACGGCGATCTTCTCGGGCGAGCCGGCCAACTGGAGCGGGCTGGCCCTGTTCTGGCGCCGCGTCTTCCTTCCCTACACCGTGGGCGGCATCCTTCCCGGACTGGCGGCGGGCATCGCGACCTACATCCTGTCGAACCCGCTGATCGCAGCCTACCAGAAGGCGCGCGTCGCGCGGCTGAAGAAGCGCTTCGCCAAGAAGCGCGAGAAGGTCATCTCGCGCCGCATGGAGATGGCGGAGCCGGGCAAGCCGGACCGAGCGGCGGCCGAGTAGGCTTGCCTGAAACGGGATGTCGTGCGACGTGATCGCATGGCCCGGAAGACGACGAGCAGGAAAAGAAAAACAACGGCCAAGACGCCCGCCCGGCGCGGCCGCAGGTTTGCGCCCGGACGCTGGCTGGTGCGGGGGCTGTGGTCCTTTGCGCTGGCATTGGTGCTGATGGTCGCGGCCTATGCCGTGCTGACGCCGCCAACCACGCCCTACATCCTGTCGGAAGGTCTTCGGCTGAGGTCGGTCGAGCGGATCTGGGTGCCCTTCGAGAGGATCGCGCCTGTGGTCGCGCGATCCGTCGTCGCCGCCGAGGACGCGAACTTCTGCCTGCACTGGGGCGTAGACATGAACGCGCTGCGCGACGCCATTTCCGAAGGCGGGCAGCGCGGCGGCTCGACCGTGACGCAGCAGACGGTCAAGAACCTTTACCTCTGGCAGGGGCGGAGCTGGCCGCGGAAGGCGCTGGAAGGGTTGATGACCCCGCTCGCCGAGCTTTTCTGGAGCAAGCGCCGCATCGTCGAATTGTACCTGAACGTCGCCGAGTTCGACGAGGGCGTGTTCGGGATCGAGGCGGCGGCGCGGCATCACTTCGGGGTCGGCGCAAGCGAGTTGACCGCGCGGCAGGCGGCCCTGCTGGCCGCCGTCCTGCCCAACCCACGCGAGCGGAGCGCGTCGAAGCCGTCGGACGCCGTGCAGAAGCGGGCTCGCGCCATCGAGGACGGGGCGGCGACCATCGAACGGGACGGGCGTGCCGACTGTTTCTGACCCGCAGCGCTTGAATCCGGCCCAAGTCTTGGGCATTGAGGGTCGAGCGTCGCACGATCTGGATTTGCCGCGATGATACGCCTCTACCACGTCCCTCTCTCTCCCTTCTGCCGCAAGGTGCGGCTCTCGCTGGCCGAAAAGCGTCTCGAGGTCGAGTTGGTCGAGGAACGCTATTGGGAGCGAGACCCGGACTTCATCCGCCGCAACCCGGCCGGCAAGGTGCCGATCCTGAAGATCGACGGGCTGACCCTGAGCGAGAGCGCGGCGATCTGCGAATACCTCGAGGAACGCTATCCCGACCCGCCGCTGATGCCGCGCAACCCGGCGGCACGCCACGAGGTCCGCCGCCTGGTCGGCTGGTTCGACGACAAGTTCCACAACGAGGTGACCTCGAAGCTGCTGTACGAGAGGGTGAACAAGAAGATCACCAAGCAGGGCTATCCAGACAGCGGCAACGTCAAGGCGGGGGCGCGCGCGATCAAGTTCCACCTCCAGTATCTGGGCTGGCTTCTGGACGAGCGGCGCTGGCTCGCGGGGCCCGAGTTGACGCTCGCGGACTTCGCCGCTGCGGCGCACCTCTCGTCGCTGGATTACATCTCGGACGTCGACTGGAACCTGAACCCCACGGTCCGGGACTGGTACGCCAAGATCAAGTCGCGCCCGGCGTTCCGAAGCCTGCTGGCCGACGCGGTGCCGGGCTTTCCGCCGCCGGCGCATTATGCCGACCTGGATTTCTGAGGGCGTTCCGCCCCCGCCGCCTGCAGCGTTCGATGGACGCTGACGCGCTCAAGGCCCGACTGGTGGCCGAGGCGGTGGACGCGGGTTTTGCCGAAGCGCGGATCTGTCGGCCGGACGCGGTGCCCGAGGTGGCGAAGCGGCTGGCGGCCTTTCTGGCTGAGGGGCGGCACGGGCAGATGGGCTGGCTCGCCGAGCGGGCGCACTGGCGGGGCGATCCCTCGGCGCTCTGGCCCGAGGCGCGGTCGGTGGTGATGCTGGCCGAGCCCTATACGCCCGACCACGATCCGCTCGAGGATCTCGCGGCGACGGATCGGGGCGTGATCTCGGTCTATGCGCAGGGCCGGGACTACCACGACGTCGTCAAGAAGCGGCTGAAGCGGGTCGCGCGCTGGCTGGTTGCCGAGGCGGGGTGCGAGGTGAAGGTCTTCGTCGACACCGCACCCGTGCCCGAAAAGGCGCTTGGACAGGCGGCGGGGCTGGGCTGGCAGGGCAAGCACACGAACCTTCTGTCGCGGAGGCTTGGCAACTGGTTCTTCCTTGGCGCGATCTTCACGACGGCGGATCTGCCGCCCGACCCGCCCGAGGACGAGCACTGCGGAACGTGCCGAAAGTGTCTCGACATCTGCCCGACGGATGCGTTTCCGGCGCCCTTCCAGCTCGATGCGCGGCGCTGCATTTCCTACCTGACGATCGAGCACGAGGGGCCGGTCGATCCGGCGTTGAGGCCCGGACTGGGCAACCGCATCTATGGCTGCGACGACTGCCTCGCCGTGTGCCCCTGGAACAAGTTCGCCGTCGCAGGACGGGACGCGCGCTATGCCGCTCGCGCCGAAACCGACCTTCCGCCGCTGGCCGAGTTGGCAAGGCTGGACGATGCGGCATTCCGCGCGCGGTTCTCTGGCTCGCCGATCAAGCGGAGCGGGCGCAACAGGTTCGTGCGCAATGTGGGCTACGCCATCGGCAACTCCGGCGACCCGTCGCTGCGGCCGGTTGCCGAGGCGCTTGCACGCGACGCGGACCCGGCCGTGGCGGATGCGGGGCAATGGGCGCTGTCGCGTCTGGCGGCGTTCGGGCCGCGCTGGTAGGCAATCGACATGCACCCCGAGATCGACAACCCGGCTCGAGCCATTTCGCTGAAGGTCTCGTCTGTCTTTCTCTTCGTCATCATGGCCTCGCTCATCAAGGTGGCCTCCGAGGAGGTGCCGCCGGGCGAGGCGGTGTTCTTCCGGTCGCTCTTCGCCATTCCGGTCATCGTCGCCTGGCTGGCGTCGCGCGGGGAGCTCAAGACAGGGTTCAGAACCACGAGCGTGCGCGCCCATGTCTTTCGCGGTCTGATCGGGACCTCGGCAATGGCGTTGTCCTTTGCGGGACTGGCGATCCTGCCGCTCTACGAGGTGAAGGCGATCCAGTATGCCTCGCCCCTCTTCGTTGTCGTCCTTGCCGCTCTGATGCTGGGCGAGAAGGTGCGGAAGGTGCGTCTGACGGCCGTGTTCATGGGGCTGATCGGCGTGCTGATCGTGCTCTGGCCGCGACTGACCGCCTTCACCGACGGCAGCGCCGACGAGAAGCTGGCCTTCGGCGCGATGGTCGTCCTGTCGGGGTCGCTCTGCGCCGCCTTCGCGCAGATCCACGTCCGCCGTATGGTCGAGACCGAGCAGACCGCCGCCATCGTGTTCTGGTTCTCGCTAACTGCGACGATGCTGGCGCTGCTGACCCTGCCCTTCGGCTGGGCGGTTCCTTCGCCGCGCGCCGCCGTCATGCTGATCGGCGCGGGGCTGATCGGCGGCGTGGGGCAGATCCTGCTGACGAGCGCCTATCGCTTCGCCGATACAGGCGTGATCGCACCCTTCGAATATGCCTCGATGCTGTTCGCGGTCGGGATCGGATACACCGTCTTCTCGGAAGTGCCGACGGCGCAGCAGATGGTGGGGGCGGCGGTCGTCATCGCGGCGGGGGTGCTCATCATCCTGCGCGAACGGCAACTCAAGCTTCAGCGCGGCAAGGCGCGCCAGATCGTGACGAAGTACGGCTGAAACGAAAAAGCGGCCCGCAGGCCGCTTCCGTCGCCGGTGTCGCGCAGGCTACTGCCGCACGAGTTTCTCGTAGCTTTCCGAAATGTCGCGGGTGAGCGCGCCCACTTCGAAGGTGTAATCCCCGATCTGGCCGACGGGCGTCACCTCGGCAGCGGTGCCGGTGAGCCAGCACTGCTGGAAGCCCTCCATTTCGCCGGGCTCGATGTGCCGCTCGTGGACCTGGATCTGGCGGTCCTTCAGCATCCCGATGACGGTCTGGCGGGTCAGACCATTGAGGAAGCAGTCGGGCTTGGGCGTATGCACCTCTCCGTCCTTCACGAAGAAGATGTTCGCGCCGGTCGCCTCGGCGACGTAGCCGCGATAGTCCATGAAGAGCGCGTCCGAGCAGCCCTTGGCCTCGGCAGCGTGCTTCGAGGTGGTGCAGATCATGTAGAGGCCCGCGGCCTTGGCATGGACCGGGATCGTCTCGGGCGAAGGGCGCTTCCACTTCGAGATGTCGAGCTTCGCACCTTTCATCTTGGCGTCGCCGTAATAGTTGCCCCAGCCCCAGGCGGCGATGGCGAGGCGGACGGGGTTGCGGGCCGAGCTGACGCCCATATCCTCGCCCGCGCCGCGCCATGAGAGCGCACGGACATAGGCGTCGGTCAGGCCGTTCGCGGTCAGCACCTCCTGCTTCGCAGCTTCGATTTCGTCGACGGTGTAGGGGATCTTGAAGTCCAGCTCGCCGGCCGAGAAATGCAGGCGTTCGGAATGCTTGCGGCTGAGGAAGATCTTGCCGTTGTAGGCGCGCTCGCCCTCGAACACGGAAGAGGCGTAGTGGAGCGCGTGCGTCAGGATATGCACCTCTGCATCGCGCCACGGCACCATCTTGCCGTCCATCCAGATCAACCCGTCGCGATCGTCATATCCGGCCATGTCAGCCTCCAGATTTGCAAAAGTTGCCCAAATAGTTCCGCTTCGGACATTTTGTTGCGGAAAATTCGAGCATCGCTACCAATTGATTCTTGGAATGTCAACAAGGCTGACATAAAATCCCCGGTGAGGGCAGGGAGACGGCATGGCGGAAAGCGGTAGCAGCGCGGGGGGAGGAGAGACGCTTCTCTTCCTCACGGACGATCAGCTTCGTAAGGGGATCGAGGCGATGTTCTTCGCCTATCGCGGCTTCACCGCCGACCCCGATCGCATCCTGGAGGACAAGGGTTACGGCCGGGCGCATCATCGGGCGATCCACTTCATCAACCGCTCGCCCGGAACGACGGTCAACAACCTTCTGTCGATCCTCGGCGTGACGAAGCAGTCGCTGAACCGGGTACTGCGGACCCTGATCGACGACGGGCTTGTCCGCAGCGACGTGGGCACGCGGGACAAGCGAGAACGGCATCTCTACCTGACCGAGACGGGAGAGGTTCTGGAGCGTGAATTGTCGAACGCGCAACGCAAGCGGATGCGGGCGGCCTTCCGGCAGGCGGGTCCCGAGGCGGTGGTGGGCTTTCGTCAGGTCCTGGAAGCAATGATGGACAGCGACATGCGCCGACACTACGCCAAGCTCACCGAGACGGGCTGACGACATGGACACCGACGCACACCTTCTGATCGTGGACGACGACGAGCGTATTCGCGGGCTTCTCCAGAAGTTCCTGATGCGTCAGGGCTTCCTCGTGACCGCCGCGCGCGAGGCCGCGCACGCGCAGCGCATCCTGTCGGGGCTCGACTTCGACCTGATCGTGCTGGACGTGATGATGCCGGGCGAGGACGGCGTCAGCTTCTGCCGCCGCCTGCGCGAGACGCGGGACGTGCCGATCCTGCTTCTGACCGCGAAGGGCGACACCGCAGACCGGATCGCGGGGCTCGAGGCCGGGGCGGACGATTACCTCGCGAAACCCTTCGAGCCGCGCGAGCTGCTGTTGCGCATCAATTCGATCTTGCGTCGCGTCCCGGCGCCCGAGCCGTCGGACATCCATCCCAAGGTGCTGACGCTTGGCGCGCTGCGCTATGACGTCGAGAAGGGCGCGATGTGGGAGGGCGACCGGCCGGTGCGGCTGACGGCGACCGAGGCGCAGCTGATGCGGATCTTCGCGTCGCAGCCCGGAGAGGCGCTGTCGCGGGCGAAGCTGGTCGAGGATCTGGGGCGCGACGGCGGACAGGCGCAGGAGCGGGCGGTCGACGTGCAGATCACGCGGCTGCGGCGGAAGATCGAAGTCGACCCGCGCCAGCCGCGCTATCTTCAGACCGTTCGGGGCGCGGGCTACCTTCTGGCGCCGGACTGATCCGCCTTCCGCGCGGCATCCGGCCGACGGGGCTTGCCTGCGGCGGACGGATTTGAGACCAAGGGACATGACCCTGATCTATTGGCACGATGCCGCGCTGGAGCATGTCACCCCGCCCGGACACCCCGAGCGCGTCGACCGTGCGCGGACGGTGAAGGCGACGCTGTCCGCTATGGACGGCCTCGACTGGCGCGAGGCGCCGCTGGCGACGCGGGCCGACGTGACGCGTTGCCATCCCGAGCGGTATTTCGACCGCATCGCCAAGGCGGTGCCGACGTCATCGTACGTCTCCCTCGATGCGGACACGCATCTTTCTGCCGGGTCTCTCGATGCCGCCCTGCGTGCCGTCGGAGGATGCGGTGCGGCGGTCGATGCCGTGATGGCGGGCGAGGCGAAGACGGCCTTCGTCGCGATGCGTCCCCCCGGCCACCATGCCGAAACCGAGCGCGCCATGGGCTTCTGTCTGTTCGGAACCGCCGCCATCGCGGCGAAGAGGGCGCTGGACGAGCATGGGCTGTCCAAGGTCGCGGTCCTCGACTTCGACGTCCACCACGGCAACGGAACGCAGGACCTTCTCTGGTCGGAGGCGCGCACGCTGTTCTGCTCGTCGCACCAGATGCCGCTTTATCCCGGCAGCGGCGGCGCGCATGAGACAGGCGCCTGCGATAACGTCCTGAACGCGCCCCTTGCCCCGATGACGGGCGGGCGCGAGATGCGGCGCGCCTGGGGCGACATTCTGCTTCCTGCCGTCGACGATTTCGCGCCGGAGCTCATCATCGTCTCGGCCGGCTTCGACGCCCATGCCGCCGATCCGCTGGCGAACCTGAACTGGCACGAGGACGACTTCCGCTGGCTCACGCAGGAGATCTGCAAGCTGGCGGACGACCGGTGCGGCGGGCGCGTGGTCTCGACTTTGGAAGGCGGTTATGATCTGGACGCTCTCGCCGCGAGCACGCGCGCGCACGTCGAGGTTCTGAGGGAGCACGCAGCATGAACGGGACACCGGTCGCCGAGATGAGCTTCGAGGAAGCGATGAAGGAACTCGAGGCCGTGGTGGGGCGGCTTGAGTCGGGCGACGTGCCTCTCGAGGATTCCATCAAGCTCTACGAGCGCGGCGCTGCGCTGAAGGATCACTGCCAGAAGAAGCTGGCGGAGGCCGAGGAGAAGGTCGCGCTGATCACAACCGATGCGGACGGCAACCCCAAGGGGCTTCAGCCCGCTGATATAAAGTGACCTTCGAGGCCAAGCGAGACGCGCACGCGGCCCGCATCGAGGCGCGGCTCGATGAGGCGATGCGCGATTTCCCCGATAACCGGATCACGGCGGGGATGCGCCACGCGCTTCACGGCGGCAAACGGCTCCGCGGCTTTCTGGTGCTGGAGAGTGCGGCGCTGCACGGCGTGCCAGCGGAGGACGCCGTCCACGCCGCTGCGGCGATCGAGGCGCTGCACGCCTACAGCCTTGTCCACGACGACCTGCCCTGCATGGACGACGATGACCTGCGGCGCGGTCAGCCCACGGTTCACGTCAAGTGGGACGAGGCGACGGCGGTTCTGGTCGGCGACGCCCTTCAGGCCCTGGCGTTCGAGATGGTCGCGAGCGGTGGTCTGCCGGCCGAGCGGCGGCTGGACCTTTCGGCCGCGCTCGCCTTCGAGGCGGGGGGCCGCGGACTGATCCGGGGGCAGGCGATGGATATCGCGGCCGAGACGGCTACGGAACCGTTCACGCTCGACGAGATCGAAAGCCTTCAGGCGGGAAAAACCGGCGCGCTGATCGAGTGGAGTTGCGCGGCCGGCCCGCTCATGTCCGGCGCGGACAGCACCACCATGTGCCACTTCGCGCGCTGCCTGGGACTTGCCTTTCAGATCGCGGACGACATTCTTGATGCAACCGGGGACGAAGTGAAGGCCGGCAAGCGCGTCGGCAAGGACGCGGCGGCGGGCAAGGCCACCTTCGTTTCGCACCTCGGGACGGACGGCGCGAAAGATCGGGCGCGTGCATTGGTTGCGGAGGCGCTGCACATGCTCGCCCCATATGGTCCTGAAGCCGATGCCTTGCGGGAGGCGGCCCGGTTCGTTATCTCGCGCGAGTTCTGAATGCCCGGAGACGTCATGTCGGATAAACCCGCCACACCCATCCTGGACCGCGTCGCCTCTCCCGCCGACCTCAGGCGCCTGTCCGATGCCGAGCTGCGCGAGGTTGCCGACGAACTGCGGGCGGAGACGATCAGCGCCGTCAGCGAAACTGGCGGGCACCTGGGCGCGGGCCTGGGTGTGGTCGAGTTGACCGTGGCGCTGCACGCCGTCTTCGACACGCCGCGCGACAAGCTGGTGTGGGACGTCAGCCACCAGACCTATCCGCACAAGATCGTGACGGGCCGGCGCGATCGCATCCGGACGCTGCGCAAGGAAGGTGGCCTGTCGGGCTTCACGAAGCGATCCGAGTCCGTCTACGACCCCTTCGGCGCGGCGCACTCTTCGACCTCGATCAGCGCGGCGCTCGGCTTTGCCGTGGCGCGCGATCTGGGCGGGACCACCGATGGCGGGCTTGGCGACGCGATAGCGGTCATCGGCGACGGGGCGATCAGCGCGGGCATGGCCTATGAGGCGCTGAACAACGCGGGTCACCTGGGCAAGCGGATGTTCGTCATCCTGAACGACAACGAGATGTCCATCGCGCCGCCCGTGGGGGCGATGTCTTCGTACCTGTCGCGGCTCTATGCCGGGGCGCCGTTTCAGGAACTGAAGTCTGCCGCCAAGGGTGCGGTCAGCCTGTTGCCCGAGCCCTTCCGCGAGGGAGCGCGGCGCGCGAAGGACATGCTGAAGCACACGATGGTGGGCGGGACGCTGTTCGAGGAACTGGGTTTCAGCTACGTCGGCCCCATAGACGGCCACGACCTGGACCAGCTTCTGCCGGTTCTGCGCACCGTCAAGGCGCGGGCCACGGGGCCGATCCTGATCCACGTCATCACCAAGAAGGGCAAGGGCTATGCCCCGGCCGAACGGGCGCGCGACCGCGGCCACGGCGTGTCGACCTTTGACGTCATGACGGGCGAGCAGAAGAAGGCGCCGTCGAACGCGCCGGCATATACCAAAGTCTTCGCCCGGGCGCTGATCGAAGAGGCGAGCCGGGACGACAGGATCGTGGCGGTGACCGCGGCGATGCCGGACGGCACGGGGCTCGACCTATTCGGCGAGAGGTTCCCGCGTCGGATGTTCGACGTGGGCATCGCCGAGCAACACGCGGTCACCTTCTGCGCCGGGCTGGCGGCGGGAGGCATGAAGCCATTCTGCACGATCTACTCGACCTTTCTTCAGCGCGGGTATGATCAGGTTGTCCACGATGTAGCCATCCAGCGCCTGCCGGTGCGCTTCGCCATCGACCGCGCCGGGCTGGTCGGTGCCGATGGCGCGACGCACGCGGGTGCCTTCGACGTGGCCTACCTGTCGAACCTGCCGGGTTTCGTGGTGATGGCGGCCGCTGACGAGGCCGAACTGGTCCACATGGTCGCGACCGCTGCGGCGCATGACACGGGGCCGATCGCCTTCCGTTATCCGCGAGGCGAAGGCGTCGGCGTCGAGATGCCCGAACAGGGCCGGGTGCTGGAAATCGGCAAGGGCCGGATCGTGCGGGAGGGTGGACGCGTCGCGCTTCTGTCGTTCGGCACGCGCCTGTCCGAGGTCGAGGCCGCCGCCGAGGCATTGGGCGCCCGGGGCATCAAGCCGACCGTCGCGGACGCGCGCTTCGCAAAACCACTCGACCGCGACCTGATCCTGTCGCTTGCAGCCAGCCACGAGGCGCTCATCACCATCGAGGAAGGCGCCGTCGGAGGCTTCGGCAGCCACGTGGCACAGCTTCTGGCCGACGAGGGCGTCTTCGACCGGGGGCTTCGCTATCGCTCGATGGTGCTTCCCGACGTGTTCATCGACCAGGCCAGCCCGAAGGCGATGTACGACGTTGCGGCCATGAACGCGCCACAGATCGAGGCGAAGGTTCTCGAGGTCCTGGGTATCGCGGACATCTCGCGCCGGGCGTGACGTCTCAGATCAGCCAGTAGCTTCCGGCGATCAGTCCCAGGACGGCGACGTAGGCATAGCCTGCCAGCACGTAGAGCCCGTCCTTGACCATCAGCCCGAAGGCGAAAAGCGCGACGGCCACCGCGCATAGCGTCGTGAAGAACGGCAGGATCTCGAGGAATGGCCAGGTGGCCACGATCAGTAGGATCGCAGCCAGCGGCAGGACCTTGAGGGGCCGACGCGCGAGCGGCGTCAGGCGGGCGCGGGTATGGCGGCCGATGAACGCAGCCGGCTTCCCGGCCCAGTCGAGGCCCTTGCAGAACTTCTCGGACGACACTTCGCGGCGGGCAATCCAGCCCGGCAACCACAGGTGGTCGCGACCTAGCGCCCATTGCCCGACGATGAGGGCGATGATGACGGCACCGATAGTGGGCGCCGTAGGAATGCCGGACAGGGGCGTGACCATAATCAGGGACACGACGAAGAGTAGGGTGGCAAAGCTGTTCTCGCCTGTCGATTCGACGAGGTCCTGCACCGATACGTCGCGTCCCTTGGCGGCGCCGCGGAGGCGGGCCAGGAGCGATTGGAGCGGGTCTTCTTCGGAAACTGCAGCCTCGGTCATGGCATATGAACGGGGTCGGGCCATCGCGGTTCCGACGTGAGCGGCAAATCAGCCGCGCTCGGCCGCCATCAGTGCGGGCAGTCCCTCGCGGTAGGATGGATAGAGAAGCTTCACGCCGAGCTCGGACTTGATCCGGTCGTTCCGCACCTTCTTCGACTCTGCATAGAAGCTGCGCGCCATCGGGGTCAGGTCCGCCTCCTCGAATCTAATCGACGGCGGCAGTGGAAGGCCGAGAAGCTCCGCGGCGTGGGCGATGACGTCCTGTGGCGGAGCGGGATCGTCGTCGCAGACGTTGTAGATCGCACCTGGGTTGGGATGCCGGATCGAAGCCAGGAGAACCTGCGCGATATCGTCGACGTGGATGCGGCTGAAGACCTGACCCTCCTTGATGATCCTCCGCGCGGTGCCGTTGCGGACCTTCTCGAACGGGCCGCGACCCGGGCCGTAGATGCCGGCGAGGCGGAAGATGTGAAGGGGAAGCCCGAGGGCCTGCCATTCGGCCTCGGCCGCGACGCGCGCCTGACCGCGCCGGGTCGCGGGCGTGAGGGGCGCGGTTTCGTCCACCCATTCACCCTCGTGGTCGCCATAGACGCCGGTGGTCGACAAATATCCGACCCACTCGAGGTGGCGCGCCTCACGGATCGCATGTCGCGCTTCGTTCAAGACCGGATCGCCCGTAGTGTCAGGCGCGACCGACGTGAGAAGATGCGTCGTCCGGTCGAAGGGCAGGGGAGCGCCCGGCCAGAGGATCGGCTCGACGCCTTCCTCTGCTAGCCGTTCCGCCTTGTCGGTGGATCGCGTGGTGCCGAGGATGGTCCAGCCCTCGGCAAGAAGGTGAGGCGTCAGAGCGCGGGCCGAAAAGCCGTGACCGATGGAGAGAAGAGTACCACTCATGCCGCGATCATTCGCGGGCTGCCTTCAAGGATCAACCCTTCCAGTAGTCGAGAAGACCCAGAAGTTTGCGTTCGGACGCTCGAAGACCCCTGAGATCCTCCGCTTCGACCTGCAGCGCCTCGGGCGTCTCGGCCAACGCGATGACGGCGGGATGGATGTAGGAGGTGCGCGCGATGGTGGGCGTGTTGGCAAGCCGTTCGGCCGCGGCCTCGGACATGCCCTTGATGGTCACCCTATCGGCCTTCGCGGCCGCTTCGAGCGCGGCAACCGACCCTGCCCAGGTTCTGAACGTCTTGGCGGTCAGGTCGGGCTGGCCGGTCGCCTCTTGAATCCAGGCATTGACCTGATCCGAGCTGACGGCGCGCGCGTCTCCATCCTCGTCGATCCAGGTGACCAGTTCCGCCCCCGGAAGGTCGTGCAGCTTCTGCAGCGTCTCCATCAGCTTGCGATTGCCGACCTGTCGCATGACCTTCTTGTTGCCCTTTGCGACATAGTTGAGGTGGAGGGCGTGATCCTGAAGGCGCAGGTGCTTCGACTTCAGCGTCGTCGCGCCGTAGGTGCCGTTCTCGTCGGCGTATTCGGGATTGCCGACGCGGAGCGACAGGCAGTCCATCATGGCGACGACGGCGGCTATGGCGAAGCCCTGCTCTCCCGCGTCGAGGTTCAGGTGCTTGGACACGCGCCGGCGGATGCCGGGAAGGCAGCGGCCGAAGTCGGCGAGACGCTCGAATTTCCGCTCGGACCTGAACGTGGTCCAGTCGGGGTGATAGCGATACTGCTTCCGCTCGCGCACGTCATAGCCGGTGGCCTGAAGATGGCCGTTCGGCTTGGGACAGATCCAGACGTTCTCGTAGGCAGGCGGGACCGCGAGGGACTCGATCCGCTGGCGTTCCGCGCCGCGCGAAATGCGTGTGCCGTCGGGAGCGATGTAGGAAAATCCCCGCCCCTTCCGCTCGCGCCGGATGCCGGGTCGGTTGTCGGGATAGTAGGTGAGGCTGGCGGGTGCGGCGTTCATTTCGATCAAACGCACGTCGTGGTGAAAGGTTTCTCGAGTGGAGGGCGTCTCGCGCGGCCCCTTGCATGGCACGGTCAGGGATGAAACCTTGAGCCATGCAGACCCCGATCTCCTCATGGGCCGATGCGGCCCCCCGCCTTGTCGCCGTCGCCGCAGGACGCGAGCCCGCGGACCTCGTCATCCGGGGCGGCCGGCTGGTCAACGTGCAGTCGCGCGAGGTGCTGGACGGCTGGGACGTGGCGGTGGCCGAGGGGCGGTTCGCCTTTGTCGGGCCGGACGCGTCACATTGCATCGGACCCGATACGCGGGTGATCGAAGCCGAGGGGCGATACCTGATCCCGGGCCTGATCGACGGGCACATGCACATCGAAAGCGGGATGCTGACTCCCGCCGAATTCGCCGCCGCGGTGATCCCGCACGGCACGACGACGATGTTCACCGACCCGCACGAGATCGCCAACGTCCTGGGGCTGGAGGGGGTGCGGCTGATGCACGACGAGGCGCTGATGCAGCCCGTCAGCATCTTCACCCAGATGCCGAGTTGCGCACCCTCAGCGCCGGGGCTCGAGACGACGGGGTTCGAAATCTCGCCCGAGGATGTCGCCGAGGCGATGACATGGCCCGGAATCGTCGGACTGGGAGAGATGATGAACTTTCCCGGCGTCATCAACGGCGATCCAAAGATGCTGGCCGAGATCGCGGCGACGCAGCGGGCGGGCAAGACCGTGGGTGGGCACTATGCGAGCGCTGACCGAGGGATCCCGTTTCACGCCTATGCGGCGGGCGGGCCGGCGGACGACCACGAGGGGACGGCCGAGGCTGACGCCATCGCGCGGGCGCGGCAGGGGATGCGGTCGATGCTGCGGCTGGGGTCGGCCTGGTACGACGTGGAAAGCCAGATCACGGCGGTGACGGAGAAGGGTCTCGACCCGCGCAACTTCATCCTCTGCACCGACGACTGCCATTCGGGGACGCTGCTGAACGAGGGGCACATGAACCGCGTGGTGCGGCACGCCATCGCCTGCGGCTGCGATCCGCTGGTCGCGCTCCAGATGGCGACGATCAATACGGCAACCCACTTCGGGCTCGAGCGGGAGCTGGGGAGCATCGCACCGGGGCGGCGGGCGGACGTGATCCTGACATCGGACCTGCGGACCCTGCCGGTGGAGCATGTGATTGCACGGGGTGTGACAGTCGCGGAGGACGGCGAAATCCGGGTGGAGTGTCCGCATCTCGACTGGCCCGAAACCGCCCGGAATACGGTTCACCTTGGCAAGACCCTGGCGGCGATGGACTTCCGCATCGTCGCGCCTGAGGGACGCAACGCGGTGACGGTGCGCGTGATCGGCGTGGTCGAAAACCAGGCGCCGACAAAGGCGCTGACGGCCGAGCTTCCGGTGGTCGACGGCGTGGTGGAAGGCGAAGGCGGCGTTTGCCAGATCGCGCTGGTGGAACGGCATCGGGCCACGGGCGACGTGGTTAATGGATTTGTTTCAGGCTTCGGCTACGAGGGACGCATGGCCATCGCCTCGACCGTCGCGCACGACAGCCATCACATGATCGTCGTGGGCACCGACCGCGAGATGATGGCGGCGGCCTCGAACCGTCTGGGTGAGGTGGGCGGTGGTGTGACGGTCTGGAAGGACGGGGCCGAGATCGCTCTGGTCGAATTGCCGATCGCGGGCCTGATGTCCGACAGCCCGGCGGGCGAGGTGGCGGCGAAGGCGCAGCGGATGGTCGAGGCGATGGCGGAGTGCGGCTGCACGCTCAACAACGCCTACATGCAGCACTCGCTCCTGGCGCTTGTCGTCATCCCCTCGCTGCGGATCAGCGACCTGGGCCTTGTCGACGTCGACCGCTTCGAGTTGACCGACCTTTTCGGAGACACCGAATGACCGACGGCCGACTTGCCATCGAAAGCCCCGAAGCCTCCGAGCACGAGGCCTTCGATGACGCCGACGCTGCGGTTGCCCGGCTCATCGAGCTTTACAACGGCTCGACGCAGTTCCTCTGCGACCGTTTCGCGGCGGTCATCATGAAGGGTCGGCCGGACAAGCGCTATCGCGCCTTCTACCCCGAGATCCGGATTGCGACGACCACCTTCAACTTCACCGATACGCGGCTCAGCTTCGGTCATGTCACCGAGCCCGGCCGCTATTCGACGACGATCACGCGACCCGACCTCTTCGCCAATTACCTGCGGCAGCAGATCGGCCTGCTTGTCCGCAACCACGACATGCCGGTCCATATCGGACTGTCGGCAACGCCTATCCCGATCCACTTCGCGGTGGCGAACGATCCGACCCTGACGGTGCCGCAAGAGGGCGCAGTCGACTTCAACCTGCGTGACATCTTCGATGTGCCCGAGCTGTCGACGATGAACGACGACATCGTCAACGGCTACGGGTTCAAATACCAGGACGGTTCGCGGCCCCTGGCGCCCTTCACGGCGCAGCGGGTCGATTATTCGCTGGCGCGGCTTGCGCATTACACAGCCACGACGCCCGAGCATTTCCAGAACCACGTCCTGTTCACCAACTACCAGTTCTACGTCGAGGAGTTCGAAGCCTACGCGCGCGCCGAGCTGGCCTCGGCCACGGGCGGCTATACCTCGTTCGTCGGTCCCGGCAATATCGAGATCACCGAGCCCGACGCGCCTCTACCCCTGCCCACGAAGCTGCCGCAGATGCCGACCTTCCACCTCAAGCGCGAGGGCGGTGCGGGCATCACGCTGGTCAACATCGGCGTCGGCCCGTCGAACGCCAAGACCGCGACGGACCACATCGCGGTCCTGCGTCCCCATGCCTGGCTCATGGTTGGTCACTGTGCGGGATTGAGAAATTCACAAAGGCTCGGCGACTTCGTTCTCGCCCACGGCTACCTGCGCGAGGATCACGTTCTCGACGACGATCTGCCGGTGTGGATGCCCATTCCGGCGCTGGCCGAGATCCAGGTGGCGCTGGAGGAAGCGGTGGCGGACGTCACCGAGTACCAGGGCTATGAGCTGAAGCGGATCATGCGGACGGGCACCGTCGCCACCATCGACAACCGGAACTGGGAGCTGCGGGACCAGTCCGGCCCCGTCCAGCGCCTGAGCCAGTCCCGCGCCATCGCTCTCGACATGGAATCTGCTACCATCGCCGCCAACGGATTTCGCTTCCGGGTGCCGTATGGCACGCTTCTCTGCGTGTCGGACAAGCCCCTGCACGGTGAGCTCAAGCTGCCGGGCATGGCGTCCGAATTCTATCGCACGCAGGTTGCCCAGCACCTGTTGATCGGTATCCGCGCGATGGAGAAAATCCGCGAGATGCCGATCGAGCGGATCCACTCACGAAAGCTCAGAAGCTTCGAGGAAACGGCCTTCCTCTAGGCTATGCTCCCTTGTTTCCTTGGGGTTTGCGCGAAAATCGGCCTTCGGGCGCGCGCGACGGCGCTTCAGCGGCGGAACTCTAACGTGCAGTTATCGTTGAGGTAATCGGACCTGCCCTGTGCTTCCATCGGAATTCCGGCCTCGAGATCGGCCAAAAAGTCGGTTTACGTGCCACAAATCGTTGTGTAGTGCCACGATATCCAGTTAAATAAGGGCAATGAGCCACTAGAACAGGCCAGAACGAGGAGTATTCATCATGGCAAAACCCCTGACCAAGACCCAGCTGGTCTCCGCTCTCGCGGACAAGATGGAAAGCGACAAGAAGTCGGCAACCGCCGCCCTCGACGCGCTGACCGCCGTCATCACCGACGAAGTGTCGAAGGGCGGCGCCGTCACCCTTCCGGGCGTCGGCAAGATCTACTGCCGCGAGCGTCCCTCGCGCATGGTCCGCAACCCGGCGACGGGCGAGCAGATCAAGAAGGATGCCGACAAGGTCGTGAAGATGACCATCGCCAAGGCGCTGAAGGACAGCGTGAACGACTGATCCCAAGGGATCGGACGTTGCGTGAAGGGGCCGCGACTGCGCGGCCCTTTTTCATGTCAGGTCCGCGGAACGCGCGATAGCTGCACCGCGAGGATCCCGAAGGCGATGACCGCGACGCCGATGACGTCGAGGGGTCTCAGCGCCTCGCCCAGAAGTGCTGCTGCTATGGCGACGCCGAAGAACGGGTTCAGGAAGTGGAAGGTCGCCGCGCGGACTGCGCCGATCCGGCCGACCAGCCAGAACCACAGGACGGTCGCGACGAGACCCGGCATGATTACCGTGTAGAGGAACGCGCCGACCAGGAGGGGCGACCAGGTGACTGTCCAGGTCTCGAACAGCAGGGCGGGCACCCAGAGCGCCGCGCCGCCGACCAGCATCTGCAAACCGACCACCATGACGAGGTTGCCGCCCGAGGACGCACCCTTGAGCGCCAGGGTTGCCGTCGCCAGCGCCAGCGCGCCGAAACAGCAAAGCGCCACGCCGACCGGATCGACGCCGCCGGTCAGCCGCGTCCCCATGATGAGCGCCACGCCTGCGAAGCCCGCGATCAGGCCCGCAAGACCGAGAGGCCGGACCCGGTCGCCGAGAACGATCCAGCCGAGCGCCGCGACGATCAGGGGCAGGGACGAGGCGATGATGGCGGCGAGCGAGGCCTCGACCGTCTGCATCGCGACGAAGTTCAGCCCGAGGTAAAGCGCGTTCTGGCAAATGCCGAACAATACCGTCAGCCGCCATTGCTGCGGGGTCAGCTTCCAGGTCTGGCCGAGGGCGCGGGCGAGCGTCACGGCGATGACGCCCGCAAGCGTGAAGCGGATGGCGGAGACGGTGAGCGGCGGAGCCGCCTGTACGATGATCCGGGCCGAGGTGAAGGCAGATGACCAGATGAGCGCGAAGGTCAGCCCCGCTAGGATCGCCTTGAAGTCCATGTCCCGCCTCGTGTCTTTCGGCGGCCATAGCGCGTCTGGCGGTCGGCGTCAGCCCCCGCTGCGCAAGCGCGCGATGTATTCGCGCAGAAGCGGAACGCGGCGCGGGCGGAAGGACTGGCCGGTCGCTTTCGCGGTTTCGATGCGGTCCAGCCTGAACTTCCGGAAATCCTCGCGCAGGCAGCACCAGGCCAGGAGAACCTGCGTGTTCTCGAGGAACACGACGGCCAGAGGCAGCACACGGCGCTGCGTCGGCGTGCCGTCCGCATCGCGATAGTCGAGATCGAGCGCCGTCTCGTCCCACGAAGCGCCGCGCAGGACCGGCAGGCACCCGGGCGGTGGCGGGGCTTTCTCGTAACGGTAAACCAAGGAGACGGCATGCGCGGCCTCGCGGGCGACCCTCTCGGGCAGGCGGGCGGTGATCTTGGAAAGGGCCGATCGCGCCGCGCTTGCAAGGGCGGGGTCGCCGCTGGCCTCCACCTCGGCAAGGCCCAGCACCAGCGCCTCGACCTCGATCCGGTCGAGCAGTTGGGGCGGCATGGCAGGATCCTCGGTCAGCCGGTAGCCGAAGCCCGGTTCGCCGTCGATCACGGCGCCGGCGGCGCGGAGGCTCTCGATGTCGCGGTAAAGCGTGCGGCGGGATACGTCCGTCTCCTCGGCCAACCGCGCAGCGGTAACGGGCTGCGGAAGGGTCCGCAGGGTCTGGAGAAGGGTGAAGAGGCGATCGGTGCGAGGCATGGGCTGCTGACGGAAACTGGCAACAGGGTCACGGCAGAATGGATTCATCGCAAGACGCAAATCAAGGATGCTCGCCATGTTGACCCTCTACCACGCCCCCCAAAGCCGCTCGTCCCGCATCGTAGCCTTGATCGAGGAGCTGGGGATCCGCGACCGCGTCCAGGTCCAGACCATCTCGATCGCGAGGATGGACGGAACGGACGGCGCCGACGCGCGGAACCCGCATCCCGAAGGAAAGGTGCCCTTGCTGATTCAGGACGGGGTGGCAATCCGCGAGTCCGCCGCAATCGCGCTTCACCTGGCCGAGCTCTTTCCCCAAGCGGGTCTCGCGCTGCCCGTCGATCATCCCGAGCGCGGCCTGATGCTGTCGTGGCTGGCGTGGTACGGCGATGTGCTGGAGCCTGTGGTCGTCTTCGCCTTCGGCAAGATCGAGCATCCGCTGCTGCAACTCACGTTTCGCGGTCTGCCTGAAGCTCAAGCGCGTCTGGTCGAGGCCTTCGCGGACGGGCGGACATGGCTGGCCGGGAATCGTTACACCGTTGCCGACCTGATCGTCGCCTCGACGTTCCAATGGGCTCCGCACCTGATACCGGACGACGCTGCCGTCAAGGATTGGGTCGTGCGGTGCGGTTCGCGTCCGGCCATGCGCCTCGTCGCCGACGAAGACGCCCGGCTTCTGAAAGCGGGTTGAGTTCTTGCTAGGCCTTTCAGGCCGAACCGCACGGCGCGTTCGCCGGTCTCATCTCGTCGAGGACGGGAGGCTGGCGGCGACCGTTCGGCGCACGAGTGCGAGCGTCACGAGGAACGGCGGGACCAGCGCCCAGAAGGCGACCCTCAGCCCGAAGCTTTCCGCGATCGAGCCCATGAGCGCGGGCACGGCCAGCATGACGAGGCCCGACAAAACGAGCACCGCCGCCACGCTTTCGGCGGCGGGGCGGTTTCCAGACCGCGCCGCCCCCGAGATCATCAACGGGAAGAGCGCGGCGATGCCTGTCCCCATGAAGGCGAAGCCCGCCATTGCTACCCAGACCGACGGCGCCAGTACGACGCAAAGCGCGCCGAACAGCGCAAGACAGGCAAGCGCGTTCGTCGTCCGCAGGGGGCCATGACGCTCGCTCCAGCCGTCGGCGAGCATCCGGCCGAGAGTCATCGCGACGAGGAAGGCCGACAACGGCAGCGTGGCGATCCAGCCGGCGGTGGCGAAGGTCTGCTCGACGTATATCACGGACCAGTTCTGCGTGGCGCTTTGGGCGATGCCGCCCGAGATGCCGAAAAGCATCAGGCCAAGCGTGCGGCGCGAGGGCATGGCGAAGCGCGGCCCGTCGAGCTTGTCGTCGGGTGCGGGCGGGGCGGGTCGCATTCGGAAGGCGAGGGGCAGGAGGAACGCGCAGACGACCGGAACCACGAGAGACAGGTGCAGCGTTGCTGGAAGCGGAATGCCACGGGCGAACGTGCCGGTCAGCGCGGCGAGGAGCATTCCCGCACTCCAGAACCCGTGGCAGCGATTCATCACGCGGCGGCCGGTTTCGGACTCGACGCGGTCGGCTTCGAGGTTCATCGCGATATTCGTCAGTGTGAAGCAGGTCCCCACGGCCAGCAGCGCGGCGAAGAGCAGGGGAAGCGTCGGCGCCAGCGCGACCCCGGCCGTCGTCGCGGCGAGAAGCGGCACTCCCACGCCAAGGATGACGCGCGTGCCCAGGCCTTGGACCAGGCGGCCTGCGGCGAGGTTCGTCGCCAACCCGCCGGCGGCGGCCGCAGTCAGCGCGATTCCGAGCGTCGCCTTGTCGAGACCGAGCCCTGTCTGGATGTCCGAAATGCGGGGAAAGAGACCTCCGGCGGCGAAGGCCTGGAGGAAGAAGATCGAGAGGATCGTCGTGCGGCGGGTCATGCGGCGGCGACTATCGGCGAGCGATCCGGCCTTGGCGAGATCCAATTCAGTAGTGCTGATAGATCACCTTGAGGGGCAGTCCGGCGACATGCTCCAGCCGTGCCAGTTCGCCCGCGTTCAGGGGACCGCGCGTCTCGTTTCGGGCCGACAGGAACCACGTCGCGAAACCCTGTTGCGGCTGGTAGACGAGGGTGTCGAGCCGCGCCGGCGCTTTGCAGCAGGGCATGGCGAAGTCGCAAAGATGAAAGCCGTGGTCCGCGTTCCAGGCGTGATCCATCCGCTGGCCCCACCAGTCGGTTTCGGCGGGCTTGCCGCAGGCGGGGCAGAGGATGGCTTCGAAGTTGCCGCCGCAGTCGATGAACTGAAGGCGCGCGCCATAGTCCTTGAACCACGTCTCGGTGCTGCCGACGATCTCGGCGTGGGCGGTCTCGAGCCTGGCGGCGGTGTCGGCGTCAAGACGCGCCTTCGGATCCGCGGGGATGAGGGCGATGAAGCCGGAACTCATCCGATCTTCCCTCGCGTACCGCCCGTCTGCGCCCGGTCGAGAAGGAGGTGGTCGAGGATGACCGCCGCCGCCATCGCCTCGGCCACCGGGACGGCGCGGATGCCGACGCAGGGGTCGTGGCGGCCCTTGGTGACGATCTCGGTCGCCTCACCCGATTTGGTGATCGTCTTGCGCGGCGTCAGGATCGACGAGGTCGGCTTGACGGCGAAGCGCACGACGATGTCCTGCCCGGTCGATATGCCGCCGAGGATGCCGCCCGCGTGGTTCGAAGCGTAGACCGGACCGTCCGGACCCATCGCGATCTCGTCGGCATTGGCTTCGCCCGTCAGACGCGCGGCCGCCATGCCCTCGCCGATCTCGACGCCCTTCACGGCGTTGATCGACATCATCGCGGCGGCGAGGCCTGTGTCGAGCTTGCCGTACACGGGCGCGCCAAGGCCGGGAGGGCACCCGCGGATCGTCACCTCGATCGTCGCGCCGATCGACGAACCGGACTTGCGCAGCGCGCCGAGGTACTCCTCCCACTCGGCCGCGGCCTGCGCGTCGGGGGTCCAGAACGGATTGCGCGCGATCTCGTCCCAGTCGAAGCGCGACCGGTCGATGTCCTTCCCGCCCATGCCCACCATGTAGCCGGTGATGGTCATCGAGGGGACGAGAGCGCCGAGCGCCTGTCGCGCGACGCCGCCCGCCGCAACGCGCGAGGCCGTCTCGCGCGCCGACGATCGTCCGCCGCCGCGATAGTCGCGGATGCCGTACTTCTGCCAGTAGGTGATGTCGGCGTGACCCGGACGGAATTTCTCGGAAATGTCGCCATAGTCCTTGGATCGCTGGTCCGTGTTGCGGATCATGAGCTGGATCGGCGTGCCCGTGGTCAGGCCCTCGAAGACGCCGGACAGGATCTCGACCGCGTCGGCCTCCTGCCGCTGCGTGGTGAACTTGTTCTGGCCCGGCTTCCTGCGATCGAGCCAGACCTGGAGGTCGGCCTCGTTCAGCGGCACGCCGGGAGGGCAGCCGTCGACGGTGGCGCCGAGGGCGGGTCCGTGGCTTTCGCCCCAGGTGGTGACGCGGAAAAGGTGTCCGTAGGTGTTCAGGCTCATGGGTTCGCTCTTAGCCGGACAGAAGGGCGAGGAACAGTCCCCGCGTCGCATCGGGCGTCGCGGGCAGGCCGCGTATTTGGGGCAAGATGAAGGGGGAGGGCTTGCGGGTATTGGGTGCTCGCGCTACCTAACCCCTACCTCGGGGTGCTTCCATCGAAGCTGAGATGCCGCATCGGCGAACCCGTTGAACCTGAACCGGCTAGCACCGGCGGAGGGAAGGTCGAGCGATCCTCATCCTTTGTCCCCCCGCCCACTGACAAGGAGAGAGACCATGCGTTTCCCGACCATCCTTGCGGCAGGGCTTCTGGCAACGTCTTCTGCGTTCGCGCAGGACAAGCCCGTCCTGACCGTGATGACCTACGACAGTTTCGTGTCCGAATGGGGTCCCGGCCCCGCCGTCGAAGCTGCCTTCGAAGAGACCTGCGCCTGCGACCTGCGCTTCGTCGCGGCGGGCGACGGCGCGGCGCTTCTGGCGCGCGTCAAGCTGGAGGGCGAGCGGAGCGAAGCGGACGTCGTCCTGGGCCTCGACACCAACCTGACGGCCGAAGCCGAGACGACGGGTCTGTTCGCGCCGCACGGGCTTTCGGTGCCTGCGCTCGACATGCCCGTGACCTGGGAGGACGACACCTTCCTGCCCTACGACTGGGGCTTCTTCGCCTTCGTCCATGACAAGGAGATGGCGAATGTGCCGACTTCGTTCCGCGACCTGGCCGAGAGTGACGTCCGCGTGGTGATCCAGGATCCGCGTTCGTCGACACCGGGCCTCGGTCTGCTGATGTGGGTCAAGGCGGCCTACGGCGACGAGGCGGCCTCGATCTGGGAGGGCCTGGCCGACAACATCGTGACCGTGACTCCGGGCTGGTCCGAGGCCTATGGCCTGTTCCTGGAAGGCGAGGCGGACATGGTGCTGTCCTACACGACCTCGCCCGCCTATCACCTGATCGCCGAGGAGGATGACACCAAGGCCGCCGCCGCGTTCGAGGAGGGGCACTACCTTCAGGTCGAGGTCGCCGGCAAGCTGGCCGCGACCGACCAGCCGGACCTGGCCGAAGACTTCCTCGCCTTCATGCTGACCGAGGCGTTCCAGTCCGCGATCCCGACGACGAACTGGATGTACCCGGCCGTCACGCCCGAGGCCGGACTTCCCCAAGGGTTCGAGACGCTTCTCGAGCCGGAAACGGCGCTTCTGCTGGCGCCCGAGGACGCGCGCGAGGCGCGCGATCCGGCGCTGGACGAATGGCTGACCGCGCTCAGCCGCTAGGTCCCGGAGGATGGGCCGGGGTCGCGGGCGCCGCCGCGATCCCCGTCCTGATCCTGGCCTGTACCGGCGCACTGGTCTGGCGGGCCGAGCCGGGCTCGGGGCTGTCGCCCTCCGACTGGGCGGCGATCCGGTTCACGCTCTGGCAGGCGGTCCTCTCCGCTGTCCTGAGTGTCGGTCTGGCCATTCCCGTTGCCCGCGCGCTTTCGCGGCGGCGGTTCGTCGGACGCGGTGCGCTGGTGACGCTTCTGGGCGCGCCTTTTCTGTTGCCAGTGATCGTCGCGGTCTTCGGACTCATCGCGATCTTCGGGCGGAACGGCCTGTTGAACGGCGCGCTGGCGCTGGCGGGGCTTCCGGCGGTGTCGGTCTACGGCCTGCATGGCGTCGTGCTGGCGCATGTCTTCTTCAACATCCCGCTTGCAACGCGGCTGATCCTTCAGGGCTGGCAGGAGATTCCCGCCGAACGGTTCCGGCTGGCGGCGACGCTCGACATGGACGCGGGTGCTGTCGCTCGGCATCTGGAGCGGCCGATGCTTCTGTCGGTGGTGCCGGGGGCGGCGGTCGTCGTGTTCGTGCTGTGCCTGACGAGCTTCGCCGTCGCCCTGACGCTTGGCGGCGGGCCGAGGGCGACGACTGTGGAACTGGCGATCTACCAGGCGGTCCGGTTCGAATTCGACCTGTCGCGGGCGGCGCTTCTGTCGCTGGTGCAGCTTGGCCTGACGGTGACGGTCGCGCTGCTGGCGTTTCGGAGCGTGGGGTCGACGGACCTGGCGGCTGGTCTGGACCGGCCCGCCGACAGGTGGGAGGCGCGGACGCGGATCCTGCGGGCGCAGGATGCCGGGGTCATCCTTGTCGCGACGCTTTTCCTCATCCTGCCGATCGGCGCCGTGATCCTGCGGGGGGTGATGGAAGTGCCGTCCCTGCCCCAGTCGGTCTGGACATCGGCGCTGCGGTCGCTCGCCGTAGCTGGTGCGTCGACGGTCCTCGTCACCGCGCTGGCCTTGACGATGGCCGTGGCGGCTGTGCGCCTTGGCGCGCGAGGCGGATGGATCGAGGCGGCGGGGCTGACGGCCATCGCGGCCTCGCCTCTCGTCATCGGGACGGGGCTGTTCCTGCTTGTCTTTCCTTTCGCCAACCCCGAGCGCCTGGCGCTTCCGGTGACGGCGCTGGTCAATGCGATTTCGACCCTGCCCTTCGCGCTGCGTGCGCTCATCCCCGCGCTGCGGAGGGTCGAGGCCGACTTCGGACGCCTGGCGGACAGCCTGGACCTTCAGGGGTGGAGTCGGATGCGGGTGCTGATCCTGCCGCGCCTGTCCCGGCCTCTGGGCTTCTCGGCCGGTCTGGCGGCGGCCTTGAGCATGGGGGACCTTGGCGTCGTGGCGCTGTTCGCCGACCCCGAGGCGGCGACGCTTCCCTTGCAGGTCTACCGGCTGATGGGGTCCTATCGCATGGACGAGGCGGCGGGCGCGTCTGTCCTGCTTCTGGGGCTCAGTTTCGCCGCGTTCTGGGCCTTCGACAGGGGGGCGCGGCGTGCTGAGGCTTGAGGGGGTCGAGTTCGCTCGGGGCGGGTTCCGGCTTGCCGCCGACATCTCGGTTCCGAGCGGCATCACGGCGGTGATCGGCCCGTCGGGTGGAGGCAAGTCCACGCTCCTGTCGCTGATCGCGGGGTTCGAGGTGCCGGACCGGGGTCGTGTCCTGTGGGACAGGCGCGACCTTGGCCCGCTGGCTCCGGGTGCGCGGCTGGTGGCGGTGCTGTTCCAGGATAACAACCTCTTCCCGCATCTCGATGTTCTCGCCAACGTCGCACTCGGCCTGGCGCCCCGGACGCGCCCCACGTCGGAGGATGTGTCCCGCGCGAGGGCGGCGCTTGAACGCGTGGGATTGACCGGGTTCGAGGATCGCAGGCCCGGCGCGTTGTCTGGCGGCCAGCAAAGCCGGGCGGCGCTGGCGCGGGTGCTGCTGACCGACCGGCCCGTGGTGCTGATGGACGAGGCTTTCTCGGCGCTCGGTCCGGCCCTGCGGGGCGAGATGCTCGATCTGGTGAGAGACCTGCTGCCCGACGCGACGATCCTGATGGTGACGCACGATCCGGACGATGCGCTGCGTGTGGCGCAGCAGGTGATCTTCGTGGAGGAGGGGCGCGTCGCCCCTCCCGTGCCGACGAAGGCATTCTTCGATGCGCCGTCCGAAGCCGTCCGGCGTTATCTGGAGTGACCTACATCGAGATGGGGACGATCTCGGCCACCTCGACCGAACCGCCGCCGGCGACCATGGGATTGGACGACGCGATCCGGCAGGCTTCGGCGATGTCGGCGGCCGAGACGATGGAGTAGCCGGACACCGGATTCGCGCCGCCGTTGTCGGTGGTGCCCGACGATGTGACGGTCTTCGACATGCCGACGGGATTGCCGGCATCGGTGAGGGCGGGGCCGTGGTCCTGCATCCACTTGCCCCAGGCCGCCATGGCCTTGTCGATGGCCTCCTGGCTCTCGGGCGGCTTGCCTCCGTGGTAGACGAACATGAAGTCCGGCATGGGTTCTCCTTTCTGCCGTGGGTCAGGACGCGAGGAGCGCGTCCAGTTTGATGAGAGTGCCGATCCAGCCGCGGCTGTGGCTTTGCGCTTCCTCGCCGGCTTCGAGATTGCGGTGGACGACACGCAGGCGGGCGCCATCGCCGTGTCCGGAGATCTCGAAGATGACGTGGCTTTCGGACCCTCGCCGGTCCTCGGGATCGTGCCAGCCCCAGGTCAGGCCGACCGAGCCTTCGCCGCTGTCGGGCGGGCGGACGTGAGTGACCTGGCCGGTGACCTTGAAACGGTTGCCGCTGTCCTTGCCCACCATCACGCAGCCCCAGGGTCCGGTCCGCGAGAGGTCCATGTGACACTCCTCGAGACGGACACCCTCGGTGCCGAACCACTGCACGACCTGGTCTGGCGCGGTGACCGCGTTCCACAGGCGGTCCACGCTGACCTTGTAGTCGCGGATGAACTCGATCTCGGTGACGGCGGGTGCGTCGGTCATGCGGTGTCCTTTCCATCGGGGTCGAGGGCGAGAAGCGTGTCGAGGCGGTCGAGGCTGCCGGCCCAGAAGGCGCGGTGTTCGAGGGTCCAGTCCGAGATCGAGCGAAGCGCTTCCGAGCGGACTGAGTAATAGCGATGTGTGCCCTCGACACGCTGCGAGACGAGGTTCGCCTCGCGCAGCACCTTGAGGTGGCGAGAGACGGCGGGGGCCGAGAGGCCGGCCAGCTCGGTGAGGGAGCCGGCGGGCTGTTCGCCTTGGGCCATCAGGTGCTCGACGACCTTGAAGCGGGTCTCGTCGGCGAGGGCGGCGAAGATGCGGTTGAGATCGGTCATGGGCTAAACCTCGACCGATTCTTTATTTAACGCAAGCGTTAATTAACGAGGTCAGGAAATAAGGAAGTCGGCGCGGCTGTAGCCTTGCAGAAAGAGAAGCGACGTCAGGTCGCAGTGGTCGATCCTTTGCGGCGCGGACGCGGCCACGACAGGTTTCGCGTGAAGGGCGACGCCGAGGCCCGCAAGCTCGATCATGCCGAGGTCGTTGGCGCCGTCGCCGACCGCGATGGCGCGGGATGTGTCGGGGGACAGCTCGCGCAGCGCTGCCACTTTCGCTTCGCGGCCCAGGATGGGGCGGGCGACGTCGCCGGTCAGCTTGCCGTCCTGCTCCAGCAGGGTATTCGCGCGCGTCGTGTCGAAGCCGAGGCGTTCGCCAATGCGCCCCGTGAACTGGGTGAAGCCGCCGGACACGAGGGCGGTGGTGGCACCGTGCGCCTTCATGGTGCGCACCAGCGTCTCGCCGCCGGGAGCGAGGGTGATGCGGCTTTCGATCACGCGCTCGATGACCGAGACGGGGAGGCCCTTGAGAAGGCCGACGCGTTCGAGGAGCGCCGCCTCGAAGTCCAGCTCGCCGTTCATCGCGCGGGCGGTGATTTCGGACACGCGCACGCCGACACCTGCTTCGTCGGCCAGCTCGTCGATGCATTCCTGGCCGATCATCGTGGAATCCATGTCGGCGATCAGGAGGGCCTTCTTGCGGTCGCCGTCGGGCAGACAGTTCAGATCGACGCGCATGGCACCGACCTCGGAATGGACCTGCGCGACATTGAGGGGCGTCGCGGCCACGGGAAACTCGCAAGCCTCATCAGGCGAGAGCCAGACCGCGTCGCCGGTCGCGCCGAATGCGCCCTGCAGCGTCGACACCAGCGCGGGATCGAGAGTGCCGGGACGGGCGATCAGCGAGATGACGGGCATGGGCAGCGAATTCCGATCGTGAGCGGGCGGCGCCGGATTCCGACGCATCGCGCCCGCTTAGCGTCATTTCCCCGCTTGCGGAAGGGTCGGGGCAGGCGTAACTCCGTCGGCGGGACACCCCTCCCCAACGAGGGGCGTATATCTGAGAGGGTATTCAGAGATGAATATGACGAAACCGGCATCGCGGCCGGTCAATCCGCGGTTTTCCTCCGGCCCTTGCGCCAAACCCCCGACATTCAAGCTGGAAAAGCTTAACGACGCGCCTCTGGGCCGGTCGCACCGTGCCGCCATCGGCAAGGCGAAGCTTCTCGCGGCCATCGAGCGGACGCGCGGAATCCTGGGTGTTCCGGCCGATTACCTGATCGCCATCGTGCCCGCGTCGGACACCGGCGCGGTCGAGATGGCGATGTGGAACCTGCTGGGCGCTCGCAAGGTCGAGATGCTGGCCTGGGAAAGCTTCGGGTCAGGCTGGGTCACGGACGCGGTCAAGCAGTTGAAACTCGACGCGAAAGTGACGACCGCCGACTATGGGCAGATCGTCGATTTCGATGCTGTCGACTGGGATGCGGACGTGGTGATGACCTGGAACGGCACCACATCAGGCGTGCGTGTGCCCGACAGCGTGGAGATCCCGGCGGACCGCGAGGGGCTCGTGATCGTGGACGCGACGAGCGCGGCCTTCGCGCAGGATCTGCCGTGGGACCGGCTCGATGTCGTGACGTACTCCTGGCAGAAGGTGCTGGGCGGCGAGGCGGCGCACGGGATGCTGATCCTGTCGCCCCGCGCCGTGCAACGCCTTGAAAATTATGCGCCTTCCTGGCCGCTGCCGAAGATTTTCCGGCTGACCAAGGGCGGCAAGCTGATCGACGGGATCTTCAGGGGCGAGACGATCAACACGCCGTCGATGCTGTGCGTCGAGGATTATCTCTTCGCGCTCGATTGGGCGGAGTCGGTGGGTGGTCTGGAGGGGCTGAAGGCGCGGGCGAACGCCAATGCGCAGGTCCTGTGGGACTTTTGCGAGCGGACGCCTTGGATCGAGAATCTGGCTGTGACTCCCGAGGCTTGGTCCAACACCAGCGTTTGCCTGAAGTTCACCGATGACCGCATCCGGGACGGTGCTGCCTTTGCGAAGGCGGTGGCGAAGCGGCTGGAGGCTGAGGGCGTGGCCTACGACGCGGCCTATTATCGCGACGCGCCTCCGGGCCTTCGGATCTGGTGCGGTGCGACGGTCGAGACCTCGGATGTGGAGGCCTTGGTGCCCTGGATCGAGTGGGCCTTCGAGACCGAGATCGCGGCGCAGACGCAGGCGGCCTGAGTGCCATCCAACCCCATTTTGGTGCATCGGTAATACGTCGGTATCACGTCGGTATTGCGTCGGTGCGCACACAGACACGGATGAGACCATGACACAGAAACCCAAAGTCCTCGTCAGCGACGCGCTGAGCGAGACCGCCGTCCAGATCTTCCGCGACCGGGGGATCGACGTGACGTTCGATCCGTCCCTCGGGAAGGACAAGGACAAGCTCCTGTCCGTCATCGGCGAGTATGACGGCCTGGCCATCCGGTCGGCGACGAAAGTCACCGAGAAGGTGCTGGAGGCCGCGACGAAGCTGAAGGTCGTCGCGCGCGCCGGGATCGGGGTCGACAACGTCGACATCCCGGCCGCCTCGAAGAAAGGCGTGATCGTGATGAACACGCCCTTCGGCAACTCGATCACCACCGCCGAGCACGCCATCGCGATGATGTTCGCCGTGGCGCGGCAGATCCCCGAGGCCTCGACCTCGACCCACTCCGGCAAGTGGGAGAAGAACCGCTTCATGGGCGTCGAGCTGTTCAACAAGACGCTGGGCGTGATCGGGGCGGGCAACATCGGCTCGATCGTGATCGAGCGGGCGCTGGGCCTGCACATGAAGGTGGTGGCCTACGATCCCTTCCTGTCCGAGGAGCGGGCCGACAAGCTGGGGGTCGAGAAGGTCGAGCTGGACGAGCTTTTGCGCCGCGCGGACTTCATCACGCTGCACGTTCCCCTGACCGAGAAGACGCGGAACATCCTGTCGGCCGAGGCCATCGCGGGGATGAAGCCGGGTGTGCGGATCATCAACTGCGCCCGTGGCGGGCTGGTCGACGAGGACGCGCTGGCGCTGGCGCTGAAGGAGGGCCGGGTGGCCGGGGCCGCGTTCGACGTCTTCGCCGAGGAGCCTGCCGTCAACTCGCCCCTGTTCAACCTGCCGAACGTGGTGGTGACGCCGCACCTGGGCGCGTCGACGACGGAGGCGCAGGAGAACGTGGCCCTTCAGGTCGCCGAACAGATGTCGGACTACCTGCTGACGGGGGCGGTGCAGAACGCGCTGAACATGCCGTCGGTGACGGCGGAAGAGGCCAAGATCATGGGCCCCTGGGTGAAGCTCGCCGGGCACCTGGGCGCCTTCGCGGGGCAACTGACGGACGAGCCGATCCGGGCGGTCAACATCCTCTACAACGGCGAGGTCGCCGAGATGAACACCGCCGCGCTGAACGCGGCCGCCGTGGCGGGGATCCTCAAGGCCCACAATCCCGAGGTGAACATGGTGTCGGCCCCCGTGATCGCGAAGGATCGCGGTATCGCGCTGTCGACGACGACGCAGGAGAAGTCCGGGGTGTTCGACAGCTACATGAAGCTGACCGTTGCCACCGACAAGCGCGAGAGGTCCATTGCCGGGACGGTCTATTCGGACGGCAAGCCGCGCTTCATCCAGATCAAGGGCATCACCATCGACGCCGAGATCGGGGCGCACATGCTTTACACCACGAACGAGGACGTGCCGGGCATCATCGGCGCGCTGGGGCAGACCATGGGCGAAAACGGCGTGAACATCGCCAACTTCACCCTTGGCCGGTCGCAGAAGAACGGCGACGCCATCGCGCTTCTCTACGTCGACGAGCCGGTGCCGGCTCCGGTCATCGGAAAGCTGAAGGCGACGGGGCTGTTCGAGCAGATCCGGCCGCTGGTGTTCGAGGTCTGACGGGCGGGGCGTGACGGGCGCGCCACGGATCGGGAGGAGGGGGCGGGGCGAGGAACCGGGTCAGGTCTGGCCCGTTCCCTTCATTCCGAATATGAGCACCCCATGATCTATGCGATCGGCGACATCCACGGCCACCTCGACAAGCTGAGGGCAGGCCATGACCTCATTGCGGAGGACGCCAGGCGTGCCGGCGTAGCGCGGCCGCGCGTTGTCCACATCGGCGACCTCGTCGACCGCGGTCCGGAGTCGCGCGGCGTCATCCAGTTCCTGATCGACGGCATCGCGCGGGGCGAGGACTGGATCGTGCTCTGCGGCAACCACGACCGACTGTTCCTCGACACGCTTGATGGCGGCGACGGGACGCACGCGCGGATGCGGGCGGGGATCTCGTGGCCGAGCCACGCTTTGGGCGGGAAGTCGACGCTGGAATCCTATGGGGTCAGGAAGAAGCTGCTGGAGGGAGACGCGTCGCTTCTCAAGAGGCTGCGGCGCGTCGTGCCCGAGGCGCATACGGATTTCCTTCGCACCCTTCCCCTGTGGTATCGCAAGGACGGGCGGATCTTCGTTCACGCCGGGATCCGGCCCGGCTTCCCGCTGGAGGCGCAGGAGCCCGACGACCTGATGTGGATCCGCGACGATTTCCTGTGGCACCTGGGCGACCACGAGGCGCTGATCGTCCACGGCCACACGCCGGTGGACGAGCCGACGCATTACGGCAACCGGGTCAACGTCGACACGGGCGCGGGGTGGGGGCATGATCTGATCCCGGTGGTCTTCGACGGCAAGGACGTCTTCGCGCTGCGGGTGGACGGGCGTCAGAAGTTGAAGGTGCCACGCTCACCGATCGTCAAGCCGCGCGGGGCATGATCCCGCAGTGGAACGAAACAGGAGACCGAAGGAATGGCCCAGAGACTGCACCTCGTGTTCGGCGGGGAGCTTGTCGATCCCGCGAAGAACGTCTTCCGAGATGTCGACGCGCTGCACATCGTCGGCATGTTTCCCGACTACCAAAGCGCCTACAACGCCTGGAAGGCCGAGGCGCAGCGGACCGTCGACAACGCGCACATGCGCTATTACATCGCGCATATTCACCGCCTGAGGGACGAAGAGGCCGAGGTGTCCCCGACCGAGGAGCTGGGATCCTGAACCTGGAGGACGGCTGGATCCTGAAGCGTCTGGGCCGGGCCGCGGCGCGGCTGCGGGGCACGACGCCGGATGAGCCGGAGACGGTGACCGCCTTCAGCGAGACGGAGCGGCGCGGACAGCCAAGCCGCGCGCGCCCCGAGGGACTGCTTCTGTGGATGCACGCCAGCACCCCGCCCGAGGCGGGGCCCGCCCCCGCCCTGGCGCGCGCGCTGTCGCGGCTGCGGCAAGAGCCGGTGTCCTGTCTCGTCACCACGGACGCCTACGGGCCGCTTCTGCCGTCGCTCGTCGCCGAGGCCATCCATCATGCCGCTCCGGACGAAAGCTCGGCGGCGATCCAGCGGTTTCTCGACCACTGGCGTCCGGACGTGGCGGTGGAGATGGGGGTGACGGACCGTCCGAAGCTGTTCGCCGCGATGGCCCGCCGCGATGTGCCGCTCTACCACGTCTCGCCCTCGCGCGAGGCGGTGGGAGCGCGGCGGCGCTATCCGGACTACCTGGGCGCGTTCAGGGCTTGCCTCGCGGTGTCGGCAAGCGAGGCGCAGGTGCTTCGACGCTCGCTGGGCGGAACCGGGACGCGGATCGAGATCACGGGGCCTCTCTGCGACACCATCCTCGCGCAACGCTGCAACCAGGCCGAATGCGACACGCTGGCCCAGCTTCTGGGCGGGCGGCCGGTGTGGCTGGCGGCGCAGGTGCGCGCGCACGAGACCGACGTGATCGAGGCGGCGCACCGCAAGGCGTTCCGCTCGGCGCATCGCCTGCTGCTGATCGTGACGCCCGCCGATCCCTCCGAAGCGCTGGCGATCCGCGCGCGGTTCGAGGCCGGGAACTGGCGCACCAGCCT
This sequence comes from Silicimonas algicola, assembly GCF_003970735.1. GTDB lineage: Bacteria > Pseudomonadota > Alphaproteobacteria > Rhodobacterales > Rhodobacteraceae > Silicimonas > Silicimonas algicola. The sequence goes on from NZ_CP034588.1 coordinate 139,714, forward strand.
GAGGAGCGAAGGCGGCGAGCCCGACCCCGAGGTGCAGGTCTATGTCGCCGACGGCGAGGACGAGATGGGGCTGTGGTACCGGCTGGCTCCCGCGACCTATATCGGCGGCACGCTGACGGACGGGCCTCCGCTGGCGGATCCCTTCGATCCGGCGGCGCTGGGTTCGGCGGTGCTGCACGGGCCGGCGATCGGTCAGGCGACCTCGCGCTTCGACCGGCTGAAGGCGTCGGGCGCGGTGATGGCCGTCGAGTCGCCCGATGCTCTGGGCGAGGCGGTGGTGACGCTTCTGGCGCCCGACAAGGCCGCGTCGCTGGCGCAGGCGGGCTGGGCGGTGACGACGGAAAGCGCCCATGTCGTCGAGTGGCTGACCGAGGACATCGACGTGGCGCTTGATGGGGAAGGGACGAAGTGAGGGCGCCCGGGTTCTGGTCGAACCCGCCTGCGCGGCCCGGATGGCAGGCGCTGGCGCTCGCCCCCCTTGCGTCGATCTATGCGGGTGCCACGGCGAGGCGTGTGGCGCGTCCCCCGGAGGTGACGGCAGGGGTGCCGGTGATCTGCGTCGGCAACCTGACGGCGGGCGGAACCGGCAAGACGCCGACGGTCATCGCCCTTCTGGAGCGGTTGGGCGCACAGGCCGCGCACGTGGTGACGCGCGGCTATGGCGGGAGCGCCGAGGGTCCGCTGCGCGTCGACGAACGGCAGCACGGCGCGGGCGAGGTGGGGGACGAGCCGCTTCTTCTCTCGGCCTTCGCGCCCGTCTGGGTGGCGAAGGACCGCGCTGCGGGTGTTCGGGCCGCGGAGGCCGCGGGTGCGGGTGTCATCCTTCTGGATGACGGGCTTCAGAATCCTGCGGTGGCGAAGACGCTGTCGGTCGTCGTGGTCGATGCGGAGGTGGGGTTTGGGAACGGACGGGTGATCCCGGCGGGACCGCTGCGCGAGCCGGTGGCGGCGGGCATGGCACGCGCCGACCTCGTGCTGACCATCGGCGGGGCGGCGGCGCAGGAGCGGTTCGGCGCGACCTGGGGCGGGGCCGTCACCGTGCCGCGCGCGACGGCGCATCTGGAGGTTCTGCGGACAGGCATGGACTGGGCCGGCCTGCGGGTGATGGCCTTCGCGGGGATCGGGCGGCCAGAGAAGTTCTTCGCCACTCTACGGGCCGAGGGTGCCGAGCTTCTGCGGGCGGAGGCGCTGGACGACCACCAGCCGCTGTCGGATGCGCTGATGAAGCGGCTCGAGATCGAGGCGGCGGCGCTGGGCGCGCAACTCGTGACGACCGAGAAGGATGCGGTGCGGCTGCCGTCGTCGTTCCGCCAGAAGGTGCTGACGCTGCCGGTGCGGCTGAGGTTCGACGAGGCCGCGGCGCTGGAGACGGCGTTGGGGCGGTTGGGCTTGTAAGGGGGCTCTGCCCCCGTCCCGGCCCTGAGCCAAGCTGCTTTCAGCCCGGCAAGATAGAAGCGATCCCACGCCTATTGAGGAGGGGCGCGGGATCGCCGGGAGTACAAGGCGTGTAAGCGCCTTGAGGAGCAGGGTATTGCAGGACAGGTCGATAAACAACGAACTGTTGACGTTGCGTAAGCCGTTTATCCGGCGGACGGCGAGACCCCGGCGCACGTAGAGGCGCTGCTTCGGGCGTGCTTGTGCCAGGCGTGCTGGGCGGGAAGAAGCCCGACGCCGTTCGACACGGCAAGACGCGCAGTCTCAGGCGCCTCTGATCCGGTCGCCGTCCGCGTCGAGGCCGGGGGCAGCGCGGAGGGGTGCGGTCTCGGCGTCGGAGAAGCGGAAGGGCGGCCGGACGAGGGGGACGCCGCTGTCCTCGGCCCTAAGGCCGCGCGCCTGCACCTGGGGGTCGGCGAAGACCTCGGCGAGATCGTTGATGGGGCCGGCGGGGATGCCGTGGGCCTCGCAGGCGGCGAGGATGTCGGCCTTGTCGCGCTTCTTCGTTTCGTCGGTCAGGGCGGCGATCAGGGTCTCGCGCCCCGCGACCCTGCCGGCGTTGGAGGCATAGGCCGGGTCGGTCGCGAGGTCGTCGCGGCCGAGAATGGCGCAGAGTCGACGATACTGGGCGTCGTTGCCGGTGGCGATGACGATCCAGCCGTCGGCGCAGTCGAAAACCTGGTAGGGCACGAGGTTCTGGTGCGCGTTGCCCATCCGGGTCGGCGGCGTGCCCGAGGCGAGGTAGTTCAGCGCCTGGTTCGCCATGATCGCCACGCCGCAGTCGAGGAGCGCCATGTCGATGTGCTGGCCCCGACCGGTCGTCTGGCGCTGGACCAGCGCGGCCTGGATCGCGATGACGGCGTAGAGGCCGGTGAAGATGTCGGTGACGGCGATGCCGGCCTTCTGGGGCTGGCCGACCGTGTCGCCGGTGATCGACATGAGCCCGCACATGCCCTGGATGATGTAGTCGTAGCCCGCCCGATGGGCGTAGGGTCCGGTCTGGCCGAAGCCGGTGATCGAGCAGTAGACGAGGCGGGGGTTGATCCTTGCGAGACTCTCGTAGTCGAGGCCGTACTTGGCGAGGCCGCCGACCTTGAAGTTCTCGATCAGGACATCGGCGTCGCGGACGAGGTTCTCGACCAGCGCGCGGCCCTCGGGGGTCTTGAAGTCGGCGGTGACGGACGCCTTGCCGCGGTTCGTGGAGTGGTAGTAGGCGGCCGAGACGTCGCCGTCGTGCTCGATGAAGGGCGGACCCCACTTGCGGGTGTCGTCGCCTTCGGGGCTTTCGACCTTGATGACCTCGGCGCCCAGGTCCGCGAGCGTCTGACCGGCCCAGGGGCCGGCCAGCACGCGCGCGAGTTCGATGACCTTCAGGCCGTGAAGGGGGGTCATCCCTCGGCGAGCGCTTTGTCGAGCGTCGCCTGGAATTCTTCCCAGGGCATGTTCGAGTACTTGGTGCCGTCGATGATGAAGGAGGGCGTCGAGTCGATGCCGTCGGCCTGCACGTTCTTCATGTAATAGGCATAGAGCGCCTGGGCGTTGTCGGCGTCCTGCAGGCACTGGTCGAGGTCGGCGTCGGCCAGGCCCGCCGTCTTGCCGATGCGGCGGAGCGAATCGACGATCTCGGCCGGGGTTTCCTTGCGGGCCCAGTCCTGCTGCTGGGCGTAGAGCATCTCGGCGATGCCGAAATAGCGGCTTTCGGCGTTCTCGCCGCAGCGCGCCACGATCGAGGCCCAGAGGCCCGGGCGGTCGAAGTAGACCTCGCGGTAGGTGAAGGCGACCTTGCCGGTGTCGATGTATTCGGCCTTGAGCTTCTTGAAGTTCTCGGCGTGGAAGTTGGCGCAGTGCGGGCAGGTGAACGAGGCGTACTCGATCAGCTTCACCGGCGCGTTCTGGTCGCCGAGCGTCATGTCGGCAATCATCGAGGTGTCGACGCTGGCCGCGTCCTGAGCGTAGGCCGCCATCGGGTCGGCGCCGGTCGCGGCGCGCTGGCCGTAGAGGAAGAAGCCTCCGAGCGCCACGAGGGCGAGGGCTGCGATAAGCGTCAGTCTGCGGGTCATGGGAAAGGTTACCTTGTTTACCGTTTGCTGTGAGATAGGACGTTCGCACCCAGGCGTTCAAGGGCATCGCGCAGGGCGGTGTCCTGCACCTCTGCGGCGGTCCGGGCGACTTCGGGCGTGACGGGCGCCTGATCGGGGTGCTGCCGGGGCGCCGGATCGAAGGCGGCGCGGCCTTCCGCGAAGCCGGTGGCGGCGGTCTGGGTGATGCGGATGCGCGAGATAGCGGCGTAGCCGTAGCAGGCGTTGACGCGCTCGCGCAGCGTTTCCTTCTGCATCTCGAGCATCGGCGCCTCGGCGCCCGTGGTCAGGAGCGTGAGCGTCGCCCCGAGACCGCCGCGTCCGTAGGTGACGTCGACGGGGCGGGCGATGCGGGCGATGTCGGGGCCTGCGACCTCGGCCCAGTGGGTGAGAAGGCGCGAGACGGCGAAACCGCGGCTTTCGCCGGCGGTGCGGATGCGCGAGGCGACGAGGCTCGAGGCCCTCTCGAAGCCCTTCATCCTTCGTCCGTCTCGTTTGTCGCGGGTCATCGTGGTCCTGCGCTTGCAATCCCGAAAGTCGGGCACATTCTAGGGATCGGTGGCCAGCGCGCCAGCCGAAAGCCCGTTGAGGAGCCGTAAAGATTGCGTGACCCAAGCGCGGACGATCTGCTGACCTGGTACGACCGGCACGCCCGCGTGCTGCCCTGGCGGGTGTCTCCGGCCGACCGGCGGGTGGGCGTGATGCCGGATCCCTACCGCGTGTGGCTGAGCGAAATCATGCTGCAGCAGACCACCGTCGCGGCGGTAAAGGCGTATTTCGAGCGGTTCACGACGCTTTGGCCGACGGTCGCGGGTCTGGCGGCGGCGCAGGATGCGGCCGTCATGGGCGAGTGGGCGGGGCTTGGGTATTACGCGCGGGCGCGGAACCTGCTGAAGGGTGCGCGGGCGGTGGTGGCGGAGCACGGCGGGCGCTTTCCCGAGACGCGCGACGGGTTGCTGACGCTGCCGGGGGTGGGGCCCTATACCGCGTCGGCGGTCGCGGCCATCGCCTTCGACCGGCCCGAGACGGTGGTCGACGGGAACGTCGAGCGCGTCATGGCGCGGGTGTTCCGGGTCGAGACGCCTTTGCCGGCGGCGAAGGGCGAGCTGACGGCACTGGCGGCGCGGCTGACGCCTAGGGAGCGGCCGGGAGACTATGCGCAGGCGGTGATGGACCTGGGCGCCACGGTCTGCACGCCGCGGTCGCCGGCCTGCGGGATCTGCCCGTGGATGGAGGGCTGCCGGGCACGGGCGGTGGGCGTGCAGGCGGAGCTTCCCTTGAAGGCCGCGAAGAAGGCGAAGCCGGTGCGCTTCGGGATCGCCTATCTCGCGCGGCGCGAGGACGGGGCCTGGCTGGTCGAGACGCGGCCCGACCGGGGGCTTCTGGGTGGCATGACGGGTTTCCCGGGGACCGAGTGGGACGAGGCCGCGCCGAAGCACGCGCCGCCGGTCGAGGCGGAGTGGCGCGATCCGGGCGGAGAGGTGCGGCACACCTTCACGCATTTCCACCTGGCGCTGGCGCTGAGGGTGGCCGAGGTGCCTCTCGACGCGATGGCGGAGAGGGGCGCGTTCCGGCCCGACCTGCGGCGGTCGGAGCTGCCGACGGTCATGCGGAAGGCCTTCGATCTTGCGTCGCGGGCGCTGGTGCAATCTTAATCCGGGCAGAGGGTCTTTTCGGCCCGCGATGGACGAGGACGATGCCGAAACCGCTTCTTGCCGGACTTGCCGGGGCCTTGCCGTTCTGGGCCTCGCTGATCCTATTGCCGCTGGCCTGGGTGTCTGCGATCCAGGGCGGCTGGACGGTGGTCCTTGTGCCGCTGGGATCGTGGGGGTTGTTCTCGCTTCTCGACGCCATCGGCGGGCTGCACCTTGGCAATGCCGATGTCGAGACGCCCGAAGAGGACCTGTTCTGGCACCGCGCGATCACGGTGATCTGGGCGCCGGCGCAATTGGTGACGGTGTTCGGCGCGATAGGCTACATGGTGCGGGCGGGGCATCTGGAGACCTGGGAGATGGTCGTCAACGCCTTCGGGCTGGGTATCCTGATGGGGGCCGTGGGCATCGTCTATGCGCATGAGCTGATGCATCAGCGCAGCCGGTTCGAGCGCTGGCTGGGCGACGTCCTGCTCGCCATGGCGCAGTATGGCCATTTCCGGAGCGAGCACCTGATCGTGCATCACCGCCATGTCGGCACGCCGAGGGACGCGGTGACGGCGCGTTACAACGAGAGCTTCCATCGCTTCTTCTTCCGGGTGCTGCCGCAGTCGCTGCGATCCGCGTGGCGCGCAGAGGCCGAGCGCTTGCGGCGGAAGGCGCTCCCTTCGTGGGATCGGTCGAATCCGTTCTGGCGCTATGCGACGCAGCAGCTTCTTTTCGTGCTGGCTGCCGTCATCGTGGGCGGCTGGACCGGGCTTGGGCTGTATCTTTTCGCGGCGCTGACGGCGATCTGGCAGCTGGAGCTGGTGAATTACATGGAGCACTACGGGCTGACGCGGAAGTATTTGGGCGGCGGCAAGTATGAACACGTCCGGCCGCACCATAGCTGGAACGCCTCGCACCGGGCGACGAACTGGCTGCTCATCAACCTCCAGCGCCATTCGGACCACCATGCGCGGCCCGACCGGCGGTTTCCGCTGTTGCAGACATATGGCGCGCACGAGGCGCCACAGCTTCCCTTCGGTTACGCGGTGATGGGCATCCTCGCGCTGGTCCCGCCGTTGTGGCGGCGGCGGATGAACCCCCTTGTGCGCCAGTGGCGGAAGACGTTCTATCCCGAGATAACCGATTGGCGCGCCTACACCTCGGCGAGCCATCCCTTGCCGCGGTGACGCCCGTGGCCTGACGAAGGAGACGGCATGACGTCCTTCGACGATCACCTTGACGACGTTCTTGCGGGGATCGAGGCCGAGGGCCTGACCAAGCAGGAGCGGCCTCTGACCTCGCCCCAGGGCACACACATCACGGTCGCGGGGCGCGAGATGCTGAACCTCTGCGCCAACAACTACCTCGGTCTTGCCGACCATCCGCGGCTGATCGCAGCCGCTAAGGCGGCGATGGACGACCACGGCTTCGGCATGGCCTCGGTGCGTTTCATCTGCGGGACGCAGGACTTGCACCGCGAGCTGGAGACACGGCTGGCGGAGTTTCTGGGGATGGAGGACTCGATCCTCTTCGCCGCCTGCTTCGACGCGAATGGCGGGGTGTTCGAGCCTTTGCTCGGACCGGAGGATGCGATCGTTTCGGATGCGCTGAACCACGCCTCGATCATCGACGGGATCCGGCTCTGCAAGGCGAAGCGGTATCGTTACGCAAACTCGGACATGGACGACCTCGAAGCGCAACTGAAGCAGGCGCGGGCGGACGGCGCGCGGTTCGTCATGATCGCGACGGATGGCGTGTTCTCGATGGATGGGTATCTGGCGAAGCTGCCCGAGATCCGCGCGCTGGCCGACAGGTACGACGCGCTGGTGATGGTGGACGACTGCCATGCGACGGGCTTCATGGGGCCGAGGGGGGCGGGGACGCCGTCGCATCACGGCGTGGAAGTCGACATCCTGACGGGGACTCTGGGGAAGGCGCTGGGCGGGGCTATCGGCGGGTATGTCGCCGCCTCACAGAAGGTGGTCGACCTTCTGCGGCAGAGGGCGCGGCCTTATCTTTTCTCGAACGCGCTGCCTCCGATGGTCGTTGCGGCGGGGATCGAGGCGATCAAGCTGGTGGAGGAGGGCGATACCCTGCGGGCGCGGCTGTTCGAGAATACGGCGCTGTGGCGGTCGCACCTGGAGCGGTCCGGGTTCGACCTTCTGCCCGGCGCGCATCCCATTGTGCCCGTGATGCTGGGCGAAGCGCGGCTGGCGCAGGACATGGCGGCGCGGCTGGGAGAGCTGGGGGTCTATGTCGCGGGGTTCTTCTTTCCGGTCGTGCCTAAGGGGCAGGCGCGGATCCGGACGCAGATGAACGCGGCCCTGACGCGGGAGGATCTGGATCGCGCGGCGGAGGCATTCGTGCAGGCGGGACGCGAGGTGGGGGCGCTATGAGCAACGAGATGAAGGCGCTGGCCAAGACGGCCCCCGCCCCCGGCCTCGACATGATCCGCGCGCCGGTGCCCGAGATCGGGCCGGATGACGTGCTGATCCGGGTGAAGAAGACAGGCATCTGCGGGACGGATATCCACATCTGGGACTGGGACGACTGGGCGGCGCGAACGGTTCCGGTGCCGCTGATCACCGGCCACGAGTTCGCGGGCGAGATCGTGGAACTGGGGAAGAACGTCGATGACCTGCACCTTGGCCAGCGCGTCAGCGGCGAGGGGCACCTGATCGGCAAGCACTCGCGGCAGTCGCGGTCGGGACGCTTCCACCTCGACCCCGAGACGCGGGGCATCGGGGTGAACGAGCAGGGGGCCTTCGCGGAGTACCTGCGGCTGCCGGCGTTCAACGCCATACCGCTGCCCGACGCCATCGATGACGAGATCGGCGCGATCCTCGATCCGCTCGGCAACGCGGTCCACACCGCGCTGTCCTTCGACCTCGTGGGCGAGGATGTCCTCATCACCGGGGCCGGCCCTATCGGCATCATGGCGGCGGCGGTGGCGCAGCATGTCGGCGCGCGGCATGTCGTCATCACGGACGTGAACCCGGACCGGCTGGCGCTGGCCGAGCAGGTGACGGACGTGGTCCCCGTCAACGTGGCCGAAGAGGATCTGCGCGAGGTCATGGCGGGGCTCAAGATGAAGGAAGGCTTCGACGTGGGCCTCGAGATGTCGGGCAACCAGAGGGCGCTCGACCAGATGGTCGAGGCGATGGTGATGGGCGGGCGGATCGCTCTCCTGGGCATCCCGCCCGGCAAGTCGCCGGTCGACTGGTCGCGCATCGTGTTCAAGGCGATCACGCTGAAGGGCGTCTACGGCCGCGAGATCTTCGAGACCTGGTACAAGATGATTGCGATGCTGGAGGACGGGCTGGACATACGCCGTGTCATCACGCACCGGATGCACGTCGACGACTTCCGCCGCGGCTTCGAGACGATGAAGTCGGGCAAGTCAGGCAAGATCGTCCTCGACTGGGAGTAACCTCATGGACCTGCTGTTCTGGATCGTGGCACTGGTGGCGCTGTTCTTCTTCTTCCGCTGGCTTCAGGGCCGGAGGAAGTAGTGCCGGCGGCTGAAAAGCCGCACTTCCCGGTACGGCGGGAACATGCGTCGCGGCAATCGGTTGTGATTGCCGATGCCCCGGACATGGGAAAGGACGCATGAAACGCCTGGCCGCCCCTCTTGCCATCTGCCTTCTGGCCGGTCCCCTCGTTGCACAAAGCGGCACCGGCTCGATCACTGGAACGCTGGATCTGGATCCCGCGCGCTGGATCGTCGCCAGTGCGGGAGAAGGGCCGACCAGCACCTGGACGGAGAACGACGGTAGAGTCGAGGTTCGTCTGGTCGGGACGCCCGACCCCGAAGGTGACGGCGGTCCCGGAACGCTGACCATCGAGATGCAGGTTCTGGCTGGGCCGGTGGAAGCGCGGGCAATCGATGCGCGGGTCGAACTTCAGCGGACCGATGGAACGTTGGTTGCCGGAAGCGAGAATGTCGACCTGTCCCTGAACGCCTTCCAATCGACAGGCGGTGACCTGGTGCTGGCGGGCAGTGTTGTCGCCACCCTGACGCCCGATCCCACTGGTGGGCTCGTGGTCGATCCGCAGGTCGGCGTCACGATCGACGGCAACTTTCAGGCGACCATCCGTGACGAGGCGGGGGCCAACTAGCGCTAACACTGAAGTGCGGGATGCTAGAGGCAGGGGGCTTGCCTAGCCGCCCGACTGCCACTCCATGACACCTTCGAGCGGCCAGAGCAACATCAACACGTTCAGGACGAGGCCGTCCCGGATCACCCAGGCCGTCAGCACCTCGAAGAAGATTACGAGCGCGACGCTGACCCAGACGGGAAGCACGCGGGCCAGCCAGAAGCCCAGGATCATGGCGAGGACGTCCGCGACCGTGTTCAGCACGCTGTCCCCGTAGTAGTCGAGCGAGATCGTGACGGCGCGGTAGCGCTCGATGATGGCGTCGGAGTTCTCGATGATCTCCCAGGCGCATTCGATCACGGTGGCGATGGTCAGGCGCCAGCCGAAGGACAGCCTCCGCGCGACCAGCCAGAGACCCGCGTAGAACAAGAGGCCGTGGATGATGTGGCTGGGGGTGTACCAGTCCGAGATGTGCTGGCTGTTCTCGCTCGACATCGTCTCGCCGTGCCACAGCTTGACGTAGCCGCATTCGCACCAGGGGACGCGCCCGATCCACAGTAGGTACAGCGCCGAGAGGGCGATGACCGCTGCGGTGACGAGGTGGGGCGTATAGGATCGATGCATGGCGCGACGGAATCACAGGGGCCGGAGTCCGTCCAGAAGTTTCGGGAGGACGGCTTGATGGACGCAGGCGAAAATCCCTGGCTCGCCATGGCGCTGAACAACGCCTGGGCGAACCGGACGCTTTACGATGCAGTGAAGGGGCTGTCTCAGGACGCGTTTATCGCGGACCGACCGGGGTTCTTTAGATCCCTCTGGAAGACGCTGAACCACGTCTACGAGGTCGACCTCTACTACATCGACGCGTTGGAGGCCGGCGGGCGGGGTCTTGCCGTCTACGACCGAGATGAGGTGCGCGATGCCGCCACGCTTTCCGTCCTACAGGCCGAGGCCGACATGCGCTTCGCGGCCTTCTGCCGCGCGATGACGCCGGAGCGGTTGAGTGAGACGCGGGTGACCGAGCGCGACGTGGGCCGGATCGAGGAGACCGTCGCGGCCCTGATCCTCCACCTCGTCCAGCACCAGGTGCATCACCGGGGGCAGGCGCACGTCCAGCTTCAGGACGCGGGCGTGGCGCCGCCGCAGCTCGACGAGTTCTACCTGGAGTATGACAGGGCGGAGACTGCCGGGGGCTATTGGCGCTAGCCCAGGCCCGACAATAACGTGGCCACGACTGGCACCTCCGGCGGTGACGACGGGCTAGGCTGGAACTGCGCAAGGAAGAAAAGATTGAACACGTGGGTGATTTTTCTCTTAACGCCGAGCGTTTTGGGCGGGCTAATGATTATAGCAAGCCTGACAATCAAAGATCACAGAAGCCAAGCCGTAGCGCTGCTGATCTTGAACATCATTTTGGTTTTAACCCTATTGACCTTACTGTCGTACTTTTCTGGCTCTGTGGAGCCAAACGATTTGTTTTATATGTTTTGCGCTGGAGCAGCCGTGGGGTTAATTCTTTTGTTAATTTCGTACAAAGTGCATTTTAGCAGAAAGGATTAGAATCCTATTCGTCGAATGACGTCTTACGGTGAATCACGTTCGATGCATTCCGTTGGTCCACAAACGCGTGCCGTACGGTGAACCGGTGATGATGGGCTCCTGCAGCTTGACGGGTGGTAATCTCTCAGGCTGGACCGGCCGGGGGCTATTGGCACTAGGCGAGGCCCGACAAGAGCGCCGCGTGGACCGCGCCGCCTGCGGTGACGACGCCCTCGGTCTGGCGGGCGGGGCTGTTGAAGGTCAGCGGGCGGCCGCGCCGGTCGGTGACCTCGCCCCCTGCCTCGGCGACCAGAAGCGCCCCGGCGGCGATGTCCCATTCCCAGGCCGGGCGAAGCGTCATCATGGCGTCGAAGCGGCCTTCGGCGACCAGCGCCATGCGATAGGCCAGGGACGGGCGGAAGTGCCGTTCGACGGGCGGCGGGCCGGCAGTCCAGAACTCGGGGCGGAAGCTGACCTTTGGGCTTAAGACAGTCGCGCCGTCGAGTTCGCCGCGCTCGGACGCCATGACCGATGCGCCGTTCAGGGTCGCGCCGCCGCCTTTGCGGGCGAGGTAGAGCTTGTCGCGGACCGGCAGGTAGACGCAGGCGGCGATGATGCGTCCCGCCTCGGCGATGGCGAGGGAGTGCGCCCAGGTCTTCTCGCCCGCCACGAAGGCTCGGGTGCCGTCGATGGGGTCGATGATGAACACCCGCTCGCGGTCGAGCCGGCTCATGTCGTCGGCGGTCTCCTCGCTGACCCAGCCATAGTCGGGCCGCGCGGCCAGGAGGCGCTGCTTCAGGTGAGTGTCGACGGCGAAGTCGGCCTCGGAAACCGGATCGTCGCCGCCCTTGTCCCAGACTTGCGGATCCTCGCGCCAGAAGCGCCGGGCGATCTCGCCCGCTTCGAGCGCGGTCTCGTGCAGGAGGTCAAGGTCAGTCGCCGGCAAGGACAAGACCTTCAACCAGGAGCGACGGCACGACGCGGCCCGTCCACGGCCGGGCGTCGTTCGCCGGCACGATAGAGCGCAGCATGTCGCGCAGGTTGCCCGCGATGGTGCATTCGTTGACCGGATAGGCGATCTGCCCCTTCTCGATCCAGAACCCCGAAGCGCCGCGCGAGTAATCGCCCGTCGTCGCGTTGATCGACGAGCCGATGAGCGAGGTCACCAGAAGCCCGGTGCCCATGTCGCGGATCAGGTCGTCGCGCGTGGCGTCGCCCTGAGTCAGCGCGATGTTGCTGAGGGTGGGAGACGGCGGCGAGGACGGGCCACGCCCGGCGCTGGCCGTGCTTTGCATCCCGAGTTGGCGGGCGGTGGCGAGGTCGAGCGTCCAGCCATTGAGGCGTCCGTCGGTGACGATCTCGCGGCGGGCCGTCCGAAGGCCCTCGCCGTCGAAAGGCTTCGAGCCCGACGTGCGGACGCGGTGCGGTTCCTCGACGATGGAGAGGGTATCCGGCAGAACCTGCTCGCCCAGGAGGCCACGCAGCCAGGAGCTGCCGCGCGCGACGGAAGCGCCGTTGGCGGCCGAGAGGAGGTGCCCGATCAGCCCCGCCGCGACACGTTCGTCGTAGAGGACGGGGAAGGCGCCGGTCTTCGGCTTCCGCGCCCCCGCGCGCGACAGTGTGCGCTCGGCAGCGAGGCGACCCACCTCTTCGGGCGTGGGCAGGTCGGCGCCGTAGATCCGCGCCTCGCCGTAGTGGTCACGCTCCATCTTCGTGCCTTCGCCCGTGATGGCCACGCAATAGAGCGAGTGCGACGACCGCGCGTATCCGCCCGAAAAGCCGTTGGTGGCGGCGAGGTGGATGCGGGTGCGGTGGTAGGAGGCGGCGGCGGACTGGACCTGTGCGATGCCCTCGTGCGACAGGGCGGTCGCCTCGGCACGGCGGGCGGCGTCTTCCAGGTCGGCGGGGGAGGGTTCGGGCGCGTCCTCGCAAAGGTCGAGGCCGATTGCGTCGCGGGTATCGGACAGCTCTGCGGGATCGGCGAGGCCGATGAAGGGATCCTCGGGCGCGATCCGCGCCATTGCCACGGCACGTTCGGCCATTTCAGCCAGAGTCTCGGGCTTGGTGTCCGAGGCCGAGACGCAGGCCTGCCTTTGCCCAAGGAGGACGCGGAGGCCGATCTCGACGCCTTCGGCGCGCTCGGCCTGTTCGAGGGCCCCGGCGCGCACGTCGATCGACACGGCGCGCCCGTCGGTCGCGATGGCGTCGGCGGCGTCGGCCCCGGCCTTGCGGGCGGCGGTCAGGAGGTCTGCTGTGAGCTGGGAGAGGTTCTGCATGGCGACGAGGTAGTCCCTGAGGACAGGCGCTTCAAGCGACCTGCGGCGGGCGGGGCATCACTTGATGCGCTGCCCGTTGGCGTTGACCGTTCCGTCCGGCGCGAACTCGATCGTCGAGACCAGCGTGTCCGAGCCGGCTCCGGGCCGGGTGAAGACGCCCAACATCATCCTCAGACCCATCGTCTCCTCGGAGGAGAGAAGCTCGAGGTCGGCCAGGCTGTCGAGGAGCCCGTTGAGCCCTACGAGCCGCGCGTCGAGACGACCCTCGGTAGAGAGCGTCGCCCCCTCGATCCGGCTGGTGATCTCTCCCGAGCCGGTGAGGTCGAGACCGGCGCCCAGGACGCGGAGGGTCTTTAGTTTCGCGACGATTTCAGGGTAGGGCCTCGCGGTTGCGTCCTCATCGAAGAAGTCGATGGCGACGATGGTGGTTCCCGCAATGTCCAGCGCGAGAGAGATGGGATCGCGGGGGATCTTGCGGATCGGATCGAACAGCGACCACATCTCGTCGTTGAAGGTCAAGCCGGCAAGCCCGAAGCGCATCGAATAGGGCTGAGGTTCGGCCTTTGCGAGGAGCGGGAACTCGATGGCGACCTCGAAGGCGTCGAGGGCATAGGACAGCCGGTCCACGGGCACGTCGGGGACCGCGAGGGCATAATCCGTGACGTTGCCCCGGGCCTCCAGCGAGAACAGGGCCCTGTCCTCGGAAAATGAGAGCTCGACCGACGCCCCCTGATCGGACGAGGCAAAGGCGGCGGCACCCTCCGGCATCTCGATCGTCCCGGTCGCCTCGACGCTGTCGTATCCGAAGTCGGCGCTGATGCGCTCGCCATTGTGCAGCGGCGGGGTGATCGCCCCGTCCTCGTCGGAGTGGTTCACGCGCACGTCCCAGGCCAGACGGACGCCAGTGCCCCTGGCTTCCATGTCCAGCCTTCCATCCTCGTCGGACGTGTCCGACGATTGGATCCACAGGATCTTGCCCAAGGCGAGGTCGAGACTGTGGCGCGGAATGTCGCCGCCCTCGTAGCTTGATGCGGCTGCCAGGTTGCCGATGGTCACCGCGATGTCTGCGTCGCCGGTCGCGATGCCGGATGCGTCAGATCCGCTCGCCGTGTCGAAGAGGCTGGCAACGTAGAGGTGCCCGACATCGAGCGTCATCCTGTGCATTCCGCGGCCCTGGTTCGACCGCATGAAGGTCGCCGCGACGTCCTCGAGGTCGAAGGCCGTTTCCTCGACGCGGTCGTCCTCGAGCCCCGTCACGTCGACGCCTTCGAGGCTCAGGCTGCCGGCGACAAGGTCGTGGCCCAGGTCGCCCGGCGTGCCCGATACGATGTGCCGTACGCCGTCGAAGAGGAAGCTCGCGCTGACGAGTACGGGCTGGTCCGTTCCGGACTGGATACGGATCTCGACAGGCAGGCGGTTGGGGTAGACGAAGCGGACGGCGCCGTCCGGTTGTTCGACGAGGTCGACGCCGCCGAGGGTGATCTCGGTCCGCTCGTCCGGGTTCTCGGAGGTGAGCTTGAAGCCCCGGACCTCGAGGCGGTCGGCGCCGCGCGCGGTGCCGGTCGTCTCCACCTCGAAGTTGCCGAAGAGCGAGAGCAGGCTCAAGTGTTCGGTCAGCGCGTCTTCGGCCGTCAGGGCGATGGCGGCCGAAGGTGAAGCGGCGAAGAGAAGGGCGGCGAGGGTCCGTCGCATGGAGCGAAGGCAACGGGCCCGGCCTTGCGGCGCGGGCCCGTCCCGCGTCACTTGATGCGCTGGCCGTTCGCCATGATCGAGCCGTCTTCATTGAACTCGATGGTCGAGACAAGGGTGTCGTCGCCATCGCCCGGACGGGCGAAGAGGCCCATCATCATGCGTGCGCCCATGGCCTGATCTTCGGGCACGAGGCCCATGCCGACCAGAGTGTCGAGAAGGCCGTTGCCGCCCGTCAGCATCATGTTGAGAACGCCAGACGGCACGGGCATCGGCGAGGAGTTGTCGAAGGTGAAGTCGCCGTCGCCCGTGAGCCGCGCGCCCGCGACGGACAGCTCGATCTCGTTGACGTTGAGAGCGTCGAGCTGGCCCGGAACCTCGCCGCTGTCCGCGAATTCGGGGTCGAACACGTCGGCCGACAGCACGCCCTCGCCGTCGATGTCGATGATTAGCGTCGCCGGGTCATGCGCAAGCTGGCCGGCGGGATCGAACATGTTCCAGATCATCGGATCGATCTCGAGGCCCTTCATCGCCATGCGAAGGCCGAAGTCCTGGCTTTCCTCGCCTGGCACCACGGGCATGGCGAAACGGCCCTCGGACTCGGCCAGCTTGAAGGTCATCGGCGGGAAGGGGATCGACGATCCGCCGACGGTCAGAGTGATGTCGCGGTTCATGCCGCCATAGTCGAGACCGTCCTCGTTCATCTTGAACTGGAAGTCGCCCTCGGCGACCGCGACCGCGCCTTCCATCGTGCCATCGGGGGAATCGACGTTGAAGGTATAGGTCGTGGGGCCGAAGGCGGCGGTGCCCTCGGTCCGGTTGCCGTTTCTGATCGATTCGGCGAAGGAGGCCATCAGGTCCTGCTGCCCGACCGAGCCGCTGTAGCTGCTGGTCAGGTCCTGGCTCGATCCTTCGAAGCGGAAATGGCCCGGCTCCTCGCCCTCCTCGACATTGGCGTCGACGGCGAAGGTGAGGCTCTCGGTTGCGAACTCGGCCGTATAGTCGCGCACGGCGCCCGCCGCGAGCTCGGTGAAGCCGGTGAGGTTCACGAAAGCCACGTCGACGGACATGTCCATGTCCTTGGCTTCCTCGGGCGCGAGGAACTCGATCTCGGTCACCGCGACGCGCTCGATGTCGAAGTCGTAGCGGATCAGCTCGGTCGAGCCCGACGCCGTCACGTCCGCCCCGGTCAGGCTGATCGAGATCGACATCTCGAACGTCTCGCCATCCTCAGACGTGCCGCTGACGGTCATCGGCATCACTGCCGGGTACTCGACCTTGACCGTGCCGTCGCCTTGCTCGACGAGGCGGACGCCGCCCATGCTGACCTTGAAATTGCCCTCGCCCGCCATAGCCGAGGCGACGAGCGATCCGACGCTCAGGGTGTCGCCCGAGCGGTTCTGGTCCATGACCTCGGCGGTGAAGCCGTACATCTCGATCTGGCTGATCTGGTCGGCAAGAACCTCCTCGGCGGTCAGGTCGGCCAGCGCAGGGCCGGCCATCAGGGCCAGCACGGAGGTCATCGTCAGGGTGCGGTGAAAAGTCATAGGCGTTATCCGGTGATCTGATTGCGTTTAATATCGGCGACGTTCCGAGGCGGAACCCGAGCGGTCAAGAAAACCCTGACCCTCGCGCCGTCGACAGGCCGAACGTGACCGTGATAGCACGCAGTGCGGCCAAAAGGAGGCAAAATATATGGAAGCCGATGGCAAAACCGTGATCATTTCGGGAGCGAGCCGAGGCATAGGCGCCGCGGCGGCCGAGACGTTCGTCGGCGCGGGTGCGCGTGTCGTCCTGTTGGCGCGTGGCGCGGATGCCATTCGCGATCTGGCCGGGCGTCTGGGCGAGGCGGCGCTTGCCGTGCCGTGCGACGTGGCGCGCTACGACGAGGTGGCGGGCGCGGTGGCCGAGGCCGAGGCGAAATTCGGGCCGGTAGACGTCCTCGTCAACAACGCGGGGGTGATCGAGCCGATCGCGCATCTCGCGTCGTCCGACCCGGCAGGATGGGGCACGGCGATCGACGTCAACCTGAAGGGTGTCTACCACGGGATGCGCGCCGTCCTGCCCGGCATGATCGCTCGCGGGCGGGGGACGATCCTGACCGTGTCGTCGGGCGCGGCCCACAGCCCGGTCGAGGCCTGGTCGCATTATTGCGCGTCGAAGGCGGGGGCGGCGATGCTGACGCGGTCCGCGCATCTTGAGGCCGGGCCGTCCGGCGTGCGGGTCATGGGGCTGTCGCCCGGAACGGTGGCGACCGAAATGCAGCGCGAGATCAAGGCAAGCGGGATCAACCCGGTCTCTCGGCTGGAGTGGTCGGACCACGTCCCGCCCGAGTGGCCGGCGAAGGCTCTTTTGTGGATGTGCGGCCCGGAAGCGGACGAGTTCCTGGGACAGGAGATCTCGTTGAGGGACGAGGGCATCCGCGCCCGGCTGGGGCTGGCGCGATGATCGACGTGGCGACCGAGGGCGGGCTGCGCATCCTGACGCTCGACCGGCAGGAGAAGGCGAACGCGCTGACCCGCGAGATGCTCGTGGCGCTTGCCGAGCAGGTCGAGGAGGCGGCCTCGGACGAGGCGGTGAAGGCACTTGTGCTGACCGGGAGGGGCAAGGTGTTCTCGGCCGGCGCGGACCTCGAGGCGGCACGGGCGGGCCTGGCCACCGACCCGGCGTGGGAGCGGCTGTCGGGCGCCATCGCCCTGGCGCCGATCCTGACGATTGCGGCGCTGAACGGCACGGCGGCGGGCGGGGCACTGGGGATGGTGCTGGCCTGCGACCTGCGGGTGGCCGTGCCGACCGCGTCGATCTTCTACCCGGTGATGCGGCTGGGTTTCCTTCCCCAGCCGTCGGACCCCGAAAGGCTGGCCGCACTGGTCGGCCCGGCGCGGGCGAAGCTGATCCTGATGGCGGGTCAGAAGATCGGCGCGGCGGAGGCGTTGGCGATGGGCCTGATCGACCGGATCGACGAGGACCCGCTGGCGGCGGCCCGTGCGCTTGCCGCCGACGTCCTGGCGGCCGACCCCCGCCATGTGGCGGAGATCAAGGACATGCTCTGAGGCTTCAGGCGCCGGGCGCGCGGGCCCAGGCGCGGGCCGCTTCCAGATCGGACATGGCAAAGGTGCGGACCGTCAGCGGCATCACCGTGCTCGCGGCGCGGGTCATGAAGCCGATCCAGGGAATATCCGACACGACGGCGGCATGGCTGACATTGCGGAGGTGCTTGATGTCGAACTTCACGCCGTCGAGCACCGTGGTCGGGTCGAAGCCCTCGAAGCGTTCGATGACCTCCACGATGCGGATGGTGCCGTGCTTTTCGATGAAGGCTTCCAGCTTGGGAAGGATTTCGTCCATGTCGTGTTCGGTGACACGGCCCAGCACCTGGATCTCGGCCACGGGCAGGGATTTGTCTTCGGTATAGATGCAGGACATTGGCAGGTCTCCTTTTCCGTTTCGACGATGGCGCAGGCCGGGCGGCGGCGCCTTGATCAAGGTCAGCCCGGAACGCGGTCGCCGAAGATGGCCGAACCGACACGGACATGGGTGGCGCCATGGGCGATGGCTTCCTCGAAATCTCCCGACATGCCCATGCTGAGGCCGGTGAGGCCGTTGCGCTCTGCAATTTTCGCCAGAGCCGCGAAGTGGGGAGCCGGCGCGTCGTCGACCGGCGGGATGCACATGAGGCCTCTCGGCGGGAGTTTCAGATTGCGGCAGAGCGCGACCAGAGCGTCGGCTTCATCGATGTGACAGCCGGCCTTCTGGTCCTCGCCGCCGGTGTTCACCTGGACGAAGATGTCGGCACACCTCCCCATCTCTTCGGCGAGACGCGCGATGGTTTGCGCGAGCTTCGGGCGGTCGACCGTGTGGATGGCGTCGAAAAGCTCCATCGCGGCGCGGGCCTTGTTGGTCTGGAGCGGACCTATCAGGTGAAGCTCGACGCCATCGAATTCCTCGCGGAGGGCGGGCCACTTACCCTGCGCTTCCTGTACGCGGTTCTCGCCGAAGATGCGGTGACCCTCGGCCAGCACAGCCTCGACCCGGTCGAGCGGCTGGACCTTGGACACGGCGATAAGGGTGACGCCGGACGGATCACGCCCGTGGCGGGCGCAGGCGGCTTCGAGGCGGTCGCGGATGTCCGAAAGGCTCATGCCCCCATCTGCCAAAAAGAAAAGAGCGGGCGCAAGGCCCGCTCTTTCCGTCATCCGATCCTGGAAGGATCAGAATTCCATCGAGACACCGAGGTCCCACACGGTTTCGAAGCCGTTGTCGCCGACACCGCCAGCGAGTTCCGCGCCGCCGAGATCGTAGGCAAAGCCGAGACCCATCGCAGCGTCGGTCGAGTTGTCGTGGTCCGAGTAGCCGAAGGTCACGGTGGTGGCGCCCATGCCGTAGGACAGGACAACGCCGTAGCCCGAGCCAAGGCCGTCAGAGTCTTCGTAGTAGATGTCGAAGCCAGCGCCCGAGAAGGTGCCGCTCAGGTCGACGGCGTAGGTGTCGCCGTTGCCCGCATCGGTCTGGTCTTCGTAGCCGACGCCGACCGCGAAGTCACCAAGGCCAACCTTGACGCCGACTGCGACGTCTTCGGCACCGGTGTCACGGCTGTGCGACAGGAACAGACCGAAGTCGCCGGCCTGATACTGATACAGGACCGAGTCGCCACCGGAGGTGCCATCGCCACGGGCCTGCTCGGCCACGTTGTCGATGCCGATGCCGTCGTAGCCGATGTCGGCCAGACCAGCGACCTTCTGGAGCGCGTCATCCACGTCGCCGACGGTCAGTTTGCCGAACGCGCCGGAGATGTAGACTTCCTGGTTGTCGATCTCGAGGTCTTCGAGAAGCAGCAGGTCCAGACCGAAGGTCAGGCCGGTGTCCGTGGTGCCTTCAGCCGAGAAGCTGATATCCAGGTCGTAGTTGACGACCACGTCTTCGGCGTCGCCGTCGATGTCGATGTCGTCGGCAACAACGCCGTTGTCTTGCAGCCAGATGCCAGCCTTACCGCCGACCGTAACTTCCGCAGCGGCGAGACCAGCCCAGAATACCAGGGCGGTCGAAGCCAGAAGAACCTTTTTCATCGTTTTTTTCCCTCGTGTGTAAAAGGTGCGTCTCAATCCGGTCGCACCGAACTGATTGACACCGTATTTCCCTCCACCCGACCTAGATTGCAAGCAAGCCTCCCCGGCCCTTTCCAGACTCCAAGCGGATGGTGTTCTTCTTGCCACAGTGAATTTGCCCGGCCAACCGTTTTCATCAAGCAGGGAAAGACCTTGTCGGTCACGGGGGCGTCGGGTAGTCATGTCTGGACCTAGGAGAGGGGGCGTTGATGGGACTTCCGGCAGACAGACCGACGCGCGCCGTCCTGGCAGTCCTGATGGTGGCTCTCACCCTGTCCGGATGCGGTCGCTTCGCCTCGACTCCTATCGAGCGGGAGGCACGCACGGGCACCTCGATCACCGACATATTCCTGAACGACGCCGATCCGAACGTGACGGTCGAGGTCAACAAGTACCTCTGGAACGCCTCGCTCGACGTGCTGAACTTCCTGCCGATCCAGTCGGCCGATCCCTTCACTGGCGTGATCTCGACCGGATACGGCACGCCTCCCGGCGGCGGCACCGCATATCGCGCCACGATCTACGTCCGCGACCCGGCGCTGGAAGCGCGGTCGCTGTCCATCGCGCTGGCCACGCGCTCGGGCCCCGTGCCGACGGCGACGGCCCGCGCCGTCGAGGACGCTATCCTGACGCGCGCCCGCCAGCTTCGGATGCAGGACATGCGTCTCTAGACGTTCCGCGTCCGCGCGACTAAACCACGCCGGGCCATCGCCCGGCGTTTTCCGTTTCCCCGAGGACCCTTCGCATGTCCCGATACGATACCAAGAACATCGAGCCGAAATGGCAGGCCGCCTGGGACGAGGCGCAGACCTTCCGGGCCGAGCGCGACGAGTCGAAGCCGAAGTACTATGTGCTGGAAATGTTCCCCTACCCATCGGGGCGCATCCACATCGGGCACGTTCGGAATTACACCATGGGCGACGTGATCGCGCGCTACATGCGGGCGACGGGACACAACGTGCTGCACCCCATGGGGTTCGACGCCTTCGGGATGCCGGCCGAGAACGCGGCGATGGCGTCGGGAGGCCACCCCAAGGACTGGACCTACGGCAACATCGAAACGATGGTCCAGCAGATGAAGCCGCTGGGCTTCTCTCTGGACTGGTCGCGGATGTTCGCGACCTGCGATCCCGAGTACTATGGCCAGCAGCAGTCGATGTTCATCGATTTCATGGACAAGGGCCTCGTTTATCGCCGGAATGCGGTGGTCAACTGGGACCCGGTCGACATGACGGTGCTGGCGAACGAGCAGGTGATCGACGGCAAGGGCTGGCGGTCGGGCGCTGAGGTCGAGCGCCGCGAGCTGACGCAGTGGTTCTTCAAGATCAGCGATTTCGCCGAGGAGCTGCTGGAGGCCATCGACGCGCTGGACGACTGGCCGGCGAAGGTGAAGCTGATGCAGCGGAACTGGATCGGCAAGTCGCGCGGGCTGCAATTCGGCTTCGAGCGCGCCGACGGCGGCGAGGCCATCGAGGTCTACACGACCCGGCCCGACACGCTGATGGGGGCGTCGTTCGTGGGTATCTCGCCCGACCATCCGCTGGCGAAGGAACTGGCGGAGACGAACCCCGGGGCCGCTGCTTTCCGAGCGGAAGCCTCGAAGGGCGGGACGACCGAGGAAGCGCTGGAGAAGGCCGAGAAGCTGGGCTTTGATACCGGCATCCGGGTGAGGCATCCGCTGGAACCGAATTGGGAATTGCCCGTCTGGATCGCGAACTTCATCCTGATGGACTACGGCACGGGCGCCATTTTCGGCTGTCCCGCGCATGACCAGCGCGACCTGGACTTCTGTCGGAAGTACGGGCTGCCGGTGATCGACACCTTCGTGGCCGCCTACGGCGGCGCGCCGGTCGGTTCCGAAGCCTTCGTGCCGCCGAAGGGAGAGACGGTCCGCTGGCTGAAGCCCTTTGGCTGGGACGAGACGGCGACCGGCGACGAGGCGATCGACGCCGCCATAGCGCGGGCCGAGGCCGAGGGCTGGGGCCGGGGCGTCACCAAGTACCGCCTGCGGGACTGGGGCCTGTCGCGCCAGCGCTACTGGGGCTGTCCGATCCCGGTGGTGCATTGCGCGGATTGCGGCGTGGTGCCGGAGCGAAAGGAGAACCTGCCCGTCCGGCTGCCCGACGACGTGACCTTCGACGTGCCGGGCAACCCTCTCGACCGGCATCCGACCTGGCGCGACGTGCCCTGCCCGTCCTGCGGCAAGGCGGCGAAGCGCGAGACCGACACGATGGACACCTTCGTGGATTCGTCCTGGTACTTCGCCCGCTTCACCGCGCCACGGGCCGACACGCCCACGGTCATGGCCGACGCCGACTACTGGATGAACGTCGACCAGTACATCGGCGGCATCGAGCACGCGATCCTGCACCTGCTCTATTCGCGGTTCTTCGCCCGCGCGATGCACATCTGCGGCCACCTGCCCGCGAAGTCGAAGGAGCCGTTCGAGGCGCTCTTCACGCAGGGGATGGTGACGCATGCGGCTTATTCTAACGCCGAACGTTTGGATCCGAACAATCGGAAGATTTATCACTTCCCGGATGACGTCCAGGATGACGGCCGTGGGAATTACACGCTCAAGGAAACGGGTGAGAGGATCAACGTCGAGCCTTCCACCAAGATGTCCAAATCCAAACTCAACGTCGTCGACCCCGTTGCCATCATCGACCAGTACGGCGCCGACACCGCGCGCTGGTTCGTTCTCTCCGACTCCCCGCCCGAGCGCGACGTGGAATGGACCGCGGCCGGTGCCGAGGCGGCGTTCAGGCACCTCTCCCGCGTTCACCGCATCGCGAGCGAGATCGCCGAGGGAGGCGACACCGGAGCGGACGACGATGTGCTGCGGAAGGAGACGCACCGCGCGATGCGCGACGTGACGCTCGGGATCGAAAGCTTCGGCTTCAACGCGGCCATCGCCAAGCTCTATGCCTTCAGCAACGCGCTTTCGAAGGCGCAGGCTTCGAACGCGGCGCGGCGCGAGGCGGCGATGACGCTGGCGCTGCTGATGTCTCCGATGACGCCGCACCTCGCCGAGGACTGTTGGGCGATGCTGGGCGGCGAGGGCCTGATCGCCGACGCGCCCTGGCCGGTGGCGGACGAAAGCCTGCTTGTCGAGGACAGCGTGACGCTGCCCATTCAGATCAACGGCAAGCGGCGCAGCGAGATCACCGTGGGCAAGGACGTGCCGACCGACGAGGTTGAAAAGCTGGTGCTGGCCGACGATGCTGTCGCGAAGGCGCTGGCGGGTGGCCAGCCCAGGAAACTGATCGTCGTGCCGGGCCGCATCGTCAATGTCGTCATCTGACCGCCGCACCCTTCTTCTGTCGTTCCTCGCGCTGGCGGGCTGCGGCTTCACGCCGGTCTACGGGCCGGGCGGCAGCGCGGAAGGATTGCGGGGCCGCATCGACGTCGGACCGCCCGTCGACGAGGCAGGCTATGTGCTCGTCCGCCGTCTCGAGGACAGGCTCGGCGCGTCCGAGGAGGGCGACCTTGCGCTGACCGCCGACATCCGTCTGTCGGAGGACGCCGTCGGTTTCCTGCCGGATGGCGAGATCAGCCGCTACAACGTCTCCGGCCGGGTCGAATGGCGGCTGACGCGGAAAGGCAACGATACGGTCGTGGCCACGGGCAGCGAGCAGAGTTTCACCAGCTACTCGGCCACATCGACCACCGTCGCCACGGCCTTCGCCGCCCGCGACGCGCGCCGCCGGCTGATGGTGATCCTCGCCGACCGGATCGTCGCGGACCTGATGACGCGCGTCCCGTGAAGCTGTCGGCCCGCGACGCGCCGGCTTATTTCGCGAAGCCCGATGCCGCGGCCACAGGTCTTCTGATCCACGGGGTGGACGCGATGCGCGTCGCCTTGCGGCGGCAGGAGGTCGTGAAGGCGCTCGTCGGTGCCGCAGGCGAGGAAGAGATGCGCCTGACGCGGATCCCCGCCTCCGACCTTCGCAAGGATCCCGCCCTTCTTCTTGACGCTGTGAAGGCGCAGGGCTTTTTTCCCGGACCCCGCGTTGCCTTCGTCGAGGACGCCGGCGACGGTCTGGCCGATACCTTCGCGGCGGCGCTGGCGGACTGGCGCGAGGGCGACGCTCAGATCGTGGTGACGGCGGGCCAGCTTGCCGCGAAGTCGAAACTGCGGAAGCTTTTCGAGGATCACCGCGGAACCTACGCCGCCGCGATCTACGACGACCCTCCCGGTCGGGCCGAGATCGAAGCGGCGCTGAAGGCGGCGGGTTTGCGGGACATCTCGGGCGACGCGATGGCCGCATTGACCGACCTGGCGCGAAGCCTCTCGCCCGGCGACTTCCGGCAGACCCTCGAGAAGATCGCGCTCTACAAGATCGGTGATGCCTCTCCGCTGACGCCCGAGGAGGTCGCCCTGTCCGCCCCGGCGTCGGTCGAGGCGGCGCTGGACGATGTCCTGAACCTCGCCGCCGAAGGCAAGGCGCATGAGATCGGACCTGTTCTGCGGCGACTGGAAGCGCAGGGCGTGGGGCCGGTCGGCCTTTGCATCGGGGCGACGCGGCACTTTCGGACGCTGCACGCGGTCGCCTCCGACCCCAGCGGCGCAGGGTCGGGCATCGGCAGGCTGAGGCCGCCGGTCTTCGGACCGCGTCGGGACCGGATCCAGCGTCAGGCCTCGGACTGGGGAATGCACCGTCTCGAGAAGGCGCTGTCGCTGCTTCTGGACACCGACCTCACGCTGCGGTCGACCGCCGAGGTGCCGGAGATGGCTGTGATGGAGCGCGCGCTTCTGCGCCTTGCATGGATGAACCGGCGCTAGGGGACGATCAGCCTGGTGCCCGGCTCGAGGCGGCGGGCGAAGTCCAGAAGGTGATCGGACCGCAGCGCGATGCAGCCTTCGGTCGGGCGGCCGGGGCCGCGCCAGCGATGCAGGAAGATGGCGCTGCCCGCGCCCGGCGTCGCCTCGGGCCAGTTCCAGTCGGTGACGAGGACGAGGTCGTAGAGCCGATCCGCTCGCCGCATCCGTTCGTGAGACGCCGTCATCGGCGCGCGGGCGAGGTGGTTGTAGAGCGGATGGCGCGGATCGTCGCACCAGAGGTCGCCCGGTCGGATCGGCTCGGCCCAGGGCGCAGGCCGGGGCAGGCGGTCGGGACGCCAGAACATCCCGACGATCCGGTGCGTGCCCCGCGGCGTCGCCCCGTCGCCCTCGCGCTTCGCCGATGTCAGGCCGCCACGTCCCACCGTGCAGGGCCAGCGATGCGGCCCGAGGCGCAGGCCGGTCGGCGTAAGGCGGAGGTCAGCCAAGATAGATCCGCCCCTTGGGATATCGCACCCGGGGCGCCGACCGCGTGGCGAGGAAGAAGCCGAGCGTCAACGGGCCGACGCGCCCGAGGAACATCATCAGGATAATGACCGTCCGTCCGATTGAATCGAGCTCGGTCGTCGCCCCGCGCGACAGGCCGGTGGTGCCGAAGGCCGAGACGACCTCAAAGGACAGGTTCAGGAACTCGCCGTCGTGCGAGATCGAGGCAATGAAGATGCCCGTGAAGATGACGAGACTGGAAATGGTGACGAGGGCCAGGACCTTGAGGATGTCCTCGGCCTCGATGCTGCGGCTGAAGACGTGTGGCGTCGAGCGACGGCGGAAGAAGGCGATGGTGGCGAGCAGCAGGACGAAGAAGGTCGTGACCTTGATCCCGCCCGCGGTCGAGGTGCTGCCGCCCCCGATGAGCATCAGCGTCATCGTCATCAGCGTGGTCGCGTCGTGCATCCCGCCCGTGGGAATGGTGTTGAACCCTGCGGTGCGCGGCGTGACCGCCTGGAACCAGCTCGCCCACAGCTTGTCGCCCGTCGAAAGCTCGGCAAGCGTCTGGGGATTGCGCCATTCGAGCGCGGCGAAGACGAGGAACGGCAGGACGATGAGGATGGCGGTTCCGGCCAGCGTGATCTTGGAATGCGCCGTCAGTCGACGCCAGCCGCGTTGGCGCCAGATGTCCTCGAGCACGATGAAGCCGACGCCACCGATGATGAAGAGGGTCGGCACGATCAGGTTGACGACCGGATGGCCGACCCATTGCGACAGCGAGTCGGGAAACAGCGCGAAGCCGGCGTTGTTGAAGGCCGAGATCGCGTGGAAGACTGCATACCATAGCCCCTGAGCCCAACCGAACTCGGGCACGAAGACGAAGGCGAGAACGACGGCACCTGCCGCCTGGAAGGCAAAGGCGACCTTCAGGACCGTCTTCACCAGTCGAGGCAGTGAGGCGATCGAGGTCTGGTTGAGGTCTTCCCGCAGGATATAGCGGTGCGGCAGCCCCACCTGAATACCGAGCGCCGAGAAGACGAGCGTGGCGAAGGTCATCAGCCCCAGGCCGCCGCATTCGATCAGGAAGGCGATGACCGCCTGGCCGAAGAAGGTGAAGGTGCTGCCCGGATCGACGACGACGAGGCCGGTCACGGTCACCGCCGAAGCCGAGGTGAAGAGCGCGTCGGCGAAGCTGACATGCTCGACCGTCGACACCGGCAGCCAGAGCACGACCGAGCCTATGACGATCAGGGTCGAGTAGGAGAGCGCCAGGATCGCCGGGGCGGGAATGCGCGCCAGCCTGGCGAGGAAAGGGCGGGAGGGAAACATCCTGCGCCGCGTCTCAGAGCGAGGCCGCGAAGTCGCTCAGCTTCTTCCGTTCTCCCAGAAGCAGGAGAAGGTCGTCGGACTGGAGCACGCAGCCATCCGCGCCCGATCCGACGAACTCGGTTCCCCGCATGACGCCGATGCAGCGCAGGTCGTGCCGGGAGATCGACTTGATCTCGGACAGGCTGTGCCCCTCGAGGCTGTCGGGAACGCGGAAGTTGACGACGTGGTAGCCGTTTCCGAGGCTGACGTAATCGCGGATCAGCGGGTTGTTCAGGACCTGTGCGACGTACTGCCCGATGTCGACCTGGGGATGGATCACCCGGTCCACACCGATGCGGGAGAGGATCCGGTGGTGCGTCTTCGACACCGCCTTGGCCCAGATCGTCTTCACGCCGATGAGCTTGAGGTTCATGGCGGCCAGGATCGAGCTTTCGATGTCGTTCGCGATGGCGATGACCGCGCCGTAGCATTCGCCGAAGCCCGCCTCGCGCAGCGCCTCCTCGTCGCGCGCGTCGACGATCAGCGCCTCGGTCACCTTGTCGGCGTGAAGGCCCACCGCGCGCTCGTTCACGTCGACGGCGATGACACTGTTGCCGAAGCGCATGAGCTCGGTCGCGACCGTGCTTCCGAAGTTGCCGAGGCCCACGACCCCGAAGATGTGGCTCTTGTGCGGCATTCGTCCCTCAGAGAATATGGCCCGATTTCCGGGCCTTGACGTCGAGATAGGCCGTGTTCAGCGGGTTGCGACCCGCTTGCAGCGGCACGCGCTCGGTCACCTCGATGCCCTGCGCCGCCATCATCTCGACCTTGGCGGGGTTGTTGGTCATCAGGCGGACCTTCGAGAAGCCAAGCCGCTTCAGAAGGTCCGCGCCGGTGCGGAAGTCGCGCTCGTCGTCCTCGAAGCCCAACCGGTGGTTCGCCTCGACCGTGTCGAAGCCCTGATCCTGAAGGGCGTAGGCGCGCATCTTGTTGGCGAGGCCGATGCCTCGGCCCTCCTGGTTGAGGTAGAGCAGGATGCCTTGGCCCTCGGCCCCCATCTGCGCCAGCGCGGCATGAAGCTGCGGCCCGCAATCGCATTTGAGCGAGCCCAGGACGTCGCCCGTGAAACAGGCCGAGTGCAGGCGCACCAGAACCGGCTCGGAGCGCGACGGACGACCGATCTCGCAGACGACATGCTCTTCGCCGCCGTCCTCGGGACGAAAGACGTGAACGCGACCGGCGCCCGTCACGGCAAGCGGCACGTTCCCCGTCACGACGCGGGTGTGGTGCGCGGGGTCCGACAGCGCCTGCAGCGTCAGGGCGGCGTCGAGCCGGGTCAGGTCATCGGGGACGGCATCGACGTGGAGAACCAGTGCCGCGGGCAGAAGGCGCGCGGACTTGGCCAGCGAGAGGGCCACCCGGTGCAGGTCGGCCGGACCATCGCGCATCGCGACGAAAGGTCCCTTCATCGGCGCCGACAGGTCATCCTGGGGGTCGGCCACGGCGCGGATCCAGTCCGTCGTGACGTCGCGCGGCAGGACGATGCGGGCCATGTCCCCGTCATAGGCGCGGGCGTTCAGCGTCGCCGCGCGCCGGGCCGTCACGGCAAGCACCGGATCGCCGAGCGCGCGCAGGTCCGCGAACCGGTCCGCGTCGAGACCTTCGGCGGCAAGGGCCAGGACCGACCGCCCGTCCCCCTGAAGCACGACCGGAAGGCCAAGCCGAAGGTCCGTCCGCGCACGGGCGATGCGCTCCATAAGGGTGGGTAACAGGGACATCGCGTCTCCGGGCGGCTCACCTGTCGTTTACGCCTTCCGTCAAGGATTTGAAACATTTCCCCCGACGGCGACACGAGCCTGTGAGTTTTTGCAGCAATCCTTGCAAGATCGCGGATCCGCGCTCATTTCCTCACCATCGGTTCACGGAGAAGTGTGACATGGCTCAGAACCTCAAGAAAATTCTTTTGGTGGACGACGACGAAGACCTGCGCGAGGCGCTCGGCGAGCAACTCGTGATGACCGAAGACTTCGACGTCTTCGAAGCCGGCAACGGCGCCGAGGCGCTGGAGCGGGTTCGCCAGGGCATCTACGACCTCGTCATCCTCGATGTGGGGCTGCCGGATACGGACGGGCGCGAGCTGTGCCGCGTGCTGCGCAAGCATGGCGTGAAGTGCCCGGTCCTGATGCTGACGGGACATGATTCGGACGCCGACACCATCCTCGGCCTCGATGCGGGTGCGAATGACTACGTCACGAAGCCCTTCAAGTTTCCCGTCCTTCTCGCTCGCATCCGGGCGCAGCTGAGGCAGCATGAACAGTCCGAGGACGCCGTCTTCCAACTCGGGCCCTACACGTTCCAGCCAGCGCAGAAGATGTTGATTACCGAGGACGAAAAGAAGATCCGTCTCACCGAGAAAGAGACGAACATCCTCAAGTTCCTCTACCGTGCCAGCGAGGGCGTCGTGCCGCGCGACATCCTTCTGCACGAGGTCTGGGGATACAATGCGGGTGTCACAACGCACACACTCGAGACACATATTTACCGGCTGCGACAAAAAATCGAACCGGACCCCTCGAATGCGCGTTTACTGGTGACCGAGTCGGGCGGTTACCGTTTGGTCGCCTGACGCGTTTACGGATCCCGTTTCCATGTCCGGGTTATGGCATGGTACCTCCCTGTTGGACTGGCCGGGCTTTCAGCCCGGCCTTTTTTTGTCACTCCGCCGGGGACGTGATTTCCAGGGCTCCCCCTTCGGGCAGGGTCAGGACGCCGACCGCATTCAGCCCTCCCAGGACCGAATCCACCGCCACCGTGGCGAGGATGATCCCCATCACCCGGCTGATGACGCTGGCTCCGGTCTCGCCCAGCACCCGTTTCAGGCGCGCTGCGAGGAGCAGAAGCACCAGTGTGAAACCGAGAACAGCACAGAGCACGACCGCCGTCACGAACTGGTCGAAGACGGGGTTCGTGTGGTTGTCGGTCAGGATGACGATGGCGAGCATGGCCCCGGGCGAGGCGATGGAGGGGATGGCCAGCGGAAAGACGGCACCGGACAGCGATGCGCGCTCGGCCTCGTGGATCACCTCCTCGGGGCGCGATTCCCCGAAGATCATCGTCATCGCGAAAAGGAACAGCACGATCCCGCCCGCGATCTGGAACGACCCGAACCGCAGGCCCAGCCCTTCCAGAAGGAGCTGCCCCGCGACGAGAAAGCCCAGAAGGACGACGCCCGCCACGACGACCGCGCGCGTCGCGAGGCGCCAGTGCAGGTGCCGGGGCACGCCCGCGGCCGCGAAGTAGAACACCGGCAGCGTTCCGATGGGGTCGATGACCACGAAAAGCGTGATGAACTCGCGCAGGAGCTGGTCGATGCTCGGCATCAGTCGCCGTGAACCGCGAAGGTTTCCAGCGCTGCTCCCTGCGGCGGCACGATGCGGAAGCGGTCGCGGACGCCTGCCCCTGTCAGCTCGCGCTCCAGGACGATCAGGCTGTTCTCGGGGTGCCCCTCGCAGAGCGCGGCCATGTGAGCGATCTCCTCGCCCGCCACAGGCCGCGCGGCGTCAAGGTCGGGCGCTCCCCAGGCGGCGACGAAATGCGCGGCGAGTGCGTCCGCCAGCGCCGCCTTCTCGGCCGCCGTGATCGGCGTGACCGCGACGACCGAGGCGCGCCCGAAGCTCGAGAGGCCAAGCCAGCCGTGCGCAAAGGCCTGACGCGACTTGCCGCTCAGGTCGTCCTCGGACCAGTTCGAGAAGGCGAAGGTCCCCGGCACGGCCCATTCGCCCGGCTCGGCCGCCAGGTCGAAGACGTTCAGGTCGCTGTCGTCGAGACGGATCACGCGGGCGAACATCGGACCTCCATCATTCGGGTAAGCGGCAGGATGCGCGTCGCATCTCCGTCCTTCAGGATCATGCCTCCCCACTCGTCGAGCCCGACGAAAGTTCCCGGCTCCGGATACTCGACCGCACCACCGAGGCGATGCGCCTTCGCGCGCCACTCTTCGTGCAGTTCGGAGAAGCCATCGGTAAGGTAGATGTGCAGCCAGTTCATCATGTGGCGGGCCCAGGCCTCGATCAGGTCGGGCGTGCCGATCTCGCCGCAGCCTTCCTCGTGCAGGCAGGTCTCGTCCGGCGTCAGACCCGGCGCGTCGGAAGACTGGGACCGCACCGCAAGTTCGACGCCTACGGCCAGCCACTCGGGTTCGACCTCGGGGTCTGCCGTCGACGCGGCCATCCTCAACCGTCCCGCGCGCGCGCCGTTCACCCGGATGCGGTCCGGCCACTCGAGGTGAACGCCCACTTCGGGCGGGGCGAGGGCGCCGACCGCATCGTTGAGACCGAGGGACACGGCGAAGCTGACGCCCGCCGCCTCGCGCAGGGGAACCTCGGGCGCCAGCAGGATCGCCGCGCGCATCCTGTCCGGATCGGGGCTGTAGAAGACCGTTCCCGGATCGGCTTCCCCTGCGGCGACGCAGGCGACCTCGAAGGGATCGTCGGCAACAGCGCGGCCGGTGAGAAGCGGCGGAAAGTCGACCGGCATGTCAGCCCCGCGCCGCGAGCGTGGCTACGAGACCGTCGGCGATGGACCAGAACGCCTTCGCTTCCTCGCTTTCCGGCTTCTGCGCCACGATCGGCGCACCGGCGTCGCCCGCAACGCGGATGCCGAGGTGAAGGGGAATCTCGCCCAGGAAAGGCACGCGAAGTTTCTCCGCCTCCTTCCGCGCGCCGCCGTGACCGAAGGGGTGATGCGCCTTGCCGCAGCCGTCGCAGACGAAGCTCGCCATGTTCTCGACGAGGCCCAGGATCGGCGTCCCCATCCGGTTGAACATGTCGATGCCCTTGCGAGCGTCGATCAGCGCGATGTCCTGCGGCGTCGAGACGATCACCGCACCGGCAACTTCGGTCTTCTGGCAGAGGGTCATCTGAACGTCACCCGTGCCCGGCGGCAGGTCGATCAGCAGGACGTCGAGCGTCCCCCACTGCACCTGCGCCAGCATCTGCTGGAGCGCGCCCATCAGCATCGGTCCGCGCCAGACGAGGGCCTCGCCTTCCTCGACCATGAAGCCGAGCGACATCACCGCAACGCCGTGGTTCCTCAGCGGCAGGATGACGCCGGGGCTGGGGGCGGACGGCCGCCCGGTGATCCCCAGCATCCGGGGCTGCGATGGACCGTAGACGTCTGCGTCCAGAAGCCCGACCCGAAGCCCGCGCGCGGCGAGGGCGACGGCGAGGTTCGACGAGACGGTAGACTTGCCGACGCCTCCCTTGCCCGAGGCGATGGCGACGACG
This sequence comes from Silicimonas algicola, assembly GCF_003970735.1. Lineage (GTDB taxonomy): Bacteria > Pseudomonadota > Alphaproteobacteria > Rhodobacterales > Rhodobacteraceae > Silicimonas > Silicimonas algicola. Next base: position 171,438 of record NZ_CP034588.1, read on the forward strand.
TGGCGGACGCCGGGCAAGGGTTGCGGCCCCTCTGGAGCCTTCGGCTTCGGCGTGAAGTCCTTCAGGCCCAGATCGGGAACGGCCATCTTGGGCGCCTGCCGTGCCGTACCCTGCGGCGCGTGCGCCGTCAGGATGGCGGACACGCCGGTGACGCCTTCGACGGACGCCGCGGCGGCTTCAGCCGCCTTGCGCAACGGCTCCATGCCGCTCGCCCGCGCCGGGTCCACCTCCAGCACGAAACTGACGGCTCCGTCCCGGACCGCAAGTCCCTTGACCATGCCGGCCGACAGGATGTCCTCGCCCCGTGCGGGATCGACGATGCGTGACAGTGCCGCGCGAACGGCCTCGATGTCGGCCACTCAGTTCTCGCCCGGCATCTCGATGTCGCCCGTAACCTCGTGGGTCAGGCCGAGATCGCCGATGGTCAGCACGACCTTGGCCTTCACCTTGCCGGCGGGTGTGCCCGATGCGGCGCGCACGGCCTCCTCGATCTCGCGCTGCGAGGTGACGCCGACGGTCTTGAGGAACTTCCTCAGGCTCATGTTGAATGCTTCTTCGGACATCGCTCTCCCCTGTGTGGTCTTGTCTTGTGTCAGAGGCGGGATAATCTCAGATCGCAAGGGAGGTGCAAGATCGGGTTTCCACGCATCATCGCCGCCGCCGCCAGCGCCGCGCTCTGGGGAGCGGGATCGAGCGCGCAGGATCTGACGCTCCGGATGCCCGACGAGATGCTGGCGTCCGGCTTCGACAAGCAGATCCTCCCGCGTTTCAAGTTCAAGCATCGCGTCGACGTGGCCCCGGTGACCGAGGGCGAGGCCGACATGGCCTTGGGCGATCAGGGCGAGCGGGTGTTCCAGATCATAGGTGGCGACGAGGTGCGGCTGGACATCGCCATGCCATCGCCCGAGGCCGACCTCTTTCTTGACTGGCTGAGGTCGGACCCCGGCATCGCCGCCGTCGAGAGCTTCGAAGTCGACGGAAAGCCGGTCTACGCCGCAACAGAGGCGGCAAGCGAGGTCGTGGTCAAGGAGACCTTCGACGGCGATACGCAGGTCGGCGCCCGCCTCGCGCTCGTCCATTGCGGGCGCTGCCACGTCGTCGACGACCGCAATCGCATGGGCGGCATCGGCTCCACTCCCTCGTTCGAGGCGATGCGCGGTCGGCCGGACTGGTCGACCCTGTTCCTCGCGTTCTACGCCGAGAACCCGCACCCGTCCTTCACGCAGGTCGAGGGCGTGACCGAACCCTTCGGTCCCGACCGGCAGGTCCACATCGTGCCCGTCGAGATCACGCTGGACGAAATCGAGGCGATCACCGCCTTCGTGGCGACGCTGAAGCCCAAGGACCTCGGGGGCGGCGTCCAGTCGAACTGAAGGTCAGGCCGCGTCGATGATCGCGCCGGTGAGGCGGAGAAGGTCGCCGAAGTATCCGCCCGAGCGTGCGGGCTGGGTCGGATCGGACGTGATGACGACGGTCAGCGCCTTCGCCGGCGCGATGCAGATCACCTGGCCGCCGTAGCCTCTGGCCAATGCGAAGTCCGTCCCGCCGTGCGTGCCCGTGAACCAGCCGTAGCCGTAGCCCAGTCCAGAGAAGGGCGAGCGGGTGACGGGCGACAGCGACCGGCGCACCCACTCTTCGCTGACGATCCGCACTCCGTCGATGGCTCCGCCCCTGCGGATCGCCTCGCCGAAGCGCGCCATCGCGCGGGGCGTCAGTGCCATCTCGTTTCCGCCCAGGTAGAAGCCCTGCGGATCGCGCGTCCAGGCCGGAATCTCGATGCCCAGCGGCTCTCCGATCCAGTCGCGTGCCAGCTCGAGAAGTGAGCGGCCGGACGCCTCGGCCAGAGCCGCGCCAAGCACGTGGGTCGATCCGGTGGAATAAAGCATCCGCGCCCCCGGTTCGGCGACGAAGGGCCGCGACAGCGCATTGGCGACCCAGTTCCGGCTGTTGACCCAAGACCCGTAATTGGGGCCGGAGGTGCGCTCCAGCCCCGCGCGCAGCGTCACCAGATCCTCGAGAGTGATCTCGGCTACCTTCGGGTCCGCCTCGTTCGGGATCAGCCCCGGAGCGACCTCGCCGAGCGATGCCTCGACCCCCGGCACCTCGCCCTTGTCGATGGCGGCACCGAGAAGGGTCGCCACGATGGTTTTCGAAACCGACTTCACGTTGGCAAGCCCATCCGGGCCTGGCCCGCCGAAGGTCTCCTCGACAACCGTCTCGCCGTCACGGACGACGAGCAGCGTGTGAAGCTGTTGCAGCGTCCGTGCTGCGGCGACCGCCTCCGCGAAAGGATCGCTCTGGGCGCGAAGGAACGACGGTGCCGCGACGGCGGCGGTGGAGACGGCAAGGAAACGGCGGCGCTGGATCATGCCGGTGAAATGGACCGGTCGCCGGTCCAAGGCAAGGCAAGGTCGCGCGACCGTGACAGCCTCAGTGCGGCTTCCGCTCCTTGAGATAGTCGTCGGTCGTGCGAGGCTTCGGACGGTCGCCCATGCGGAACGGAGATCCTTCCTGATGATACTGCGCCGAGATCCGGCAGTCGTCGCACATTTGGATCAGCTTCACGTTGTCCGAGCCCTTGAACATCCAGTGCTTGTCCTCGAGCTTCTCGACGATTTTCTCGATGGTCGAGCGGACGCCGAAGGGCTTGCCGCAGTTGATGCAGTCGAAAGGCTCTTCTTCGTTCAGGACGCGCGGCGCCAGCGCCTCTTTCGACAGGTCCAACCGGGGCGCGAGAGTAATGGCGTCCTCGGGACAGGTCGACGCGCAGATGCCGCATTGCAGGCAGGCCGCCTCGCGGAAGGTCACCTGCGGCTTGTCGGGATTGTCGCCGAGCGCCGCGACCGGGCAGAGCGACACGCAGGCGAGGCACAGCGTGCAGGCCTCGGTGTCGATCACCACGGCGCCATAAGGCGCACCCTCGGGCAGTTCGAGCACGGCGTCGGGCACGTTCAGCGCCGTTCCCGCCAGTCGCGTCACCTCGCGCCGTCCGCCGAGCGGCAGGATCGGATCGGCGACGGGCTGCGCAATTTCGGCATCCCATAGCGCCGCCTCCATCGCGTCGGGGTCCGACACGTCCAGGACGGACAGACGCCCCTGACCGGCGATGGCCTCGGCAAGCGCCAGTTCGCGCAGGATCACCCCGGTATCGCTTCGCGGTCCCGGCATCACCGCGACAGAGGCGAAGCCCACGCCGAGCGCGGCCAGCGTCTCGGCATGTCCCACGCCCTCGATCGAGGAGACCTCGACGGGGATCACGTCGGGCGGCAGCCCGCGTCCGAAGCGGGCGGAGAGGCGGATCATCTCGCCGCCCCAGTCGGCCTCGTGGAACAGCGCACGCGGCGCCTGTCCGCCCGCGCGGCGGAACTCGGACGCCAGGGTGCGCAGGCGGGCGAAAAGGACCGACACCGGGGGGTCGTCATAGCTCGCCGCGCCGGAGGGACAGACGGCGGCGCATTCGCCGCAGCCCGCGCAGACGTCGGTGTCGATGACGACGGTGTCGCCCGCCGAGGTGATGGCCCCCGTCGGGCAGACCGACAGGCAGCGCGCGCAGCCGGGCTGGCTGGCCCGCGAATGGGCGCAGAGACCCGGATCGAAACGGATGTAGAGCGGCTTCTCGAACACGCCCTGCAACTCGCGCGCCTCGGCCACCGCGCGCGCGACGGCAATGGGATCGCCCGGATCGGCGCGGACATAGCCCTCGCGCTTGTGGTCGGCCGAGAACAGTGGCCCCTCTCCCCTCAGGTCGAGGAGGATGTCGCAGGTCGATTTCGCGCCGTCCGCCGCCGGGCCGAACCTTACGGCGCCCCGTCCGCCCGGATCGGCGGCACGATAGCCGTCGACCTCGACCGCGAAACGCCCAAGGGCGCCGCCAGCCTTCTTCAGACGGCCGAGCGCCAGGTCGTAGGTCGCGGGAGGCGCCATGTCGCCGGGGTCCTCGGCGACAAGGCACGTCACCGCGAGCGATCCTGCCAGGCTCTCGGCCGCGGGCACGGCCACGTGGGCCGGGCCGAGGATCAGGCAGGTGCCCTCGCTTGTGACGTCGCGCGTCGGCGTGTCCGGCCGGGCGACCAGCGACTCGGCCAGCAGCGCGGCCTGCTTCGGAAACGCCGTGCCGGTGTCCGTCCAGCCCGCTCGGTCGCGGATGTCGACCGTGGCGAGGCGTTCGGGCGCACCCAGTTCCTCGGCCAGATCCTCGAAGAACGCCGACATCTGCCCGCAGGCGATCAGCGTCTCGCCCTCCTGAGCCAGAGCCTTCGCCGCCGCGTCGACATTGCCCATGCACAAGGCGCGGACCGTTCGCACATCGATGCCGCCAAGCGCGGTCGATGCGGTCTGGGGATCCACGGCCTGGGTATCTTCGCAGGTGCAAAGAAGAAGGCGTTTCGGTGCGGTCATCGGTCCTCCCCAAGGCGTCAGAGCGAAGGCCATGATGCGGCCTCGTCTTGTCAAAGGCAATCGGGGGGTGTTTCCTGCCGGGCCATGACCCCATTTCCGCACCAGATGGACATACCTCTCGGCGTCGTCCTCAGACGTCGCCCCGGCGTGACGCGCTGGGCGAAGTGGTCGTGGTCGGCAATTGCGGTCCTGCCGAACGCCGGTCCCGGAGGCTTTCGCGTCCTTCGCGAGGAGGACGGCGTGACCGACTTTCACGCTGCGACCCTGCCCATGGACCTGCACCGCGCCGAGGTCGAAAGCTATCGCACCTCGCTTATGATGACCCCTCCGTCCGTCTTCGTCGTCCTGCAGAAGGACGCCCCCAACGAATATGGCATCGACGTCCACGCCGTCACTGTCTCCGCAGACCGCGGCCAGAACTGGCAGGACAGCTCCGAGATGATCGTCGACCCCGTGGCCATGCCCGCGTCGCTTGCGACATTGGTCCGCGATTTCTGCGAGGCCCATTTCGAGGAGACAGAATTCGTGAAGCGCCGCCGCGACGCCGCCCGCGTCGACCGCGTCGAGGACGGCGTCGGCGACCCGAGGATAAGGCAGGCGGCGGACGTGTATCGCAGCCCCGCCACCCAGAAGGCGAGGCGCGAGGATGACTGACGAGGACGACGACCTCTTCCGCCGCTGGTCGCGCCGGCGCCGGGCTGTGGCCGAAGAGGAAACCCGCGCCGCGGAGCCCACTCCGGCGCCCGAACCCGACGTGCCGGAAGAGCCCGAGCCCGAGACACCGGAAGACGAACGACTGCTTCTTGAACGGCTGAAGCTGCCGCTGCCGGAAAGCCTCAAGGCCGGCGACGACTTCTCGATCTTCATGCGCGCGGGCGTCCCGGACTTCCTGCGGCGAAGGGCCCTTCGGATGCTGTGGCGGTCGAATCCCCTGTTGGCAAATCTGGACGGGCTGAACGACTACGACATCGACTACCGCTCGCCCGAGATGAACGCCAAGGTCCTGGCGACCGCCTACCGCGTTGGGCAAGGTTTCCTAAAGGCCGCGCATGTTCCGAAAATTTTGCAGGATAACGACACTAATATACAGGCTGAGGCGCTAGCTGAAGCCGATATTGCCCATGCGACGCTTGAGGAACCGGACATTTCCGCTGTCACCTCGACCGAAATCGACGAAGAGTTGATCGATGGCGACGAAAACGAGGAAATCTCCTTCAATCCCAAGCGGATGCGCTTCACGACCTGACCAGGCGGGTTGATCCGTCGCACCTGCGATTGGAAAAATGAATTGCCCAATTTGCGGGCGTTTCCTAGGGTGATGGCAGACCGGAACAAGGCGGGCGGACGTGAGCCTAAAAAGCCAATCGGCGACCATCAGGGAGGGGGCTGCGGAAGAAGACCTTCTGCGCGCCGATCTCTATTCCATGCTCGCCCGGCTTCTGGCCTCTGCCCCTGACAGTGCCACGCTCGATGCGCTTGCCGCGCTCGACGGCGACGGATCGGATCTGGGGCAGGGAATCGCTGCGCTGGCGCTGGTCGCCGCCGCGACCCAGCCCGCTGCCGCCAAGCGCGAATACAACGCGCTCTTCATCGGCCTCGGACGCGGCGAGCTTCTGCCCTACGCGAGTTTCTACCTGACCGGCTTTCTCAATGAAAAGCCGCTCGCCCGTCTGCGCACCCACATGGCGCAGTTCGGCATCGCCCGGAACGACGGCGTCAAGGAACCCGAGGACCACATCGCCACGCTCTGCGAGATCATGGCGGGCCTCATTCGCGGCGACTACGGGACGCCCCTTTCGGTCGGCGACCAGCACGCATTCTTCAATACGCATATCGCGACCTGGGCGTCGCACTTCTTTACGGATCTGGAGGCCGCCGAAGGCTCGGTCCTCTACGCGCCGGTCGGTAAGATCGGACGCGCCTTCATGGAGATCGAGATCGAAGCCTTCAGGATGGAAGCCTGACGCGGGGGGATCCGGACCCCCGTCAAGAGGCATAGGGAGGACCAGAGATGGACGACAAGAAGAAGGACGGGACCAGCCGTCGCGACTTCCTGAAACTGGCGGGCGCCTCGGCCCCCGCCGCCGTCGCCGCAGCCGCAATCGCGCCGGCCGAGGCCGCCGCCGAAGAGGCGCCGCAGGGATCGGGATACCGCAAGACCGAGCATGTGAAGGCCTATCTGGCCTCCGCGCGCTTCTGAGGGAGGCCACCAGATGCTGAGAAAGAAGACATCCATCCAGGGCCGCGGCCGCGCCGCTCCCATCCTCGGCCGCGTTGCCGGCAAGAACGTCGACCGCCGCAGCTTCCTGCGTGGGTCGGGTCTGGCCGTGGGCGGTCTCGCAGCCCTCGCCTCAGGCGTGGGCCGGGTGACGCCCGCCGCCGCCCAGGCGGCCGCCGCGACCGGCAACATCGAGATCAAGAAATCGGTCTGCACCCATTGCTCGGTCGGCTGCACGGTTCTGGCCGAAGTCGACAACGGCGTGTGGGTCGGGCAGGAGCCCGCCTGGGACAGCCCGTTCAACCTGGGCGCCCACTGCGCCAAGGGCGCGTCCGTCCGCGAGCACGCGCACGGCGAACGCCGCCTGAAGTATCCGATGAAGCTCGTCGGCGGCGAATGGCAGCGCCTGAGCTGGGACGAGGCGATCAACGAGATCGGCGACCAGATGATGGCGATCCGCGAAGAGTCGGGTCCGGATTCGGTCTACTGGCTCGGCTCGGCCAAGCACTCGAACGAACAGGCCTACCTGTTCCGCAAGTTTGCGGCCTACTGGGGGACGAACAACGTCGACCACCAGGCGCGCATCTGCCACTCGACCACGGTCGCGGGCGTCGCGAACACATGGGGCTACGGCGCCATGACGAACAGCTACAACGACATCCACAACAGCCGCGCGATCTTCATCATCGGCGGAAACCCGGCCGAGGCGCACCCTGTCTCGCTCCTGCACGTCCTGCGGGCGAAGGAGCAGAACAACGCGCCGCTCATCGTCTGCGACCCGCGCTTCACGCGCACCGCAGCCCATGCGGACGAATACGTCCGCTTCCGGCCCGGTTCGGACGTCGCGCTGATCTGGGGCATCCTCTGGCACATCTTCGAGAACGGATGGGAGGAGAAGGAATTCCTTCGCACCCGCACCTGGGGCATGGACCAGATCCGCACCGAGGTCGCCAAGTGGGACCCCGAAGAGACCGAGCGCGTCACCGGCGTGCCCGGCACCCAGCTTGAGCGCGTCGCGCGCACGATGGCCAACAACCGCCCCGGCACCGTCATCTGGTGCATGGGCGGCACCCAGCACACCAACGGCAACAACAACACCCGCGCCTACTGCATTCTGCAGCTCGCGCTCGGCAACATGGGCGTCGCGGGTGGCGGCACGAACATCTTCCGCGGCCACGACAACGTGCAGGGCGCGACCGACCTCGGCGTCCTCGCCGACACGCTGCCCGGCTACTATGGCCTGGCGCCCGGATCCTGGGCTCACTTCGCCCGCGTCTGGGGCGAGGACCTGGACTGGCTGAAGTCCCGCTTCGCCAAGATGCCCGGCAGGGGCAAGGACGGCACCGATCTCGAGATGATGTACGAGACCGGCATCCCGGTCTCGCGCTGGATCGACGGCGTGCTCGAGGACAAGGAGAACATCCTCCAGCCCGACAACACCCGGGCGATGGTCCTCTGGGGCCACGCGCCCAACTCGCAGACTCGCATGGTCGAGATGAAGACGGCGATGGAGAAACTCGACCTCATGGTCGTGGTCGATCCCTATCCCACCGTCTCGGCGGTGATGCAGGACCGGACCGACGGGGTTTACCTTCTCCCCGCCGCCACGCAGTTCGAGACCTACGGTTCTGTCACCGCGTCCAACCGCTCGCTCCAGTGGCGCGAGAAGGTGGTGGAGCCGCTGTTCGAATCGCTGCCCGACCACACGATCCTCGCCAAGTTCGCCGACAAGTTCGGATTCGCCGACCGCATGTTCCGCAACATCGCGATCGAGAACGGCGAGCCCAACGTCGAGGACATCACCCGCGAAGTGAACCGCGGCATGTGGACGATCGGCTATACCGGCCAGTCGCCCGAGCGGCTGAAGCTGCACATGGCGAACCAGCACACGTTCGACAAGACGACGCTGCGCGCGATCGGCGGTCCGGCCGACGGCGACTTCTACGGGATGCCCTGGCCTTGCTGGGGCACGCCCGAGATGAACCACCCCGGCACGGCGAACCTCTACGACATGTCGATGCCGGTCTCGAAGGGCGGCCTGACGTTCCGCGCCCGCTTCGGGGTCGAGCACGAGGGTGACAACCTTCTGGCAGAAGGCGTCTACAGCGTGGGATCGGAAATCCAGGACGGATATCCCGAGTTCACGATGCAGATGCTCCAGGATCTCGGCTGGGACTCCGATCTCAGCCCCGAAGAGCGCCAGTCGATCGAACGCGTCGCAGGCTATCGCGACGCCGAGGGCAAGCTGACCGGGCAGGGCGAGGAAGTGGGCGAGCAGGACCAGACCGGTCCCTATCCCGCCGACTGGAAGGAAAAGATCGGTGGCGTCAACTGGAAGACCGACCTTTCGGGCGGCATCCAGCGCGTCGCGATCCTCCACGAATGCGCACCCTTCGGCAACGCCAAGGCCCGTGCGGTCGTCTGGACCTTCCCGGACCCCGTGCCGACCCATCGCGAGCCGCTCTACTCTAACCGCCGCGACCTCGTGGCCGACTACCCGACCTACGAAGACAAGACCTTCTGGCGGGTGCCGACGCTCTACAAGTCGATCCAGGACAAGGACTTCTCGGAAAGCTATCCGATCATCCTCACCTCGGGCCGGCTGGTCGAGTACGAGGGCGGCGGCGACGAGACCCGGTCGAACCCCTGGCTGGCCGAATTGCAACAGGACATGTTCGTCGAGATCAACCCGCGCACCGCGAACAACATCGGTGTCAGGGACGGCGCACAGGTCTGGGTCGAGGGACCCGAGGGCGGCAAGGTCAAGGTCATGGCCATGCTGACCAACCGGGTGGGCGAGGGCGTGGCCTTCATGCCCTTCCACTTCGGCGGCTACTTCCAGGGCGAGGACCGCAGGTCCAAGTATCCGAAGGGGGCTGACCCCTATGTGCTGGGCGAAAGCTCGAACACCGCGCAGACCTACGGCTACGACTCCGTGACGCAGATGCAGGAGACGAAAGCCACCCTCTGCAAGATCACCGCGGCGTAAGGAGGAGAAAAGAAAATGGCACGAGTTAAATTCCTCGTCGACGCCGAACGCTGCATCGAATGCAACGCCTGCGTCACCGCCTGCAAGAACGAGCACGAGATCCCCTGGGGCATCAACCGCCGCAGGGTCGTGACGATCAACGACGGCGATCCGGGCGAACGCTCGATCTCGGTCGCCTGCATGCACTGTTCGGACGCGCCTTGCATGGCGGTCTGCCCGGTCGACTGCTTCTACCAGACCGCCGATGGCGTGGTCCTGCACTCCAAGGACCTCTGCATCGGCTGCGGCTACTGCTTCTACGCCTGCCCCTTCGGCGCGCCGCAGTATCCGCAGGCCGGCAACTTCGGCTCGCGCGGCAAGATGGACAAATGCACCTTCTGCTCGGGCGGACCCGAAGAAGACATGAGCCAGGTCGAGTTCTCGAAATACGGCCGCAACCGTCTCGCCGAAGGCAAGCTGCCGATCTGCGCCGAGATGTGCTCGACCAAGGCGCTGCTCGCCGGGGACGGCGATGACGTCTCGGACATCTACCGTGAAAGGGTCGTCGCACGCGGCTTCGGCTCGGGCGCCTGGGGCTGGGGAACGGCCTACGATCAGAAAGGTGGTTGAGACCGCCGACCTTCTGCTATGATCCCATGACGTCCCGAAGCCCTCGGGGCGTCATTTTTCTTTCGGTCGCAGATGTCGATGCCAGCCATACGCAAGAAGGTCCATTCCGAACTGCCGAGCGGCGATCCCGCTCTGCTCAACCGCATCGCCTGGGCGCGTCGGTGGGTGGAGCGCGACTCGAGCCTCGAATACGCGACCGAGGCGCAGCTCAAGGCGAAGGCCGGAAGCGGCAAGCGCAGCCGGGCCGAGCAGGGCCTGGCCCTGCGGACGCTGGCCTGGCACGCGCTCTGGACCGGCCATATGGACACGGCCATGCAGCACTGCCTGAAGGCCGAGGGATACCTGCCCGAAAGTCAGCACCGGGACGCGCGCGCGGGCATCTACGCGCTTCTCGCGGTGGTGCATTATACGCGGGGTCGGCTCGACCTGGCGACCTGCGCGGTCGACCGCGGCCTGTGGCTTCTCAAGGACATGACCGACGGCGAAGCCGCGCCCGCGCAGACCAGCCTTCTGCTGGCCCGCGCCACCGTGCAGCGGCTCGGGGGCGAACGGGCGCGCGCTGGGATCACGCTCAGCCGCGCGCGGGAACTGGCGCCCGAGGAACACATGCCCCTCGTCGAATACTGCACCGCACGATGGCTTCTATCGGACGGCGACATGGTGAAGGCAGCCGATCACGCCGCACGGTCCGTCGATCTCGCATCGCGGGACGGAAACGGCGTGATGCTGTCCTATGCCCATGCCGTGCAGGCATCCGTTCACACGGCCGAGGGTCACCCTTATGAGGCGCGGCTGTCCTTCGCGCAGGCCCGCAAGCTGGGCAAGGCCGCGGGCGACCTCTTCATCGACTGCATCGTCCACACGGGACTGGCGAGCGTGGCGCGCTCGGAAAAGAACACGGACGAGGCGCAGACCCTTCTGCGCGAGGCCGCGCGTATCGCCAAGCGCGAGAACTACGCGGTCCTGCGCAAGGGGATCGCGCTCGACATGGCCGAATGCTTCGAAACCGCCGGCGACTACAAGGCTGCGCTGGAACAACACAAACTTGCATGGCGTCTACAAGACGACATGCGGATGAGATGAGGCTGGGGAGGAACCGATGATCCGTGCAATCCTGATCGCGCTCGCGCTTGCCGTGGCGTCCATGCAGAACGCCCTCGCGCAGGAGGTCCCGTCTGACGCGCCGCGCGCCGAAACCGGCGGGGCGCAGACGCTCGACGACATCCTGCGCCGCCAGCAGGGCCTCGAGGTCGATCCGACCTTCCGGTCCGAGGCGACGGGTGACCCTGACTCCGCCGCGCCGCCCACCGCACCGCTCGGCACGCTCGGGGGCCAGTCGGACCCCGAGCTGTGGCGCGCGCTGCGCTACGGCACGGCCAATGTCTCCAGCCAGGTCCGCTCGCCCGCCGCCACGCTTCTGGTGCAGGACGAGGGCATGTGGTGGCTTCAGTTCCGCGAAGGCCCACTGCGGACCTGGGGAGGCTACTTCCTCCTCGGCGTCCTTGGGCTCCTTGCGCTGTTCTACCTCATTCGGGGCCGCATCCGGATCGACCACGGCAAGTCGGGCGTCAAGATCACCCGCTTCCGCGCCTTCGAGAGGTTCTCGCACTGGCTTCTTGCCGGGTCGTTCATCCTTCTCGGCGTGACCGGACTCATCAGCCTCTTCGGCCGGGTCGGCATGATCCCCTGGATGGGGAAGGAGGGTTACGCCACGCTCGCGATCGGCTCGAAATGGATCCACAACAACGTGAGCTGGGCCTTCATGCTGGCCCTCATCTTCGTCTTCGTCCTCTGGGTCTGGCACAACCTGCCGGATCGGACCGACCTGACGTGGTTTGCCAAGGGTGGCGGCATCTTCACGAAGGGCCACCCGCCGGCGAAGAAGTTCAATGCGGGTCAGAAGCTGATCTTCTGGTCCGTCATCGTCCTTGGCGCGTCGATCTCGGTCTCGGGCCTGTCGCTTCTGTTCCCCTTCGACATGCCGATGTTCGCCTCGACCTTCCACCACATCAACGCGCTCGGCCTGCCCGAGCTGGTCGGACGCGAGCCTCTGCCCGAGGCGCTGACGCCCCACGCCGAGATGCAGTACGCCCAGCTCTGGCACTCCATCATCGCCTTCGTGCTGATGGGGATCGTCTTCGCGCACATCTACATCGGCACGCTCGGGATGGAGGGCGCCTATGACGCCATGGGGTCCGGCGAGGTCGACCTGAACTGGGCCAAGGAGCACCACAGCCTCTGGGTCGAAGAGGAGCAGGCCAAGCAAGGCGCGGCGCCGCCCACGGCGACGCCCGCCGAGTGAGATGCGCGCCCTCGCGCTTGTCATGGCGCTTGTCGCGGCACCCGTCTTCGCCGCCGACTTCCGCATCCTCGAAGGGCACGGCGGCCCGGTGATGTCGGCCGACGTGTCGGCGGACGGAACCAGGGCGCTGACCGCCAGCTTCGACAACTCCGTCGGTCTGTGGACCCTCGGCAACGACGAGGTGCGCTGGCTGGAAGGCCATGCCGCCGCCGTCAAGACAGCGATCTTTCTGCCCGGCGGTCTGGCGGCCTCGGGCGGCGACGACTTCGCGATCCTCCTGTGGGACGTTGTCACGGGCACCCTCCGCACCCGGCTTGAAGGCCACGAAGGCCAGGTCGCGGCGCTTGCCGTCTCGCCCGACGGCACCCGCCTCGCCTCGGCGGGCTGGGACGGCGCGATCGGCCTCTGGGACATCGCCACTGGGGAGCGGACGGGCTGGCTGATGGGACACGACGGCGCGGTGAACGACGTCGTCTTCTCGGACGACGGCGCCTCGCTCTGGTCCGCCTCCGCCGATGGCACGGTACGCCTCTGGGACATCGCCACCGGCGCCGAGAAGCGCCTCGTCGTGCGGCACGGCTTCGGCGTGAACACCCTGACCCTGGGCGACGCTTGGCTTGCCTACGGCGCGGTCGACGGCGGCACCCGCGTGATCGACGCGACAACCGGCGACGACCTCGCCGACCTGACCCTCGACCGCCGTCCGATCCTGACGATGGCGCTGTCGCCCGACGGCTCCGAACTGTCCGTGGGCGACGGGCAGGGCTTCGTGATGACCGTCGACACGACGAGCTGGGATCTTATCGGCGACTACCGTGCCGCCGCCAACGGTCCGGTCTGGGCATTGTCCTATACGTCCGACGGCAAGAGCCTGATCGCAGGCGGCATCGACGACACGGCCTACGTCTTTCCGGCCCACAACGCGCTCGACGCGCCGATCATGGCGACCGAGACGCGCGCCTTCCTGAACGATCCAGCCAAGATGTCGAACGGTGAGCGCCAGTTCCAGCGGAAGTGCTCGATCTGCCACAGCCTCGCCGACGACGACACCCGCCGCGCCGGACCGACGCTGGCCGGGCTCTTTGGCCGCAAGGCTGGCAGCCTCCCGGACTACAGCTATTCCGAGACCGTCCAGCGCCTCGGCTTCGCCTGGACCGAAGACACGGTCGACAAGCTTTTCGATCTTGGCCCCGACCACTTCATCCCGGGCTCGAAAATGCCTATGCAGAGGATCACGAGGCCCGAGGACCGCCAGGACCTGATCGAGTTCCTCAAGGACAACACATGAAAGGGATGACCCCATGAAAGCCATGCTCGCCGCCTTCGCGATGATCTTCGTGATCGCCGTCGCCGCGGACTTCGGGCTCGAGGAGGCCGACTTCTCGTCGCAGCAGGTCCAGTCCAGCCCCTCGGTCCGCCTGGACTGATCCGGTGATCCAGTATCTCGGCCTTTGGGTGCTGTTGGCGCTCACGCTCAACATGTGGGCGCTCATCTCCGTCCTACGCTCGAAAGCGCCCCTGACGACACGTACCCTCTGGCTCGTTATCCTTCTGCTTCCCGGTCTCGGCTTCGTCGCCTGGTATCTCCTCGGCCCGCGCGAGTCGGCCGCCTGACGATTTGATCAAAACACTTGTTCGCCGCGAATCCCGCGCCTAGGTTCGGGGCATCCCGTTTTTATGGTGGTTCATGCTCATCGGCATCCTGCAGTGCGGCCATTTCCCGAAGGTCGACGGCTATCCCGAACGAACCTACACCGACCTCTACTCCTCGCTTCTCGCCGGACGCGGCCTGACCTTCCGCACCTGGAGCGTGGTCGACATGGAGTTCCCCGACAGCGTCCATGACGCCGAAGGCTGGCTCGTCACCGGCTCGCGCCACGGCGCCTACGAAGACCTGCCCTTCATCGCCCCGCTCGAGGACTTCATCCGCGACGCCTTCGCCGAAAAGGTGCCCTTGGTCGGCATCTGCTTCGGCCACCAGATCATCGCGCAGGCCATGGGCGGACGCGTCGAGAAATTCGCGGGCGGCTGGTCCATCGGCCCCACCGATTACGACTTCGACGGCGAGACGGTGCCGCTCAACGCCTGGCACCAGGACCAGGTGGTCGAGCCGCCCAAAGGCGCAAGGACGGTCGCAAGCAGCGAGGCTTGCAGGTACGCCGCCTTCCTCTACGACGGCCATGCCATGACGATCCAGCCCCATCCCGAATTCGACCGGGACGCCGTCGATCTGCTGTTGAAGGCCCGCGCCCCCGGCGTCGTCGATCCCGACCGCATCGACGCAGCGCTCGCCCGCATCGACAGCCCTGTCGCGAACGCTGCCGCCGCCGACCGCATCGCCGACTTCTTCAAGGAGAACAGCCGTGGCTGACTGGCTGACACAGGTTCCCGAATCCGCCCTGGCCCACCTCGACGGCGGCCGCGTGGACGAGGTCGAATGCCTCATCGCCGACCTCTCGGGCGTGGCACGCGGCAAGGCGATGCCCGCCTCGAAGTTCGCGCACCAGACGCACTTCTACCTGCCAAACTCGATCTTCTACCAGACGATCACCGGCGAGTGGGCCGACGAGGCCGCGCAGGAGGAGTTCACCGAACCCGACATGGTGCTGCGGCCCGACTACTCGACCGCCAGCGCCGCGCCCTGGACGGCGGACACGACGCTTCAGGTCATCCACGATGCCTTCGACAAGGCGGGAGAGCCGGTGCCCTACGCTCCGCGCAACGTCCTCCGCCGCGTGATGAAGCTCTACGAGGAGAAGGGCTGGAAGCCCGTCGTCGCCCCCGAGATGGAGTTCTACCTCGTCGCCCGCAACATCGACCCCGCCAAGAGCATCGAGGCGATGGTCGGCCGCTCCGGCCGGCCCGCCGCCGCGCGCCAGGCCTATTCGATCAGCGCCGTCGACGAGTTCGGCCCCGTCATCGACGACATCTACGACTTCGCCGAGGAGCAGGGCCTCGAGATCGACGGCATCACCCAGGAAGGCGGCGCGGGCCAGCTCGAGATCAACCTTCGCCACGGCAATCCGATCAAGCTCGCGGACGAGATCTTCTACTTCAAGCGCCTGATCCGCGAGGCCGCGCTGCGCCACAACTGCTTCGCCACCTTCATGGCGAAGCCCATCGAGGGCGAGCCCGGCTCGGCCATGCACATCCACCACTCGGTGCTCTCGACATCGACCGGAAAGAACCTTTTCGTGGCGGAAGATGGCGGAGAGACCGACCTCTTCCGCCACTTCATCGGCGGGCTGCAGACCTACCTCTCGCCAGCGACCTGCGTCTTCGCGCCCTACGTCAATTCCTTCCGCCGCTTCGTCAAGGACAACGCGGCGCCCATCAACCTGGAATGGGGCCGCGACAACCGCACCACCGCGATCCGCGTGCCCGTGGCGTCGCCCGAGGCGCGGCGGATCGAGAACCGCCTCCCCGGCATGGATTGCAACCCCTACCTCGGCATCGCAGCCTCGCTCGCCTGTGGCTACATCGGCATGGTCAAGGAGGTCGAGCCCAAGCCCGAATACATCGGCGACGCCTACCACGCCGAGGAAGAGCTTCCGCGCGGCGTCTATGCCGCCCTCGAGGAATTTGCCGCCGCACAGCCCCTGCGCGAGGTCCTGGGCGAGCACTTTTGCCGGGTCTACGAGGCGGTGAAGCTGTCGGAGTACGACGACTTCCTCCGCGTCATCTCGCCGTGGGAGCGCGAGCACCTGCTCCTGAGCGTGTGATGAACCCGCTCTACCGCAACGACAAGCCAGGCGTGCTGCCGCCCTCGTGGTATGTCGCCACCTCCGAGATCCCCGCTGACCGCACCCCGCTCGACGGCGACGTGACCTGCGATCTCGCCGTCATCGGCGCGGGCTACACCGGCCTCTCGACCGCCCTCCACGCCGCCGAGAAGGGTCTCGACGTCGTCGTCATCGACGCGCACCGCGTCGGCTTCGGCGCGTCCGGGCGGAACGGCGGGCAGGTGGGCACCGGCTGGAACAAGGACCAGCACTGGCTGGAAGCGCGGCTCGGCCGTGACGACGCGCGAAAGCTCTGGGAGCTGTCGCTGGAGGCCAAGGCGATGGTCCGCGACCTCTCGACCCGCCTTGCCCCCGACGCCGCCTACAAGCCCGGCGTGCTCCACGGCGAATGGACCGACGCGGGCGCGGACGAGGCCCGCAACTACGGCGATTTCCTCCGCGACCGCTACGGCTTCGAGACCGAATACCTCGACCGCGACGCCGTGCGTTCCGTCGTGAAGACCGACGTCTACCGGGGGGGCCTCCTCGACTGGGATGCAGGCCACATCCACCCGATGCGCTACTGCCTCGGCCTAGCGCGAGGCGCCGAGGCGGCAGGCGCGCGCATCTTCGAGCGGACCGAGGCGACGAAGATCGAAGAGGGCGTCGTGACCACGCCCACAGGCCGTATTCGCGCCGGCCACATCGTCGTCGCGGGCAACGGCTACCTCTCGCCCATCTCGAAGGACGTCGCCGCCCGCGTCATGCCGATCAACAGCTTCATCGCCGCGACCGAACCCCTGGGCGACCGCGCGACCGATGTGCTGGCCAAGGACATCGCCGTCGCCGACGACAAGTTCGTGGTGAACTACTTCCGCCTGAGCGAGGACCGCCGCCTACTCTTCGGCGGGCGCGAGAATTACGGTCTGGGCTTCCCGCAGGACATCCTGACGGCGCTCCGCGCGCGGATGGAGAGGCTGTTCCCGCAACTGGCCGGCGTGCGCGTCGACCACCACTGGGGCGGCACGCTCGGCATCACGATGCATCGCCTCCCCATGCTGCGCCGCCTCGGCCCCACGACGCTCGCGGCGGGCGGGTTCTCCGGCCACGGCGTGGCGCTCACGGGCCTCGCAGGCAAGGTGATGGCCGAAGCCGTCGCAGGCCAGGCGGGCCGTTTCGACCTCATGTCGAGACTGCCCGTCACACCCTTCCCCGGCGGCCGCCACGCCCGCGCGCCGCTTCTCACCCTCGCCATGACATGGTTCGCGCTGCGCGACAGGTTGGGCGTCTGATCCTCAGCGCGTCCGCGCAGCGAAGCACGC
Source organism: Silicimonas algicola (assembly GCF_003970735.1). Lineage (GTDB taxonomy): Bacteria > Pseudomonadota > Alphaproteobacteria > Rhodobacterales > Rhodobacteraceae > Silicimonas > Silicimonas algicola. Next base: position 188,998 of record NZ_CP034588.1, read on the forward strand.
CCGCAGGTGATCCGCCGCCGCAGCCACGGCCGGGCTCGGATCCTCCGGCACCAGCATCCCCAGCGCGTAGGTCGGCAAGGGCGGCAGCCCGTGCCGACCCGAAGCCTCGACGATATCGCCCCCGATGGACGAGGCCGGTATGGGCGCGACGGCCAGGTCGGCCAGGATCGCCGCCCGCTGTCCCGAGATATGCGCGCTCTGGAACGCGACCCGCCACGGCCGCTTCTGCGATTCCAGCGCGTCGAGCCCCGCCTTCCGCCAGGCGCAGCCTTCCTCCCAGACGCTGACCGGCAGGGGGTCCCGCGTCGCCGCAGTCCCGCCCTTGCAGGCGGCCCACACAAGCTGTTCGCGCATCAGGATCTCGGCCCCCCGCGACTGCGCATCGGGTCCGTAGGTCAGAAGCGTCAGGTCCAGTTGGCCGGCGCGCAGCATGTCCATCATCCGAACGGACGAGTCGATCACCACGTCCACCGTCACGCCGGGATGCGTCTCGGCGAACCGCCGGAGCATCCCGGGCAGATGCCGCTCGGCCGCGTCGTCAGGCGCGCCCATGCGCACTACGCCCCGGATGTCGGGCTGCACGAAACGCGCCACCGCCTCGCGGTTCATCGCCAGCATCCGCCGTGCGTGTTCCACCAGAAAGCCGCCGTCCGCCGTCAGCTCGACCGACCGGCTGTCGCGCAGGAACATCGGGCGTCCGAGGATATCTTCGATCTTCTTCACCTGCATCGACACCGCCGACGGCGTCCGGTGCACCCGCGCGGCGGCGGCCGAAAAGCTGCCGGTCTCGGCGATGGCGACAAGCGTGCGCAGCAGGTCGAGGTCCAGAAGAGGGATGGTCGGAAGGGTGGGGGCGTTCATAGCGAGCCGTCAGTAAAACTGCATGATGAGGTCAAATCTATTCGTTTGATTGATGTACGTCAAGACGCCACCTTACCTCCAGAGAGACACACCAGGCTGAAAAGGATCATCGCCATGCACGCCTCCGACACCTCCTCCTCCCACGGCCACCCCCTCCACGCGCTGGCCGACAGCCTCGCGCGCCGGATCGCCGAACGCCTGCGCCGCCGACACTTCCGCACGCTGCTCGACCTCGACGATCACATCCTCCACGACATCGGCGTGACGCGGGGCGAGGTGCGGTCCGCAGCCAACCTTCCGCTCTCGGTCAACGCGGCGCACGAACTGCACCGCATCGCCCGCGAACGCCGCCGCATGATGATGTGACGGCCGCGCGCCTCGCGCTAGACTCCCGTGCATGAGACCGCACAGGATCCCGGCCCTCCGCCCCGGCGGAGGGCCCTCCAGATGAAACGCTTCGCGGCGCTGTTCACGGCGCTGGACCAGACGACGAAGACCAACGCCAAGGTCGACGCGCTGGCCGACTATTTCTCGACCGCGCCCGTGGAAGACCGGCTCTGGACGATGGCGCTTCTCTCGGGCCGCCGCCCCAAGCGTACCGTCACCGCGACCCGCCTCCGCGAATGGGCCGCCGAGGTCTCGGGCATCCCGCTCTGGCTCTTCGAGGAAAGTTACCCCATCGTCGGCGATCTGGCCGAGACCATCGCCCTTGTCCTGCCCGAGCCCCGGAACGCCTCGGACCGCACCCTCGGCGACTGGATCGGCGAGATCCGCGCCCTTTCCGCGCTCCCCGACGAGGACCGCAAGACCCGCGTTCTCGCCGCCTGGGACGCGCTCCCCAAGATCGAACGCTTCGTCTTCAACAAGCTCATTACCGGCGGCTTTCGCATGGGGGTCAGCCAGAAGCTGATGACCCGCGCCCTGTCGCGTGCCACCGGCGTCGAGGAACCCGAACTCGCGCACCGCCTCATGGGCGACTGGTCGCCCGACCGCACCACCTTCGACGCCCTCGTCCTGACCCCCGATCCCGGATCCGACCTCTCGAAACCTTATCCCTTCTACCTCGCCTATCAGCTCGACGATCCGGTCGAGACCCTGGGCGATCCCTCCGACTGGGCGGCGGAACACAAGTGGGACGGCATCCGCGGCCAGCTCATCCTGCGCGGCGGCCAGCACTTCGCCTGGTCGCGCGGCGAAGAGCTGATGACCGACCGCTTCCCCGAGCTTGCGACCCTCACCGACTTCCTGCCCGACGGCACCGTGCTTGATGGCGAGGTGCTGGCCTGGGACAGCGCCACCGAACTGCCCATGAGCTTCAACGCGCTGCAAAAGCGCATCGGCCGTAAGACCGTGCCGAAGGCGCTTTTGGCCGGGGCCCCCGTCATCCTTCGTGCCTACGACCTCCTGGAGCACGAGGGCGCCGACATCCGCGCGCTGCCCTTTTCCGAACGCCGCGCCCGGCTCCATGCGCTCGCAGAGGCCGTGCCCGACGACATGCCCCTCCGCCTCTCGCCGCTTCTCGACTTCGACACATGGGGCAGCCTCGCCGCCACACGCGAAGCCTCGCGTGCGATCGGGGCCGAGGGCGTCATGCTCAAGCGCCTCGACAGCCCCTACCGCGACGGCCGGCGCAAGGGCGACTGGTGGAAATGGAAGGTCGATCCCCTGACCATCGACGCGGTGATGATCTACGCCCAGTCCGGCCACGGCCGCCGCGCGAACCTCTTTACCGACTTCACCTTCGCCGTCTGGGAGGGCGAGGCGCTGGTGCCCTTCACCAAGGCCTACTCCGGCCTCACCGACGCCGAGTTCCGCTCGATCACCGCCTGGGTCCGGAAGAACACGCTGGAACGCTACGGCCCCGTCCGCGCGGTCAAACCCCACCACGTCTTCGAAATCGCCTTCGAAGGCATCCAACAGAGCACCCGCCACAAGTCCGGCGTGGCGCTGCGCTTTCCCCGCATGGCCCGCTGGCGGACGGACAAGCCCGCGTCCGAGGCGAACACGATGGAAGATCTGCGCGCGATGCTGGCCGCTTATGGGTGAGAGGAGGGCGCGCGCGATCCTCTCCGCTTTGTTGCCTGTCCGACTTTGCCTGCCCGACTTTTCCCTTCGACTGGCGAACGGCGAACTGCCAAATTTGGAACACGGTGTCATTCCCCTATATTGTCTCGCGCACCGACAGTGCACGCGTTCGAAACAATCCAGCCGGGAGCTGCCCACACCATGAAAACCCCCCTGATCCTTGCCGCCGGAGTCGTCGGCGCTTTCACTGCCAGCGCACAGGCCGACATCACCGTCTCCTCCAAGATCGACACCGAGGGCGGACTGCTCGGCAACATCATAGCGCTCGCTCTCGAGGATGCCGGTCTGCCGGTCGAGCGCCGGCTGCAACTGGGCGGCACGCAGGTCGTACGCGAGGCGCTGCTGGCGGACCAGATCGACATCTATCCCGAATACACCGGCAACGCCGCTTTCTTCTTCAACGAGGCCGACAGCGAAGTCTGGAAGGATGCCCAGGCGGCCCACGATCGCGCGTCCGAACTGGACGCAGAGGCGAACAACGTCACCTGGCTTGAAAGTGCTCCGGCCAACAACACCTGGGCCATCGCCGTGACGGGCCCGGTTGCCGAAGAGAACAACCTGACCACGATGTCCGATTTCGGCGCGTGGGTCTCGGGGGGGGGCGAAGTCAAGCTGGCCGCCTCGACCGAATTCGTGTCGTCTCCCGCTGTCCTGCCCGCGATGCAGGAGACCTACGGGTTCCAGCTCTCGCAGGACCAGACGGTGATACTGTCGGGTGGCGACACCGCAGCCACCATCCAGGCGGCCGCACGCGGCACGTCGGGCGTGAACGCCGCAATGGTCTATGGCACCGACGGCGGGGTCGGCGCGACGGGCCTCGTGGTCATGGAGGACGACGAGGGGGTACAGCCCGTCTATGAGCCGACGCCCATCGTCCGGGCCGAGGTTCTGGAAGAGTATCCGTCGATCCCGGACGTGCTGAACCCGATCTTCGGCAACTTGGACATGGCGACGCTTCAAAAGCTGAACGGCCGCATCCAGGTCGGCGGCGAACCGGCCGAAGCCGTGGCGCGCGACTACCTGACCCAGGCCGGAGTACTGGACTGACCAGCGCAACCATACCGGTGGGACGCGCCGGGTGGGGATTGTCCCCGCCCGGCGTTCTGTTCGCCGTCCTTGGACTGGGCGCGCTCCTGCTTCCTTTCCTGACCGTCGCTGCCAATCGCATCGTCGCCGGCGACGGCGTGTTGCCCTGGCGCCTGGCTGCGCCGGCGGTGACCCTTCCCGGAACGGCTGCCGTGATGGCGGGCCTGCTTCTCGGCCTGCCGTCGGCGTGGCCGCGCCTGCGGTTCGCCGGGTCGATCCTCGGACTGGCCGGCCTGCTCTGGCTGCTGATGCAGGGCGCGCCCGCGCTGCTGGTCGGGGCCGGAGACTATGCGCGGGTTTCGCCCGCCATCGGCTTCTGGTGCCTCCTGCTGATCCTGATGCTGCTGATGGCCGACGCGCTCGCCCAGCTGGCGCCGGGGTCGCTGGCGCGCGGCGCGCTCCTGGCGGCGGTGCTGGGAACGCTGGCGCTGATCCTGTGGTCGGGGACGCTGTCGCAACTGTCGATCCTGCAGGAATACGCCGGCCGCAGGGAGGCCTTCGCCGATGCGGCCGTGCGGCACCTGGCGCTGGCCTTCGGCTCGCTCGCGACGGCGGCGGCGATCGGCTTTCCGCTGGGTATCCTGTGTCACCGGCGATCGAGCCTGCGCACCACGACCCTGCCGGTCCTGAGCTTCCTCCAGACGATACCGTCGCTTGCGATGTTCGGCCTGATGATCCCGATCCTCGGCTGGGTCGGGGACAGCGTGCCCGGTGCGCAGGCCATCGGCATCGCCGGGATCGGCTTTGCGCCGGCCTTTCTGGCGCTGGTGCTGTACTCGCTGCTGCCGGTGGTCGGAAACACCGTGACGGGGCTTGCCGCGACGCCCCCCTCGGCGCTCGAGGCCGCGCGCGGGATGGGCATGACGCCGCGCCAGCGGCTGTGGCAGGTCGAACTGCCGCTGGGCCTGCCGATCATCCTGACCGGGCTGCGCATCGTGCTGGTGCAGAACGTCGGACTGGCCGTCATCGCCGGGCTGATCGGAGGCGGCGGCTTCGGGACCTTCGTGTTCCAGGGTCTGAACCAGACGGCCACCGACCTGATCCTGCTGGGCGCGCTGCCCACCGTCGCACTGGCCCTCGTCTCGGCCATCGTCATGGACATCCTGGTCGAACTGGCCTCTCCGACACCGCAGGGAACCGCATGATCGAGATCGACCGCATCACCAAGACCTACAACGGCGTCAAGGCGGTCGATGCCGTGACGATGACGGTCGAAACCGGCACGATCACCGTCATCGTGGGCACCTCGGGCTCTGGCAAGACCACGCTCCTGCGGATGATAAACCGTCTCGAGGAGCCCACCTCGGGAGAGGTGCGGATCAACGGCGTGTCGACCCTTGCGACGAAGCCGCATCTGTTGCGGCGCCGGATCGGCTACGCGATCCAGGGCCACGGGCTCTTTCCCCATCACACGGTGGCGCGCAACATCGGTGCGGTGCCCCGGCTTCTTGACTGGCCGAAGGACAAGATCGAGGCCCGTGTCGACGAGTTGCTGACCCTGTTCTCGATGGACCCCGCGCAATTCCGGGACCGCTATCCGGCCGAGTTGTCGGGAGGACAGCAGCAGCGCGTGGGCGTGGCGCGGGCACTTGCCTCGCGTCCCGATCTCCTGCTGATGGATGAACCCTTCGGCGCGCTCGACCCGATCATCCGCGCGCGGGCCCAGGACGATCTGCGCCGGATCCAGAAGGCGCTCGGTTCGACCATAATGCTGGTCACGCACGACATGGAGGAGGCGATCCGCCTGGGAGACCGGGTCGCGGTGATGGACGGCGGCAAGCTGGTCCAGCACGGCACCCCCGCCGAGATAATCGCCCAGCCGGCGACCGACTTCGTCGCCAACATGGTGGGCGAGGTCGAGCGACCCCTGAGGCTCCTGTCGCTGATCCCGCTGTGCGATCTGGTCGAGGACGGGGACGCGCCGGGCGCCGCTCTGCCGGCCGACGCCAGCCTGCGCGACGCGCTCGCGGCCTGCCTGTGGACCGGTCGGTCGGCCGTGCCGGTCGAGCGCGACGGCGACGTGGTGGGCCGGGTGACATTCGACGCGATCCGCGCCCGCGCAGAGCTTCGCGCATGAGGATCGGGGTCGGGACCATCCTGCGCCCCGCTCTGGTCCTGCTGCTGCTGGCCCTGGTCTTGAGGCCGGACTGGTTCGCCCCGGTCTTCCGGCCGCTCGCCCCCGAGGGCGCACCGGCGATCTATGCACGCAGCTCGCTTCTGTCGCTGTCGCTCAGCCATCTGGGGCTTGTGGCAGCCGCCACGGCTGCGGCCACGCTGGTCGCGGTGACGCTTGCGATCCTGGTGACCCGGCCTGCGGGCGAAGCCTTCCGCCCCCTCTCGCGCACGGTGACGAACATGGGCCAGACCTTCCCCCCGGTCGCCGTGCTGGCCCTGGCCGTGCCGGCCCTCGGCTTCGGCGCGGGTCCGACGCTGGTGGCGCTTTTCCTCTATGGTCTGCTGCCGATCTTCGAGAACGCCACCATCGCGCTCTCGACGCTTCCGCCCGCCACGATGGAGGCGGCACGCGGAATGGGGCTCAATCGCTGGCAAAGGCTGGTGCAGGTCGAACTGCCGCTCGCGTTTCCCGTGATCCTGACGGGCATCCGCCTGTCGGTCGTGATCGCGCTTGGCACCGCGACGATCGGATCCACCGTGGCCGCCCGCACGCTGGGCGAGGTGATCATCGCGGGCCTGCTCACCAGCAACACCGCCTACGTGCTGCAGGGCGGGATCATCGTGGGGCTCTTCGCCGTCCTGATCTACGACGCGCTCGTGCAACTCGAAGCCCGCCTCGCCCGCCACACCGGAGGGCGCCGCACTGCTTGAGGGGCCGTCCGGAAGGGCGAGGCGCTGGTAGCTTTCACCGGGGGCTGCGGCCCCGTCCGCGTCTTCGAGATCGCCTTCAAAGGCTCAGCAAAACAGACCCGCCACAAGTCCGGCGTGGCGCTCCGCTTTCCCCGCATGGCGCGGTGGCGAACGGATAAGCCCGCCTACGAGGCGAACACGATGGAGGATCTGAGGGCGATGCTGGCGGCTTATGGGTGAGGGGAGGGGCCTCAAGGCCGAACTGAAGCGCCAGGGGGTGACTTACGGTCAGCTTGCCGACATGATCGGCGATAAGGAAGTCAACATTCGCAACAAACTGTCACGAGGCAAATTCAGTGCCGCCTTTTTCCTGCAATGCCTGAAAACCGTTGGCGTAACGGATTTGCGGTTGGGCTAGGTTTCGGGCTTTCCGCGGCCACTGTCATATTGATCTGGGGTAGCGGCATCTACGATTTTGTAGATTGCATAGCTCGCGATCAGTGTAACGGATACGCCGGTCGCTTTGAAGCCGACGATGAACCACAATGGTGGTGGTGGACCCGGCGTCTTGTTGCGTCTGAGGACACACTTGCTCAGTGGGTAATGTCTTTCTTCACTATAGTAGCGGCGGGGCTTTTGGTTGGCACTCTGGTGGCTACTCAAAGAATGGCCGCTGACACCCGAAAAATGGTGCTGGAAACCACCCGCATCGGAGAAGCGCAGGTCCGTGCCTATCTGACTATTGAGAAGGTTTCTGTCACGCCCCGAGCAGAACAATTCTACGTCGACTGGGACATCGCGTTGACCGTCCGAAATACGGGGCAGTCGCCTGCTAGAAGTGTGATGATCGAGGTATCTCGGGTCGGCGGCGACACCGGGCTTGCCAAGGGCGTCTGGCCAGACATCGCCGCAGGTAAAAGTAAACGGGACTCCGTAGAGCTCCTGACCCGCGCCGATGACCTTCGGTTCGCCACAGGTTCGGACACGCGTGTTATTATGCTTTTGCTGGTGAAGGTCCGTTACGAAGATGTCTTTTGTTTGGACGGTAAGACCATCACCGAAAGCGCAGAATTCGCTGGCAACGCCCTCTTGGTCGACGGCGAGACTACAGAGTTCAGAGATTTCTCCGCCTTGGGCAGGGAGATTGATCGCAAAAAAAAATCTGCAGGGCACCAATCATGTGTCAGCCCTCCCGCCGGACGGCTGATCGCGTGGTGCGTTTCCTCCATAAGGCCGGATACTTCGAGACCGATAAAAACGCCTACCCTTCGTCCACCTCGGCAGCCGCCGAAGGCCTCCGATCTGGGTCGCTCGTCACCTCCGCCCTCGTCCGCGGCAGCGCCCCCGGCATCTCGGCCTGGAGCCAGGCCACCAGCGCCTCGCGGATGTCGCAGCGCAGGTCGTAGACCAGGCCGGCGTTCCGCCCCGAGGCGATGACGCGGACCTCCATTACCGTCTCGCGGATGTCCGTCACCTGAACCGCGAAGACGTTGCGGTCCCAGCGGGGCGAGGCCTCGACCACCTCCCGCGCCTTCTCGCGCAGGCGGGCGACGTCGGCGGTGTGATCGACGTAAAGCATCACCGCCCCGATAAGAGAGGCGGTCTCGCGGGTCCAGTTCTGGAACGGCTGCTCGATGAAATAGTTCAGGGGCACGATCAGCCGCCGCCAGTCCCAGATCTTGATGACGACATAGGTCGAGGTGATCTCCTCGACCTGGCCCCACTCGCCCTCGACGATCAGCGCGTCGTCGATGCGGATGGGCTGGGTCACGGCAAGCTGGATCCCCGCGATCAGGTTCTTCAGAAGCGGCTGCAGCGCGAAGCCCACCACGATCCCCGCCGCCCCCGCCGAGGCCAGCAGCGACACCCCATAGTGGCGCACCGTCTCGAAGGTCATCAGCACGGCGGCCAGCGCGCCCACATAGATCAGGATGTTCCCGATCCGCTGCAGGATGCGGCCCTGTGTGATGTGCTTGCGCGCGTTGAGGTTATCCTCGCTGTCGAGGCTGAACTGCCGCAAGTGGATCGTCATCCAGATGCTGAACGCCATCCTCAGCCACCAGGCGATCAGCACGATCGTCAGCACCGTCAGCGCGCGCCGGACGAAGACGTTGAGGCCGTCCGGCAGATCGAACGGCGCGAGCGCGAGAAACAGCGCCAGCGTGACGAAGGCCAGCCGCACCGGCCGCCGCGTGCGCTGGACGAGGCTGCGCCAGAACAGGTCGCGTCCCGCCACGATCCGCGTCGCCACCCGGTGCCACAGCCAGTGCGCCATCAGCGCCACCGCCACGGCCAGCAGCGCCGCGACGAAGGGGCCGCTGCCGCCCGGAAGGGCCGTCAGCCAGCCGCGAAGGAACTCGAGGGTCATCATCCGGCCTATGCTAGCTGCGTTGCAGCGCTCTGGCAAAACGATCCCGCGAGGCGCGCCTCGGGTTCCAATCGCCGCCCGCAGCCTCTATCTCTCACCCGACCACGACACGAGGAGCCGACATGCAGACCCCCGTTTTCGACGCGAACGCCTCCGGCGCGGGCAACCTGGGCGACCTGCCCGAATGGAACCTCTCCGACCTCTACTCCAGCCCCGACGCGCCCGAGCTGAAGCGCGACATGGACTGGCTGGAACAGGCCTGCGCCGACTTCGCCGCCGACTACGAGGGCCATCTCGCCGGTCTCGGCGCACAGGGGATGCTCGACTGCGTCCTGCGCTACGAGAAGATCGACATGGTCGCCGGCCGCATCATGTCCTTCATCGGCCTGCGCTATTACCAGAACACGACCGACGCCGAACGCGCCAAGGCCATGTCCGACGCGCAGGACCGGATCACCGCCTTCACCACGCCGCTCGTGTTCTTCTCGCTCGAGGTCAACCGCATCGACGACGCCGTCCTCGACGGCTGGTTCGCCGGAAACGCCGACCTCGCCCGCTACAAGCCGATCTTCGACCGCCTCCGCCTGATGCGTCCCTACCAGCTGTCGGACGAGCTCGAGAAGTTCCTCCACGACCAGTCCACTGTCGGCGCCGCCGCCTGGAACCGTCTCTTCGACGAGACCATCTCGGGTCTCGAGTTCGTCATCGGCGACGAGACGCGCGGACTGGAAGCCACGCTGAACGACCTCTCCGACCAGGACCGCGCCAAGCGCGAGACGGCGGCGCGCGAGCTGTCCCGCGTCTTCGGCGAGAACGTCAAGCTCTTCGCCCGCGTCCACAACACGCTGTCGAAGGAGAAGGAGATCGAGGACCGCTGGCGTGGAATGCCCACACCCCAGACCGGCCGCCACCTGTCGAACCAGGTCGAGCCCGAGGTGGTCGAGGCCCTGCGCAACGCCGTCGTCAACGCCTATCCGAAACTCTCGCACCGCTACTACGAATTGAAGCGCGGCTGGCTCGGCCTCGACCGGATGCAGGTCTGGGACCGCAACGCGCCCCTGCCGATGGAAAGCGACCGCAGGATCGGCTGGGACGAGGCGCGCGAGACGGTGCTATCCGCCTACGCCGGCTTCGACCCCGAGATGGCGCGCCTGGCGCAACCCTTCTTCGACGACGGCTGGATCGACGCCCCGGTGAAGCCCGGCAAGGCCCCCGGCGCCTTCGCGCACCCGACCGTGTCGAATGTCCACCCCTACGTCATGCTCAACTACCTCGGCAAACCGCGCGACGTGATGACGCTGGCCCACGAGCTTGGCCACGGCGTCCACCAGCGCCTCGCGGCCGGGCAGGGCGAGCTTCTGGCCTCGACGCCCCTCACCCTGGCCGAAACCGCCAGCGTCTTCGGCGAGATGCTGACCTTCCGCCGTCTCCTCAAGGACGCGCCCTCGCAGAAGGAACGCAAGGTCCTCCTCGCCGGCAAGGTCGAGGACATGATCAACACGGTCGTCCGCCAGATCGCCTTCTACGATTTCGAATGCAAGCTCCACGCCGCCCGCCGCAATGGCGAGCTGACGCCCGATGACATCGGCGAGTTGTGGATGAGCGTGCAGGGCGAGAGCCTCGGACCCGCCTTCGACTTCATGGAGGGCTACGAGACCTTCTGGTCCTACGTCCCCCACTTCGTCCACTCGCCCTTCTACGTCTATGCCTACGCCTTCGGCGACGGCCTCGTGAACGCGCTCTACGCGGTCTACGAGGAAGGCGACGCCGACTTCCAGAAGAAGTACTTCGACATGCTCAAGGCCGGCGGCTCGAAGCACCACAAGGAGCTTCTGGCCCCCTTCGGCCTCGACGCCTCCGACCCCGCCTTCTGGGACAAGGGCCTCGGCATGATCTCGGGCTTCATCGACGAGTTGGAAGCGATGGAGGGCTAGGGACGTCGCGGCACTGTCCTGCCGTTGCCACAGTTCTCGGCTAGAGGGGGCGTCATGGACACCGCAGCCAGGAACCCCGTCGAGAGACTGCTGAGAGGCGTCTCGACAGACCACGCAGAGACCGTGATGGACGCGTGGCGCGACGTTCTTCGTGATAGAGAAGTCTCCGTGGTCGACCTGTGCCGGAAGCTGGACTCCAGCGCCTGGCAGGAAAAGCCGCATGGACCGTCGGGGAAATACTTCGGGGTTCTGCTTGCCGCTCTTCACGAGTTGGATCGCGACATCTTCGTTCGCGAAGTCGATCGGCTGAACGACATTCCGCTGCATCCGCTACACCGCAAGACACTTGAGATCTTGTCGCGCCGACAGAACGACAAGCCCGTGACTCAGGTCGGGGGAGGCATCCCGGTCTATGTCGCAGACGAGATAAGCGAACCAGACCTGGTCGCCGACAACGTTCGGCGATGGAGCAGGGTCAGGGGCCTGAACTTGGACGAAGTAACACGGATCGACGTCCTTGCGCGACATCCGGCACTCGACTTCCTTGGTTGCTACGACGTGCAACTCTCCGGCATCGTCCTGACGTGGCCGGTCGACCGGGTGTCAGGTATCCGGCTTTGGTGGCGTCGGCTGGATGCCGAACATACGTTCTACCACGAGGTGGGCCATCATGCCTGCGGCCATCTCGAGGGCGGACAGGTCGCGACGCAGGAAGCCGAGGCCAACGTCTATGCTGTCAAAATGATGCTCAGGGCGAGGCCGCCGCTTCGCCTGCTCTTGGTCGCGGTTCTTTGGCCACTCGTGCTGTGGCAGCGGCGGTCGCATCGGCAGAAAGCATGACCACGTGCCTCTGCGGAAGACGACCTGGAAACAACTCCAGCCCAAGCTTTGCGCTTCAAACCGCGAATCGACGACGTACTGAACGGCTTCGGAACGTGTCGCGTGCTGCGGATCTTGCCTCGTGTCCGGCAGATAGCGTGGCGTGAAGTCACAATTCGCAGTTAATACCACTAATTCGCAGGTGTTCGACGGAGGGTCATGACGGCTTCGTTGACCGGAAGCGGAAGGTGCGCCACAATTTTGCCGTATTTACCGTCTGGGGCCTGGGGTAACGGTTCATGTCGTTGCATCGTCTGACGCTTCTCCCGCAGCCTGGTGGGACGGAGGCGCAAATCTCGCGCGTGCCGACGCCCGCGCCGCAGCCTGACCGGCTGCCGGTCGAGGTCGTGTCTGTGACGCGCCTCGCTCAGGGCGGGCGCTGGCGCACCGAGGCCATGCGCAGCTACGACCGTCCCGTGCTCGTGTGGTTCACGCGCGGGCAGGGCCGGCTGACGATCTCGGGCCGCAGTTCGGGCTACAGCCCCCACAACCTCGTCTTCCTGCCGCCCCGCACGATGCACGGCTTCACCACCTCCGGCCCGGTTCTGGGCTTCGTCGTGTTCCTGCCGGACGGCGAGGAGTACGACTGGCCGATGGAGCCGCTGCACCTTCGTCTCAACGAGGTCCAGCTCCAGCGCGAGCTGACCGGCATGATCGACGCCATGCAGCGCGAGGCCGACGGCAAGGGCCTTCACTCCGCCCGCGCCCTGTCCTGCCACGCCGGGCTTCTGTCGGTCTGGCTTGCGCGCGTCGCGGACCAGTATGCCGACGCACCGAACCCCTCGCAGGCGACCCGGCTCGACACCGCCGCGCACCGGCTGGCCGAGGCCTTCACCTCGCTCGTCGAGCGCGACTTCAACCGGCCCGACGGCGTCCAGCACTACGCGGCACTTCTCGGCGTGACGCCCACGCACCTGTCGCGCGTCTGTCGCAAGATCGCGGGCCGTCCCGCGCTCGACATCCTCACCGACCGGCGGCATTTCGAGGCCAGGCGCCTTCTCCGCGACACCGATATCCGGGTCGCGCAGGTCGCCCGCCACTGCGGCTTCGCCTCGGCCGCCTACTTCACCCGCGCCTTCCGGTCCCGCACCGGACAGAGCCCGTCCGAGTTTCGCCACGGGGTCTGACGGTCGGTCTTCGTCCCGGACGATCCCCCACTTTCAGGTAGTTACGGTTGACCTGAGGGACCCGACATGACGAAATGCCCGCAACATGTCCTACAGAGGCCCGACTCGGATCGGGCCCGGCCCACAGGGAGAAGATACCGATGGTGAAAGAAGCCGCCACGCGCGGGACCGTTCATCCTGCCGCGTTCATGTATGCGGACGAATTCCGCGAGGGCCGCCTGAGCCGCCGCGAATTTCTCGCCCGCTCGACCTCGCTCGGCGTGTCGGCGGCGGCCGCCTACGGCCTGATCGGCGCGGCGACGCCCGCGCGGTCCGAGGCGCACATGCAGCCGGGCGGCACGCTTCGCTGCCAGATGCAGATCAAGGCGCTCAAGGACACCCGCACCGCCGACTGGTCCGAGATCGCCAACGTCACACGCGGTACGCTCGAGTACCTCGTCGAGTACAACAACGACGGCTCCTTCCGGGGCATGCTGCTGGACGGGTGGGAGGTCAACGAGAACGCCACCCTCTACACCCTCAAGGTCCGCCCCGGCGTCACCTGGAACAACGGCGACCCCTTCACCGCCCAGGACGTCGCCCGCAACATCGAGCGCTGGTGCGACAAGGAGGTCGAGGCCAACTCGATGGCTGGTCGCTTCGCCACCATCATCGACCCCGACACCAACAAGGCGATCGACGGCGCGATCACGGTCGTCGACGACGCCACCGTGACCCTGACGCTGCCCCGCCCCGACATCTCGCTCATCGCGGGCATGGCCGACTACCCTGCCGCCGTCGTCCACGAGAACTACGACCCGGACACCCCGAACACCTTCGTCGGCACCGGCCCCTATCTGCTGGAGGAGATGGAGGTCGGCGTCCGCGCCACCCTCGTCAGGAACCCCGACTTCCAGTGGTGGGGCACCGAGGTCTACGGCGGCCCCTACCTCGACCGCATCGAGTACATCGACTTCGGCACCGACCCCGCCGCCTGGCTGGCCGCGATCGAATCCGAAGAGGTCGACATGCTCTACGAGTCGGTCGGCGAATTCATCGACGTCATGGACGACATCGGCCTCCAGAAGTCCGAGGTCGTGACCGCCGCCACCATCGTCGTCCGTCCGAACCAGCTTTCCGAATTCGACGGCAAGCGCGTCTACGAGGACGTCCGCGTCCGCCGCGCGCTGCAACTCGCCGTCGACAACGCCGTCTGCCTCGAACTGGGCTACGGCGACCGCGGCCGCGTGGCCGAGAACCACCACGTCGCCCCCGTCCACCCCGACTATGCCGAGCTGCCGCCCGTCGAGCGCAACGTCGAGGAAGCCGTCGCTCTGATGACCGAGGCCGGCATGATGGACTTCGAGCACGAGATCATCTCGATCGACGACGACTGGATGAAGAACACCACCGACGCCGTCGCCGCCCAGCTTCGCGACGCCGGCTTCGAGGTCAAGCGCACGATCCTGCCCGGCTCGACCTTCTGGAACGACTGGCTGACCTATCCCTACTCCTCGACCAACTGGAACCACCGCCCCTTGGGCGTCCAGATCTGGGCGCTGGCCTACCGCTCGGGCGAAGCCTGGAACGAATTCGGCTGGTCCAACCCCGAGTTCGACGAGCTTCTGACCCAGGCGCTGTCCATCGCCGACGCCGACACCCGGCGCGAGATCGTCGCCAGGGGCGAGGCGCTGATCCAGCAGGAAGGCGTCACGATCCAGCCCTACTGGCGCTCGCTCTACCGGCACTACCGCGAGGGGCTGGTGAACGTCGACCAGCACATCACCTTCGAGCATCACCACTACAAGTGGGCGATGGCTGCCTGATCGCAATGACCGGGGGCGCCAGCACCGTGCCGGCGCCCCGACATCCGAAGATCGGGGGGAGGGTCTAGATGGGACTGTTCATCCTCCGCCGCTTCGCGGTGATGATCCTCACGGCGCTCTGCCTGACCTTCGTCGTCTTCTACCTCACCAACCTCTATCCGAACCTCGAGAAGGTCGCCAAGACGCAGGGCAGCCAGCGCATGTCCGACGTCGAGGTCTCGACCTGGCTGGCCTCCCGCGGCTACCGCACTATGCCCGACGCCCAGCTTCTGGCCGGCGCCCGCAGCGGCGACGTCCCGCGCGAGGAGTTCTCGGAGGCCATCACCGGCTTCGACGCCCGTCTCTTCCGCAACTACGGCGAATGGCTGGGCCTCGTCCCCGGCTATGTCATCGAAGGCGCCGACGGCACCGTCCGCGCCCGCTGCGCCGGCCACGCGACGCCCGACGAGGCGACGCCGCGCTTCTGCGGCCTCCTCCAGGGCGACTGGGGTTATTCGACCGTCTTCCGCAACGACGTGGGGGGCATCATCACGACGCGCCTCGTCCTCACCGGCAAGCTCATGTTCTGGGTCATGGTCCTGATGGTCCCCTCGGCGCTCCTGATCGGCGTCCTCGCCGGGATGCGCGAAGGCACCCGGCTCGACCGGTCGCTCTCGACCTTCTCCATCGCCTCGACGGCCACCCCCGAATACGTCTCCGGCGTCATCCTCATCACGCTCCTCGCCTCGTCGTCGGGCTGGAAGATCTTCAAGGGCACGGCGACCAGTGCGGCCGAGAACGCGACCTTCGAGAACTTCTTCCTCCCCGTCCTCACCATCGCGCTTTACGGGACGGGCTACATCGCCCGCATGACCCGTGCATCGATGACCGAGGTGATGACGGCGCAATACATCCGCACCGCGCGGCTCAAGGGCGTGAGCTTCCGCAACATCGTCCTGAAGCATGCGCTCAGGAACGCGCTCATCGCGCCCTTCACCGTCATCATGCTCCAGTTTCCCTGGCTTCTGAACGGCGTGGTGATCGTCGAGACGCTCTTCAACTACAAGGGCTTCGGCTGGACCCTGGTCGAGGCGGCGGGCAACAACGACATCGACCTCCTGCTCGCCTGTTCGGTCGTGGCCGTTGCGGTCGTTCTCGTGACGCAACTCATCTCCGACATCGGCTACGTCTTCCTCAATCCCCGGATCCGGATCTCGTGATACAGGAGGCACCCCGATGGAACCGCTGACCTGGACCGGAAGCCTCGCGATCCTGAACCCGCTCTTCGTCGGGGCATGGGCCTTTCTCATCGTTGCCTTCGTCGTGTCGTCGGTCGTGTCCGCCTTCTCCGTCGAACGCGCCATATCCGCCGGAGCGTCCGCGCCGACCCGCATCAGCGCCGCAAGCTGGGCAAGCCTCGGCGTCACCGCGGGCCTCGCCCTCGTCGCACTCGTGACGTTCGCCTACCTGATCGGCGGCATCGCCCTGCAGGATCCGCAGCAGAAGGGCATCCTCGGCATCCTGGCCACGCGCTTCCTGCCGGTCTGGCTGGCGCTTGCCGCCACCTTCGCCCTGTCGCTGACCTTCAAGCGCCGCCTCGGCCTCTACGGCAAGCTCTTCGACTCGACCATCGGCATGGCAGGTTTCGCCATCGTCATGTTTTGGGTCTTCACCGCGATCTTCGGCGCGATGGACCTGATCGTGACGCACGACCCACTGGCACAACTGTCGGGCATGAAGAACGCGGTGCCCGGTTCGGCCGTCACGCAAGAGGGCGTCTATCCCTACTACCTCCTCGGCGGCGACAACCTCGCCCGCGACGTGTTCAGCCGCATGGTCAAGGGCGCCTGGGTCGTGGTCCGCATCGCGCCCTTCGCCACGCTCTTCGCCTTCATGGTCGGCATCACCCTCGGCCTCCCGGCGGCCTACTACGGCGGCAAGCTCGACACCTTCCTCACCTTCCTCGCGAACCTGATCCTGGCCTTCCCGGTGATCCTGCTGTTCTACCTCCTCGTCACGCCCGAGATCGTGCAGACCGGCTTGCCCACCTACATGGCGGCGGTGCTGTTCCTCCTGCCGATCGTCTTCGTCGCAGTCCTGATCCACTCGCGCCACTTCACCGACCTCCGCAAGGACGCGATCTACCTGACCATCGCACTCGCCATCGGGCTGTGGCTCTACCTCGGCATCGCCTGGGACGCCGACCCGCTCGGCATCATC
This sequence comes from Silicimonas algicola, assembly GCF_003970735.1. GTDB lineage: Bacteria > Pseudomonadota > Alphaproteobacteria > Rhodobacterales > Rhodobacteraceae > Silicimonas > Silicimonas algicola. The sequence goes on from NZ_CP034588.1 coordinate 206,147, forward strand.
GACTTCCCGCCGAACCTCCTCGTCGTCTTCGTCTCGGTCGTCTTCGTGAACGCCCCTACGGTTTTCCGCATCGTCCGGGGCCTCGCCCTCGACATCAAGACGCGTGATTACGTCGCCGCCGCCCAGACGCGGGGCGAGGGGCCCTGGTACATCATGCTGTGGGAGATCCTGCCCAACGCGCGCGGTCCCCTGATCGTCGATTTCTGCCTCCGCATCGGCTACACCACGATCCTCCTCGGCACCCTCGGCTTCTTCGGCCTCGGTCTCTCGCCCGAAAGCCCGGACTGGGGCTCGACGATCAACGACGGCCGCAAGCTCCTGTCGATCTACCCCCACCCGGCACTCGCCCCCGCGCTCGCGCTGATGAGCCTCGTCCTTGGCCTCAATCTCCTCGCCGACGGGCTCCGCGAAGAAAGCCTGAGGGACTGATGCCGCTTCATCTTGCCCCAAATACGCACCGCGCCACCGGGCCTGCCCCCGGTGCGGTGCACCGACGCGATACCGACGCAATACCGACGTGATACCGAAAGGCCGAACATGACCGATCCGGCGACCGACGGCCCCATCCTCGAGATCGACAACCTCTCGATCAGCTTCTTCACCCGCCTCCGCGAAATTCCCGCGGTGATGGACTTCTCCTGCACCGTCATGCCCGGCGAAGCCCTTGGCCTCGTTGGTGAATCCGGCTGCGGCAAATCCACCGTGGCGCTTGGCGTCATGCAGGATCTCGGCGTCAACGGCCGCATCGTCGGCGGAACCATCAAGTTCAAGGGCAAGAACCTGAACGACATGACCGACGCGCAGCTCCGCGATATCCGCGGCAGCGAAATTGCCATGATATATCAAGAGCCTATGGCCTCCCTGAACCCAGCCATGAAGATCGGCCGGCAGCTCATGGAAGTCCCCATGATCCACGAAGGCATCGGCGAGAAGGAGGCTCGCAAACGCGCCCTGGAAGTCGTCACCGACGTCCGCCTCCCCGACCCCGAAAGGGTGCTCGACAGCTATCCTCACCAGCTCTCCGGCGGCCAGCAGCAGCGCATCGTCATCGCCATGGCGCTGATGTCCAAACCCTCGCTCCTGATCCTCGACGAACCCACCACCGCCCTCGACGTGACCGTCGAAGCCGCGGTCGTCGACCTCGTGAAGGACTTGGGCCGCAAGTACGGCACCTCGATGCTTTTCATCAGTCATAACCTGGGGTTGGTCCTCGAGACATGCGACCGGATCTGCGTCATGTACTCGGGCGAAGCAGTCGAGCGCGGCTCGGTGGCGGACGTTTTCGACCGGATGCGCCACCCCTACACGCAGGCGCTCTTCCGCTCGATCCCGCTTCCCGGCGCCGACAAGACCGCCCGCCCGCTAGTCGCCATTCCGGGCAACTTCCCCCTGCCGCACGAACGCCCGCCGGGCTGCAACTTCGGACCCCGCTGCACCTACTTCATGCCCGGACGCTGCGACGCGCAGGACATCCCGATGGAGCAGGTGGACGGCGACGACCGCCACGCCACCCGCTGCATCAGATGGAACGAGATCGACTGGTCGGCACCACCGAAGGCGAGCACGGGCGAGCGGGCGACCGAACCGGGGCGCGTGGTGCTGAAGGCTGATAACCTGAGGAAATACTACGAAGTCTCCGCCAACGCCCTTTTCGGGAGCGGCGGCCAGAAGGTCGTCAAGGCCAACGAAACTCTCTCCTTCGAGGCCCGCGAGGCCGAGACTCTGGCCATCGTCGGAGAGTCCGGCTGCGGCAAGTCCACCCTCGCCAAGGTGCTCATGGGGCTCGAGACCGCGACCGACGGCCAGATCCATCTCGACAACGCCGAGATCCAGAACACCCCGATCGAGAAGCGCGATACCCGCACCGTCTCGTCGGTACAGATGGTGTTCCAGAACCCATTCGACACGCTCAACCCCTCGATGACCGTCGGACGCCAGATCATGCGCGCGCTCGAGGTCTTTCGCATCGGCGCAAGCGAGGCCGAGAGGCGGACGCGGATGCTCGAACTCCTCGACCTCGTCAAGCTGCCCCGCGCCTTCGCCGACCGGATGCCGCGCCAGTTGTCTGGTGGCCAAAAGCAGCGCGTCGGCATCGCTCGCGCCTTCGCAGGCGGCGCGCGCATTGTCGTCGCGGATGAACCGGTCTCGGCCCTCGACGTCAGCGTGCAGGCCGCCGTCACCGACCTTCTGATGGAGATCCAGCGCACACAGAGGACGACGCTTCTCTTCATCTCGCACGACCTGTCCATCGTGCGCTATCTGGCCGACCGCGTGATGGTCATGTACCTCGGCCACGTCGTCGAGATCGGGGACACCGCGCAGGTCTTCGCCCCGCCCTATCATCCCTATACCGAGGCGCTACTCTCCGCCGTCCCGATCGCCGACACCAAGGTCCGCAAACGGCACGTCGTTCTCGAGGGCGAGATTCCCTCGGCCATGAACCCGCCGCCTGGATGCCCGTTCCAGACCCGCTGCGGCTGGAAGCCCGTCGTGCCCGGCAACCTGTGCGAGACCGAGGCGCCGCCTCTGAAGGACGTGGGCGAGGGTCACCGCATCAAGTGCCACTTGCCCGACGCCACACTTCGCGCCATGGAGCCTGTGATCCAGATCGCGGCAGAGTAGGCCAGCCCCCCAAATGACAATCAATCCGCGCGGGCACGCCGCCCGCATCATGGCGGCCTTCGCGCTCCACGCCTCGGTGGTGGGCGGCCTGTTCCTCAGGTTGCCCGAGATACAACTGGACCTGGGGCTGTCCGAGGCCGCCTACGGTCTGGTCCTCCTCGGGATGCCGGTCGGCGTCGTCCTTGGCTCGATCATGGTCGCGCCGCTCATTCAGGCGCGTGGTCCACGCCAGGTTCTCGTCTGGGGCCTTCCCATGACGGCGGCTGCGCAGATCCTCTGCGCTCTCTCTCCCTCGGGGCTGGCGCTGGCGGTGTCGCTCTTCCTCCTTGGCGTGGCGTTCAGCACAGGCAACGTCGCCATCAACGTCGAAGCGGACCGTTTCGAGACGGCACACTCGGGTCGGATCATGAGTCGCTGTCACGGGTGGTGGGCCGTGGGCTTCCTCGTGACCACCCTCGTCGCAACCCTGCTGGTCCGGGAAGCCATCTCGCCGTTGACGCAGTTCGTCTGGCACACGGTCGTTCTGACCCTCGCTGCCGCTGCGGTCCTTGGAACGATGCCCGTAAGCACGAACGGAGGAGACACTGGTCCCGCCCGCCGCTTCGCGGTTCCCGGACCGGCCATCCTTGCCATAGGTGCCTTCGCTGCGGCAGGCGTCCTGATGGAGGGCGCGACCCGGGGCTGGGCAGTGATTTATGCCCGCGACACCTTCGGCGCGACCGACTGGGTCGCCGCGCTGGCCCTGCCTGCTGTGGTCGCCACGCAGACCGCCGGACGCTTTGCCGGTGATCGGCTGGTGGCGATCTATGGCACAGTTCGCACAGCCCGAGGTTTCGCCGTGATCCTTTTCCTCGGTACCCTGGCCGTCGTGGCAGCGCCGACGCTGCCGCTGCTGATGGCGGGGCTCCTCCTCATCGGCGCGGGGATGTCGACCGTCCAGCCGCTGGCCTTCGCAGCCTCCGCCCGCGCGCCCGGCCGACCTGCCGCCGAGAACGTGGCGGCCTACTCGACGATCTCGACCCTCATCGGCTTCGTCGGTCCGTCTGCCTTCGGCGCGCTGGCCGAAGCGATCGGCCTTCGCGCGACCTTCGCTCTTGCCCTGCCTCTGCCGATCCTCGCCATATGGTTCGCCTCCTCTCTCCTGCCTTCCCGAACGGCGGGGCAGGGGTGACGCAGGCGGGGAGGGTTTCAAGGATGAACGTGAAAACGGAGTAGGGGACGTGCTGAAGCTCATCTTGCGCATCGCCGCAGCACTGGTCGTCGCTCTCGCCCTGCTGCTGGCCGGGTCTCGCTTCGCGGCAGACCGGCGCGAGGTCGACGAGGCCGCCGCGCTGACCGTCGAGGGCAGCCGCATGATCGGGACGCCGCTCGGCGTCATCCATGTGGTCGAGCGCGGGCCAGAGGACGGCGTTCCCGTCCTACTCGTCCACGGCGCGGTCGGCTGGTCGGGAATGTGGGTGGATACGCTCGACGTTCTCGCCGCAGAGGGCTACCGCGCCATTGCCATCGATCTGCCGCCCATGGGGCTGTCCGAGAGGTCGGACCGGACCGACTACAGCCGCCAGGCGCAGGGTCTGAGGATCCTCGCCACTGTCGAAGCGGAGGGCATGACACCGATCCTCGTCGCCCACTCCTTCGGCGCGGGCGCGGTGGCCGAGGCGATGATCGCAGACCCCGACACCTTTCGTGGCGCCGTGATCGTCGACGGCGCGCTGTCCCTCGGGCAGGACGGCACCGGACGGACGCTTCCTTGGTACCTCGCGTGGGCAGGCATGCGAGAGACGGCTCTCGCGGCCAGCGTTCTGAACCCCAAGCTTTCGGCCTGGCTCTACAAGCGGTTCCTCTATCGCAAGGACGCGCTGACGGAGGCGCAGCACGACCTTTTCCGTCATCCCCTCACACGCAAGGGCACCACGCCCGCCATGGCAGCCTGGCTTCCGACGCTTCTCATCCCGCCGCGCGGCGCGCGCAGCACCGACGCCGCGGCCTATGCCGACCTCGACCTGCCGGTCTTGCTCATCTGGGGAACAGAGGACACCGTGACACCGCCGCGAGAAGCCGACCTTCTGTCGACGGCCCTGGGCGGCGCGCCGGTCACCTGGCTTGAAGGCGTAGGTCATATTCCGCAGGTCGAGGAACCCGCCGCCTTTCATGCCGCGCTTGTTGCCGCCATCGACGGGCTCTCCCGACCTTGACCTCGGTCCGCCAAGCCCCCATCCAAGCCCCGGGAGGTCGCCAGAATGCCATTTACCGTCGCCACCTGGAACATCAACTCGGTCCGCCTGCGCGAGGCCCTCGTCAGCCGTCTGCTGCAGGAACACGCGCCGGATGTGCTTTGCCTCCAGGAATGCAAGTCGCCGGTCGAGAAGATCCCGCTCGAGATCTTCGGCAGCCTTGGTTACCGCCACATGGTCGCTCGGGGCCAGAAGGGTTACAACGGCGTCGCCATCCTTTCGAAGACCCCGCTCCTCGACGCCGGACACCGCGACTGGGCCGCACTCGGCCACGCCCGTCACGTCGCGGCGACGCTCGAGAACGGGGTGACGGTCCACAACGTCTATGTCCCGGCCGGGGGCGACGAACCCGACCGCGAGGTCAATGTGAAGTTCGGGCAGAAACTCGACTTCCTGACCGAGATGCGCGACCACTTCCACGCCGACGCGCCGCAAAAGTCGATCCTCGTCGGCGACCTGAACATCGCCCCGCGCGAGGACGACGTCTGGGACCACAAGAAGCTTCTGAAGATCGTCAGTCATACCCCGATCGAGGTCGAGCATCTGGCGCAAGCGCAGGAGTCCGGCTCCTGGGTCGATGTCACGCGACAGGACATCCCCTCGGGGCTGCTCTATTCCTGGTGGTCCTACCGCGCGCGGGACTGGGCGGAAGCCGACCGCGGACGCCGTCTGGACCATATCTGGGCCACGCCGGACATCGCCACGGCGGCGCACTCCAGCCGCGTCCTGCGTGATGCGCGTGGCTGGGACCAGCCGTCGGACCACGTCCCGGTTTTCGCCACATTCGACCTTTAGCGGCAGGAAAACTGTTGCAGAACGTGAACATGAAGCCGCCGCGGAAAGGTGCGCCGACAGCCCGCTGTTGACGCTAGGTCGCGACAGCGCGTCAGTAGACGCCGGGGGATGCTCCGGCCGATGGAGTAAAGGCATGAGCTATCCAGGCGTGAGGGGGCAGCTGACGCGCAGGACGATCCTGTTCGGCACGGGCGCAGCCGCGGGCGCCTGGGTCGGGGGTCGCTACTCCAGCAATGTTCCCTCTGTCGCAGGAACCTCGCTTCTCGGGCCGACCGGTGCCCAAGGGACGCTGAACGACGCGAGCCTCCTGAACGAAACGCCCGTGTTCCGGCACACGATCCTACGCGACAATCCGGGCGACCAGCTTCTGGCGCATCTGCGCCGCGAGATGGACGAGGCCCGTTCGGAAGGCAGACCCTTCAACGTCGCCGCGGCACGCCACAGCATGGGGGGGCACACCATACCGCCCGAGGGTCACGCCGTCACCTTCGACAACGGCCTCGTCGAACCCGATCAGCGCAACGGTGTCTACCGCGTCCACCCCGGCGCACGCTGGAGCCAGGTCATCGCGCAACTCGACACCGTTGGGATGAGCCCCAAGGTCATGCAGTCGAACAATGATTTCGGCGTCGCCGCGACCTTCTGCGTCAATGCCCACGGCTGGCCCGTCTCGCACGGCCCGATGGGATCGACGGTCCGCACCATCTACATGCTCCGCCCGGACGGAGAGCTTCTGCGGGTGTCGCGCGACGAGTTCGCTGACCTCTTCGGGATGACCATGGGCGGCTACGGCCTGACCGGCGCCATCGTCGACATGGAGGTCGAGATGGTCCCGAACCGCCGGCTCGTGCCCACGTTCCAAGAGATGCCCTCGCGCGACTTCGCCGCATATTTCGTCGGAGCCATCGAGGCGGGCGATGTCAGCATGGCCTATGGTCGACTGAACGTCGACCGAGCCACCTTCTTCGAGGATGCGCTGATGATCACGTTCCGCGATGCCGAAGATCAGACCGAACTCCCTCCCGCCAGCGGGTCGGGTTTCGTCAGCCGCGCCGCCGCACGGGTATTCCGTGCGCAGGTCTACAACGAGACCGTGAAGAACATCAGGTGGGGAATCGAGACGCGGCTTGGCCCCCTCGTCGCGGGCGGGGCGGTCACGCGGAATTCGCTTCTGAACGAGCCCGTCATCACGCTCGACGACCGGGACGACCAGCGGACCGACATCCTGCACGAGTACTTCATCCCGCCCGACCGTTTCGCCGACTTCATCGACGCCTGCCAGGACGTCATTCCGTCGTCTTACCAGGAGATGATGAACATCACCCTCCGCTACGTGCAGGCCGACCGCGAAAGCGTGCTGTCCTATGCCCCCGGCCCGCGCGTCGCCTGCGTCATGCTGTTCAGCCAGGAAATGACCGAGCGCGCCGAGATCGACCACCGCCGCATGACCCGCGACCTGATCGAGCGTGTGCTTGATCTGGGCGGGACGTATTACCTGCCCTACCGTCCCCACGCGACGCCCGATCAGTTCGCGCGCGCCTATCCCCGAGCGCAAGAATTCGTCGAGCGCAAACGCGAACTGGACCCGAACCTCGTCTTCCGCAACATGTTCTGGGACAATTACCTGGAGGCACTGGCATGAGCTTGTGGCAGAAGGCCGCACTGGTCTATTTCGTCATCCTCCTGGGTGCGGCGTCGCTGAACTACATTCCCGGCGCGACGGATGAGAAAGGCGTTGCATTCGGGGTCTTCGCGCTGGACCTCTTCGACGACGCGCTCCACCTCGCCTCGGCCCTCTGGGCACTCGTGGCGGCGCTCGTCTCGTCGCGGGCCGCGCGCACGTTCCTTATCCTGTTCGGGGTACTCTATCTGGGCGACGGTCTTCTCGGGCTGGCAACGGGATCGGGATACCTCGACTTCGGCATCTTCACCAACGGTGTGCAAAGTCTGCCTTTCACCTTCCGGATCCTCGCGAACCTGCCGCACATCGGCCTTGGCGCGGCCGCCCTCATTGCCAGCCTGGACTGGAGCCGCCGGGCATGAGGATCCTGTGGCGCTGGACGAAGCGCCTTGTCTTCGGGCTTTTCGCTCTCGTTCTCCTCCTTCTCTTGCCCGTCGGATATGTCGAAGTGGCCTGCACCGGCGAGGCGCAGACGGGTGAGTCCTACGTTCCCCTCGTCGCGCCCGAATGGCGGCGACCGGAAAGCCGGACGCTGACGACCTATCCCGAATGGCACATCGTTCATGCCTACGACGACTATGCCCGCGTGATCGCCACCGGCGACCCCCACGACTTCAGCTACCTGCGCGCTATCGCCGGGTTCTGGACGTCGCTTTGCCCGCTAAAGGCGCAGGCGGACGGCATGGGCGGGATGACGGGCGACCAGAAGATGACGATCTACACCATCGGCGTCAGCTTCACCGCCGAGCTTCTGGCCAAGGCCGCCTACGAGGAAACGCTCGGGCGACTTGCCACGCTTGTGCGTGGGCCCGAGCGCGCGCCGCTCGACGACGTCAGCGCGGACCAGGCCGCGCGCTATGCCGCGTTCCTCCAGCAGGTGTCCTGGTACAAGTGGGACTTTCGCGCCGACGTCGACGAATTGCGATCCAAGGGTGGCGACAGTCTCCGCGACCGCGAGCGGCGCGTGGCCCTCGGCCTCGAATACCGCGCCAAGGCAGCCTATGCCCGGCAGATCGAGGCGGCCGTCGCGGGAATGGGAGAGGACGCCTTGCGGATGCGAAGTGTCGTCAGCGGCCTGACCCCCGAAAACCTTGAGGGCATCGACGGTGTGACGGTGGTCAGCAAAAGCGCAGGCGGCATCGAGATCGAGACGGACCGCTATCGCGCCTTCACCCGGATCGCGGAGCGTATCGCACAAGCCGGTGGCGACTTCATCGAGATCGCAGGCAACGACGACATCCTCTTCACGGCGCTCTCGTCCGAGCCTGCATTCGACGATGCCCTCTTCTCCTTCCCTCTGCAGGCAAGCGCGGACCATCGCCACCTCGTCCTGACCCCCGTCGCCGACCTTGCCAACAGGCTGCGACAGCCCGGCAGCCTGAAGATCGAGCATGTCCACGATTATTAGACGCGTCCTTCTGGCTGTGCCGATCGTCCTCGTCGCATGGGTCGGTGTCATGGCGCTTGTGATGCGGGTGTCGGACGCAGCCCCTGCGGCGGTCGTCCCCATGCCCTCGGCGCGGCTCATGGCGGCGCTGCCCGACGAGGCCGCCATCGTCGATCACGGCAGGATGTCCGTCACCTTCGCGAATCGCCCCGGCCTCGCGGCCGACCTCTATGCGGCGGGGGCGCGACTGGTCCTTCCGGCGGGACTGAGAGGGTGTCTTCCGCTTTCGGAAGAAGGTCGGGCCGGACTGAACGCGCGCGACGGCTGATCCCGACCCCTTGGTTATTCGCCTCGCGATCGCATATAAGGCGCGACGTCAGACATGCGGGGAATGTGATGCTTGAACTCAACGCCAATGCCGCGCCGGCCGCCGGCGCCGACCTGATCAAGGACAGCACCGAAGCGACCTTCATGGCCGACGTCGTCGAGGCCAGCCGCCATGTGCCCGTCATCGTCGACTTCTGGGCGCCGTGGTGCGGCCCGTGCCGCCAGCTCACGCCGGCCATCGAAGGCGCCGTCAGAGACGCTCGCGGCGCGGTAAAGCTGGTCAAGATCAACGTGGATGAAAACCAGGGTATCGCCGGCCAGCTTCGCGTCCAGTCGATCCCGACCGTCTACGCCTTCTGGCAGGGACAGCCGGTCGACGCGTTCCAGGGCGCGCTTCCTGCCTCCGAAATCAAGCGCTTCATCGAGCGGCTGATCCAGACCGCGGGCGGCGAGGCGGACGGCGGCCTGTCGGAAGCCATCGAAAGCGCGGAGACGATGCTGTCGGAAGGCGCCGCCGCGGACGCAGCCCAGGTCTTTGCCGCGATCCTGCAAGAAGACCCCGCCAACGCGGCGTCCTACGGCGGCCTCGCCCGCGCGTATCTGGCACTCGGTCAGACCGACGAAGCGGCGGCTCTCATTGACAACGCCCCCGAGGGCATCGCGAAGTCGCCCGAGCTTGAGGCCGCGCGCGCGCAACTCGCCCTTGCACGGCAAGCGGCGAACGCGGGCCCGGTGAACGAGCTTCGCGCCGCCGTAGAGGCCGACCCGGCCAATCAGCAGGCCCGCTATGACCTTGCCCAGGCGCTTCACGCTTCGGGCGACATCGCCGGCGCGGTGGATCACCTTCTGGAATCCTTCCGTCGCGACCGTGAGTGGAACGACGGCGCCGCAAAGAGCCAGCTCTTCACGATCTTCGAGGCGCTGAAGCCGAATGACCCGATTGCGCTGAACGGTCGAAGAAAACTATCGTCGCTGATCTTTGCCTGAGCGGGGGAGAGGGCTAGGTGCCATATATGCTTTCGGCATCGGACCTCCCCGACACCATACCCGTCTTCCCCCTGCCTGGCGCGCTTCTTCTGCCGCGAGCGCGACTCCCGCTTCACATCTTCGAGCCGCGCTACCTCGCCATGATCGAGGACACCCTGAAGACGCCCTCACGGCTGATCGGGATGATCCAGCCCCGCGATGGGCAGTTCGATGGCGGACCCAAGCTCCAGGCCATCGGATGCGCCGGACGGCTCACCGCCTTCTCCGAGACCGAGGACGGCCGCTACATGATCACCCTCTCGGGGCTTTCGCGGTTTCGCGTGCTGGAAGAGGTCGACGGCTTCACCCCCTACCGGCGATGTCGGGTGTCCTGGTCCGGCTTCGAGCGCGACATGGGACCTGTCGAGCACGACAAGGGACTGGACCGTGACCGCTTTTTCCCGTTGCTGAGGAGCTTCTTCGATTTCGAGGAGCTTCGGACCGACTGGGATTCTCTGCGCGACGCCGAGGACGAGTTGCTCATCAACTCGCTGTCGATGCTCTGTTCCTTCGAGCCCGAGGACAAGCAGGCGCTTCTGGAGGCGCCTTCGCTGACGACGCGGCGCGAGACCCTCGTGACCCTGATCGAATTCGCCATGCGCGGCGGTGGAGAGGAGATCCTTCAATGAACGAGACGCAATCCTTCGACCGCCGGATGCTCGAGGCGCTGGTCTGCCCCGAGACGCGCGCGCAACTGACCTATGACGCCGAAGCGCAGGAGCTGATCTCGAAGGCCGCGCATCTGGCCTACCCAATCCGAAACGGCATCCCCATCATGTTGGTCGACGAGGCGCGCAAGATCGAGTGACGCCTCAGAGCGGCCGGCCCCGCATCAGACGGGGCAGGTCGCCAGTCAGGCCCGCCGCTTCGCGGATCAGTCCGCGACGCAGAACGGGGACGGCGTTGGCGATGCCGAGGCCGATGTCCCGCGCGGCTCTCAGGAGCGGATTGTCGTTCGAGAACAGTCGATTGAATGCATCCGTGGCCGCCGCAAGCGCCGCGACGTCGAAGCGGCGCCAGGCGGCATAGCGTTCAAGAACCTGCGGCCCGGCGATGTCCTCGCCCCGCCGCCGGGCATCTGTCAGGACCTCGGCAAGTGCTGCCACGTCCTTGAGCCCGGCATTGAGGCCCTGTCCCGCAATCGGATGGACGACATGCGCCGCGTCGCCCACCAGCGCGACGCGGGGCGCGATGAAGCGGTCGGCAAGCGACAGGCCCAGAGGGTAGGTGAACCGCGCTCCCGAAAGGGAGATGTCGCCCAAGAAACTGCCGAAGCGCGGGCGCAGGACGCCGAGATAGGCCTCGTCGTCCATCGCCTGGATTTCGGCGGCGCGCTGCTCTTGCTCGCTCCAGACGATGGAGGAGCGATTGCCGGACAGCGGCAGGATCGCCAGCGGACCGGGCGGCATGAAGAACTGGTGTGCGACGCCCTCGTGCGGTTTCGCATGCGAAACGGCGCAGACCAGCGCTGTCTGTCCGTAGCCCCAGCCAGACCGCTTGATGCCTGACAAGGACGCGACGCGGCTGGCCTTGCCGTCGCAGCCGACCAAAAGCCTCGCCCGCCGCGACGTGCCGTCGGAGAGGTGGACGGTGACGCCCGAACCGTCGGCCTCGAAGGCCTCGACCCCGGCCTCGACCTGCTCGACCCCTGCAGCCTCGGCCGCGCGAAGAAGCGCGGGGCGCAAGTGGCGGTCCTCGACCATGAACCCCATCGGGCCCTCCTCGATCTCGGCGTGATCGAAGACGAGCATCAACGGCGACGGGCCCTCGCCCGCGCGGCCGTCAGTGACCTTGATGCCCAGGATGGGCTGCACCGCGTCCAGCCCCTTCCAAACGCCGAGCGCGTCGAGAGCGCGCTGCGAGGAGATCGCCAGGGCATAGGATCGTCCGTCGAAGCCGTCATCGCCCCGCGCTGTTGCGGGCTGGGGATCGGCGAGCGTGACGGCGAACCCGCCCTGGCGTGCCGCCAAGGCCATCGAAAGGCCGTTCAGGCCGCCGCCTGCGATCAGGATGTCGGTGTCGAAGGTCATGCATGTGAATATGGCCGGACCCCCGGCATTGTCCATGCGCCCGCCTGCCGCTACCGTCGCGGCGATTGGCGGAGGACGACGAATGCGGGACTGGCTTGGGATGAGCGCGGGCGATCTGGGTCGCGGCATCGAGGCGGGACGGATCGACCCCCGCGACCTCGCGCGAACCTTCCTCGACGCCATTGACGGCCACCGCTTCGCGGCCCGGATCTATGCCCGCACGACGCCTGATCGCGCCAGCGCCGAGGCCGCCGCTGCCGCCGACCGCGCGAAACGGGGGCTGAGGCGAGGGCCGCTCGACGGCGTGCCGATTTCCTGGAAGGACCTCTTCGACACCGCGGGCGTCGAGACCGAGGCGGGGTCGGCGCTCCTGAAGGGTCGAGTGCCGGACCGCGATGCGCGCGTCCTGACGGCTGCGACCCGTGCGGGTCTCGTCTGTCTGGGCAAGACCCACATGACGGAGCTGGCGTTTTCCGGTCTGGGCCTCAATCCGATCACCGCCTCGCCCCCCTGCGCAAACGACGAAGCCGCCGTGTCGGGAGGATCCTCGTCGGGTGCGGCGACGTCGGTGGCTTTCGGACTCGCCCCGGCCGCCATCGGGTCGGATACGGGTGGGTCGGTCCGCATCCCCGCCGCATGGAACGACCTGGTCGGCCTGAAAACGCGCCATGGACGACTGTCGCTGGACGGGGTCGTACCGCTTTGCCCCAGCTTCGATACCGTCGGACCGCTTTGCAGGACCGTCGAGGATGCGAGCCTTCTTCTTGCGGCGTTGTCCGACGGCAAGTCCGCCGATCTCTCGAACTCCAGCCTGTCCGGCGTTCGTATGCTCGTGCTCGAGACCGTGGCCTTCGACGACATCGAAGACACGCCCCGCGTCGCGTTCGAGGCCGCCGTCGAAACCCTTGGGACAGCGGGTGCCGAAATCCTGCGCGGCACCGTCCCTCAAGTGGCCGAGGCCATGCCGCTTTCCCGCATCCTCTTCGCGCCCGAGGCCTATGGCACGTGGCGCGAGACCATCGAAGGCAACCCCGACGTCATGTTCCCCGAGATCCTGGAACGCTTCCGAGGCGGTCGCGAGATCCTGGCCTGGGAGTACGTCGCGGGCTGGCAGGCATTGAAGCGGCTCCGGGCTGAGTATGCGGCTTCCGTCGCGGGCTTCGATGCCGTGATCCTTCCGTCCTGCCCGATCAGGCCGCCAAGCGCGAAGACGCTTGCGACGGACGGGGAGGCCTACAAGACTGCCAACCTGATGACGCTTCGAAACACGCGGATCGCGAACCTGATGGGGCTGGCGGCGGTGACGCTGCCGACGGGAACACCCTCCTGCGGCATCACGCTTCAAGGTCCGGTCGAAGAGCGCCTGCTTCGCGTCGCCGCGGCTGTCGAACGCGCGCTTTCCTGAGGAATCGCCTGGTCGGAGCGGTCTGTGCCCTCGAGACGTCCGGCGACGGCAGGGTCAGGAACCCAAAAGCCACATCACGGTCCAGGCACCCCGGAAACTCGGGCGAAAACCGTGGACCACGGGCGGGCCTCACGATATTGTTTTCCCAAACGGGGCGTTACGACCCTGACCTTGAGGCAGAGATGGTGTTTCCCGAGCGGTTCTCGAACCTACCGGCTTATGCGTTCCCGCGCCTGCGGGCGCTTCTCGACGTCCATGAACCGGGCGGCGACATCCTTCACATGACCATCGGCGAGCCGCGGCACGCCTTTCCGGCCTTCGTGGCCGACATCATCCTGCGCGAGTCGGACGGCTTCGGAAGATACCCCCCGAACGACGGCACCCCCGAACTTCTCGACGCCATCTCGGACTGGATCGGCCGCCGCTTCGGCGTCTTGGTCGGCACCGACCGCATCGTGATGCTGAATGGCACCCGCGAGGGGCTCTACAACGCCGCGATGGCGCTTTGCCCCGAACGAAAGAACGGCGGTCAGCCCGTCGTGCTGATGCCGAACCCGTTCTATCAGGTCTACGCCGTCGCCGCCCTCTCCGTAGGTGCCGAGCCACGCTATCTGCCCGCCAAGCGCGCGACAGGGTTCCTGCCCGATTTCACCGCCGTCGACGCCGAGACGCTTGACCGGACCGCCATCGTCTATCTGTGCTCGCCGTCGAACCCTCAGGGTGCCGTCGCCTCGCGCGAGTATCTCCGCACCTTGATGGGCCTGGCAGAGAAGCACGACTTCCGCATCTTCGCCGACGAGTGCTACTCCGAGATCTGGCGCGACGCTCGGCCGACCGGCGCTCTCGAAGTGGCGTCCGAAATGGGCGCCGATCCCGAGCGGGTGCTCGTGTTCCATTCGCTCTCCAAACGGTCGAACCTCGCCGGTCTCCGGTCGGGCTTCGTCGCAGGCGGCCCCGAGAGCATCCGTCGCATCAGCCAGCTTCGCGCCTATTCCGGCGCCCCGGCTCCTCTGCCCCTGCAACGCGCGGCCGAGGCGGTCTGGAGGGACGAGACCCACGTCGAGGAAAGCCGGCAGCGCTACGTCGCCAAGTACGATATTGCCGACCGCGTCTTCGCGGGCATCGAGGGCTGCGGCGCACCGGAGGGCGGTTTCTTCCTCTGGCTGCCGGTCGACGACGGCGAGGCGGCGGCACTGAAACTCTGGCGCGAGACGGGCGTGCGGGTGCTTCCGGGCGCTTACCTCTCGCGTGAGGTCAACGGGGACAACCCCGGCAAAGGCTACATTCGCGTCGCGATGGTAGCCGAAGAACAAGAAATGCAGCGTGGATTGGAGCGGATCCGCGACTGTCTATTCAAGTGAGGGAATACGAGGCATGGCGTACCAGGCAAGACAACGCGACCCCCTGTTCGACAGCGACACCCAGGCGATCATCGAGCGCCGAGGGAAAGAGCTGATCGGGCTGACCCTTCTGGGTCTGGCCTTCCTGGTCGCGTTGGCGCTTGGCTCCTATTCGCCCGACGATCCGAACTGGCTGTCGTCGACCGAAGAGCCGGCGCAGAACCTCCTTGGCCCGCTCGGAGCCGCCTTCGCCTCGCCGCTGTACGTCATCGCGGGCTACGGAGCCTGGGCCATCGCTGTGGTCTTCGCGGTCTGGGGCGTGCGCTTCGTCGTCCACCACGGTGAAGAGGGCGCTTTAAGCCGCCTGATCTTCGCGCCGATCGCGGTCGCGATGGTCTCGGTCTACTTCTCGACCCACGTCCCGGGCGATGGCTGGGAACACTCCTTCGGGTTGGGCGGCCTTTTCGGGGACACGGTCCTTGGAGCGATCCTTGGCGTCCTTCCCGTCTCGCCCGGCGTGGGGCTCAAGATCGTGGCGGTCGCGCTTTTTGCCGGAAGCATCGCCATGATGGCCTTCGCGCTCGGCTTCGACCGCAAGGAGCTTTGGACCTATACGCGCTATCTCACCGGAGGCCTGATCCTGATCTACCATGGCATCCTGTCGCTTCTGGGACGCGGTGCCATGGGCGGGTTGCAAGCTGCGAAGTCCGCCCGCGCCCGGGCTCGTGAAGCGCGCGTCGAGGCTCCCACGAACGAGAGCACCAGCGAAGCCGTGCTTAAGGCCAGCCGTCTGTATCGCGACACTCCGCAGAAGGGCGGGCTTCTGGACCTCATGCCGTCGCTTTTGAAGCGCCGCGACGCGAAGCCCGTGCAGATGGACGGGGTCGAGCCGACCGACCGCGTGAGCGCGCGTATCGCCGACGCGGTCAAGAACCGCGTCCGCCGGCCGGATATGGCGGTTCGGGACGAGCCGCCTCTCAGCCGGATGGCCGAACCCCGCATCGCCATGCTGGACGAGGACGGCGAGATCGCCGAACTGGCCGCACTCGACGCGCAGTACAACAGGCTCGAGCATGATGGAGTGCTGAGCTCGGCAGGTGAGGCGGGCTTCTCGAGCGCCCGCAACGCAACGCCCGAAGCTCGTGCGAAGGTACAGCACGCTGTCAGGAAGCCCGCGCCCTCGCGTCGCGCGATGGCCGAAGCGCAACCCTCGCTTTTCGGCGAGGAGGGCGCATTCGAGATGCCGCCCCTCAGCCTTCTGACCGACCCTTCGACGATCGTGCGTCATCACCTGTCCGACCAGGCGCTGGAGCAGAACGCGCGGATGCTCGAAAGCGTGCTCGACGACTATGGCGTGAAGGGCGAAATCGTCAGCGTTCGCCCCGGCCCAGTCGTCACGATGTACGAACTCGAGCCCGCGCCCGGTCTGAAGGCGAGCCGCGTCATCGGTCTGGCCGACGACATCGCGCGCTCGATGTCGGCCCTCTCTGCACGCGTCTCGACGGTGCCCGGACGGTCGGTCATCGGGATCGAACTGCCGAACGAGAACCGCGAGATGGTCGTCCTGCGCGAGATGCTGTCGTCCCGCGACTATGGCGACGGAAACCATCGCCTGTCTCTCGCGCTTGGCAAGGACATTGCCGGCGACCCGGTCATCGCGAACCTCGCCAAGATGCCCCACCTTCTGATCGCGGGCACCACCGGCTCGGGCAAGTCGGTCGGCATCAATACCATGATCCTGTCGCTTCTCTACAAGCTGACGCCCGAGGAATGCCGCCTCATCATGATCGACCCGAAGATGCTGGAACTCAGCGTCTATGACGGCATCCCGCACCTCCTGTCGCCTGTCGTCACCGATCCGAAGAAAGCCGTCGTGGCGCTGAAGTGGGTCGTGGGCGAGATGGAGGACCGCTATCGCCGAATGTCCAAGATGGGCGTGCGCAACATCGAGGGCTACAACGGCCGTGTCCGCGAGGCCCTGAGCAAAGGCGAGCTGTTCTCGCGCACAGTGCAGACAGGCTTCGACGATCAGACCGGCGAACCCGTGTTCGAGACCGAGGAATTCGAGCCCCAGACCCTACCCTATATCGTCGTCATCGTCGACGAGATGGCCGACCTGATGATGGTCGCTGGCAAGGAGATCGAGGCCTGCATCCAGCGTCTTGCGCAGATGGCACGTGCCTCGGGCATCCACCTCATCATGGCGACGCAACGGCCTTCGGTCGACGTCATCACCGGCACCATCAAGGCCAACTTCCCGACTCGGATCAGCTTCCAGGTCACCTCGAAGATCGACAGCCGCACCATCCTGGGCGAGATGGGGGCCGAGCAGCTATTGGGTCAGGGCGACATGCTCTACATGGCGGGCGGCGGGCGCATCATCCGCGTCCACGGCCCCTTCGTATCGGACGAGGAGGTCGAGGAGGTCGTCAACCACCTCAAGAGCTTCGGCGCGCCGGATTATGTGTCGTCGGTGCAGGAGGGCCACGACGACGACAACGCCTCCGAGATCGACGCTGTCCTGGGCCTGACCGGGGGCAACTCGGACGGGGACGACGCGCTTTACGACCAGGCGGTGCAGATCGTCATCAAGGACCGCAAATGCTCGACTTCATACATCCAGCGGAAGCTCGCCATCGGCTACAACAAGGCGGCGCGCCTCGTCGAGCAGATGGAGGATAACGGCCTCGTCACGCCCGCGAACCATGTGGGCAAGCGGGATATTCTGGTGCCCGAGCCCGCTTGATGACGGGAAAGCGGGGCAGGCCGATCCATGTCCCGCCCGTTCTGACCGGCATTGCGCCCGTCCCCAGCTTGAACCGTGCCAATCCCGGCGCGGTTTCCGTATCGACAAGCCCGAGATCGAGGACGCTGACGCCGTCGTCTGACAGTCGCTGCGCCGCCTCCCACAAGAGCAGGTTGTGCGCCGACAGGCGCCGCCCTTCGCCGCCGCTCCAGCCGATGTGATAGGTGGCACGTGTCCCGTGGCTCAGAACGAGGATGGCGGCGACCCTTTCGCCCCTGAAGTGCGCAATCGTCAGCCGCACCGACCGGGGGTCGCGCGCCATCCAGGCCGCCAGGAAAGCGGGCGGAAGCGCACGGAACCCTTTCCGCCTCTGCTGTTCCCGGTCTAGCCCGACGAGCCAGCGCAGATCATCGCCCCGCCGGCTTCGCAGAAGCGTTACCCCTGATGCTTCGGCGGCGCAGAGCCTGTTGCGCCATTTGCCGTGAATGCGGGCGCGCATGTCGGGACCGAGGCGCCACTCGGCCACAGTCGCAGGCGTCATCGCAGCAAAAAATCCCGCAGACCGAACCGCTCCGGCATCATTCGCGTGCGGCGTCACCAGAGCGATCCCGCGCGTCTCGCGCCGCAGAACCCGCAGGACGTCGGCCCGGAGGCCGTCATCGGATTCACCGGTCCAGAGCGGACCGCGTCCGAAGAGCGTCGTCCTGACCCCGATCCTGCGTCCTATGCCCTGCGCGATGGCGATCGTGTTCGGTCCCTCCCGCACCTCGAGGCGCAGGACGTCCGCTCCAAGAGCCTCGGCCGCAGCGCCATAGCTCCACGACTGCTGGAACGGGGCGTCGGCGGAAAGCCGGTGCCAGCGGTCGCGCGAGACAGAATGAAGCGTCAGTGCCATCGCGCCGTTTAACCACGTCTTCACCTAAGGCGGCATTAATGGCCGCATGCCCCGCTCGCAGCGCATCGTCTTGGGAACCCATGCGCCTTCGTCCCGTGCGACACGCGGGCTGATCCTGGTTTCCGGCGCTGTCGCGGGTCTCGGTGCGTCGCTTGGGGTACTCGTGGTTTTGGGGCTGGTGCGCCTTGCGAGTTAAGCCGCGACGCGCGGGTGATATGGCCTAACACTAGCGATATCCCCACCTTCCGCCTATATCCACCCCGAGCAGAACGGAAGGCACGACCATGCACCGCAGAACATTCCTTGCCGCGACCGCAGCTGCCGCGGCGCTGGCCGCGACGCCCGCCCTCGCCGACAAGCTGTCGCTTCAGGCGATCTCGGACTACCTGAACGGCATCACTTCGGCGAGTTCGGATTTCACTCAGGTGAACGACGACGGCTCGCTGTCGACCGGCACCTTCTACCTGAACAGGCCGGGTCGGATGCGTTTCGAATACAACCCACCCGAGCGGCTGTTGGTCGTTGCCGGCGGTGGCGAGGTGGGGGTCTTCGACGGCAAGTCGAACGTTTCGCGCGCCGAGAGGTATCCGCTTGTCCAAACGCCCCTCAGCCTGATCCTCGAGCGCACTGTGGATCTCGGCCGCCGCAACATGGTGACCGGACACGACTACGACGGCACGGCGACGATCGTTACGGCTCAGGATCCGGCACATCCCGAATACGGCTCGATCCAGATGAAGTTCACCGCCGACCCGGTCGAGCTGCGTCAGTGGATCGTGCGCGACGGGCAAGGGGCCAAGACGACAGTCATCCTGGGCCAGCTCGCCAAGACGGACTCGCCGTCCGCGCGTCTTTTCGACATCGACCGTGAGGAGGGGCAGCGCCGCTGACGGGCGCTGCCGAAAGGCTCAGATCATGCCGCAGCTGCGAAGCTGCGTGTCATAGAGGATCGCGCGCGCCGCGACCTCGTCCGAGACCCGCAGAAGCCAGCTTTTCTGCATATGGCTCCCGCGGCGATACCCGTTCCGGCCCTCGTGGTAGGCCAGGTACTGATTGCGCGCATCGCCCAGGGGAATGCCGAGGTCGGCGTAGGATTGCTGGAAGTACCAGCCCATGAAATCGGTGGCGTGGTCGATGTCGTCGCGCCGCGCGCTCCGCCGGCCCCTGTCGGACTGATATTCTTCCCACGTCCCGTCCAAGGCCTGGCTATAGCCGTAGGCCGAGCTTTGGCGGCCCATGGGAATGATCCCGAGGGCGTACTCGTAGGGCGTCTGCGCGTTACCGACGAACTTGCTTTCCTGATAGATGGTCGCCATCTGGACGGCGACCGGCACGCCCCACTGGCGTTCGGTCCGCTGCATCGCCGGAAGGTAGTTGGGTCGCTGCCTGACGATGGAACACGCGTTGTCCAGGTCTCTCGGAGCCGAGGTGTTGTCGCCGCCGCAAGCGGAGACGAAGAGAACCAGGATCAAGGCGCGAAGAGGTCTGCTCATGCCACGTTCGCCTTTTTTATTTGCGGCGAGCCTAGCAAATTTTCGGTACGAGGAAAAGCGTCAGGACGCGCAGTGCGGCCGTGACTGTCTGGTCTCGCGTCACAAATTGTTTCTTGCGAATCGCGGGGAAACCCGTCGACAGCCCGGGGGACGCGTCCTAGAACGTGTGAAGGGGGTACTGTTATGTTCAAGTCGCGTGCGAAATACGCCTTGGGCCAAGTTGTGCGTCATCGGAAGCATCCGTTTCGCGGCGTCGTGTTCGACGTGGATGCCGTCTTCTCGAATACCGAGGAGTGGTATCAGGCGATTCCCGAAGACAGCCGACCGTCCAAGGAACAACCATTCTATCACCTTCTGGCCGAGAACGACCAAAGCTACTACGTGGCTTACGTCTCGGAGCAGAACCTGGTGGCCGACTATTCCGGCGAGCCGATCGAACATCCGGATCTTACCGAATTCTTCGGGGATTTCGTGGACGGGCAGTATCCCCTGCAGGTCCAGTTGAACTAGGCCGTTCGGGATCGGCGGCGGCCTAATAGCCGACCGCCATCCCGTCCTTGCGCGGGTCGGACGCCCCGATCAGGATCCCGCGTGACGCATCCATCAGGATGACCTGCGCGCCGCCGATCGGCCCCTCGGCGTGGCTCAGCCGGTGGCCTTTCGCGGCAAGAGCGGCACAGGTCGCCTCGCTCACGCCGTCCTCGACCTGAAGAAGCCCCGTTTTTGGATCGGCGAAGGCGCGGGGTGCGTCCACCGCCTCCTGCGGGTCCATGCCGAAGTCAGCCATGTTCGACAGGACGTGAGCGTGACCGCAGGCCTGGTACTGCCCGCCCATGACCCCGAAGGCCATGTCGACCTTGCCGTCCGTCGCGCGCATTGCGGGGATGATGGTGTGCATCGGCCGCTTGCCGCCGCCGGCCTCGTTCGGGTGTCCGGCCGTCAGGTTGAAACCGCAGCCACGGTTCTGGAACAGGATGCCGAAGCGGTCGGTGGCGATGCCGGAGCCGAAGGTCGAGAAAATCGAATAGATCAGGCTGACCGCCATGCCGTCGCGGTCGATGGCGGTGATGAGGATGGTGTCCCGGTGAACGTCCTCGGTCAGCGGTGCGGGCGCCGCCATCGCCGTCTTCGGGTCTATCAGCGCCGCCAGTCGTTTCGCCGTCTCGGGCGAAAGCATGTGCTCCAGCCGTGTGACGTGGTCCGCGTCCGCAATGAAGCGGTTCCGCGCGTCATAGGCCAGCCGCGTCGCTTCGGCTTCGAGGTGCAGGCGCTCTGCCCCGTTCGGCTCCATCGAGGCGATGTCGAATTCTGCCAGTATTGCTGCCAACAGGATCGCAGTCGCACCCTGCCCATTCGGTGGATGCTCGACCAGTTCGTGCTTGCGGTACCCGCCGCGCAGGGGAGTGCCCCAGCTTGCCTCGGTCGCCGCGAAATCCCCGGCAGTGTGCGTCCCGCCGATGGCCGTCAATGCCTTCAGCATATCTTCGGCGATTTCACCGGTGTAGAACGCATCCCGCCCCTCGCGGACGACGCGCCGAAGCACCTCGGCCTGAGCGGGCAGAGCCAGCACGTCGCCTTCGCGATAGGCTGCCCCGTTCTTCAGGAAGTGCTTTTGCGCGCCCGCATTCATGGCCCCGCCCATGGGTTCGATATCGAAGGCCACGCGCGCCGCGATCGGCACACCCTCTTCGAAATAGCGGATCGCCGGCGCAAGAGACCGCTCGAGCCCCAGCTTTCCATAGCGGTCGGATAGGCGGCAGAGGGCATCGACGGCGCCGGGAATGGTGATCGAGGCCGGATGACCTGCCTCGATGACCGTCACGCCGTCTGCGCGCACCGCATCGGCGTCAAGCCCTGCAGGTGCCCGTCCCGAGCCGTTCAGCGCCACGACCTCCTCGCTTCCCGCCGGCTTGACCAGGGCAAAGCAGTCGCCACCGAGCCCCGTCATCTGAGGTTCGCAGACACCCAGAAGCACGGCCCCGGCGATCACCGCATCGACGGCGTTGCCACCATCCCTGAGGACCTGAAGCGCCTCGGAGGCAGCGAGCGGGTGCGACGTGGCGACCATGCCGTTCGTCGCCAGGACGGCCGAACGGCCGGGCAGTTGGAAATTGCGCATTGTCTCTGAATCCGTTCCCTCGAGGTCAGCCTAGACGAGGGGATCGCCGCTGAAAAGCGGTGAACCTCGGCATCGCGTTACTGGGTGGGGGCTGTAAATATTCGCGATGCCGAGGGAAGCTTCACAGCTACCTTCGCGGCATGACTCCCGGCGAAGGCTGAAATTGGACCTAAATGTGTCCATTCCAAGGCGGCGTTGCGACTGGGGCGACAACGGCAGGGCAAGCGGCTGGATTGACCAAGCGCTGCGCGGCCATGGACAGATGCGGGTGGTATGAATAACAGTTTACCTTGGTAACAGATTTCAGGAGTTGCCCATGTCCGGCTCACCGATAACCGAAAGCTCGGCCGAGCTGGACGATCTCGTCGGTTACAACCTGAAACGCGTCTACATGATCTTCCAGGACAAGCTGCGCGACATCCTGGGCCAAGAGGGCCTCGCGCCGCGATCCTATTCCGTCCTTTCGCTGACCGTGCAGCAGCCGAGCGTGACCCAAAGCGAACTCGCCCGGCGTCTCGGCATCGAGCGTTCGGGCCTTGTCGCCATCGTCGACGGGCTCGAGTCGCTTGGCCTTCTGGAACGCGTCGGAGTGCCGGGCGACCGCCGGGTTCAGGCCCTGACACCGACGCTGACCGGCCGCGAAGTCCACGAACGTACGGCGGTCCGCATCGCGCGTGACGAGGAGCGGCTTCTGTCCGTCCTTTCGGGGCAGGACCGCCGTGCCCTGATCCGCATTCTGGGCCGATTGCGAGACATGCACGAGGTTCGCGGATGAGCTCTCCACGGTTCTGGTCGCCGACCTTCGAGATCGAGCGCAGAGACGACGGCACCATCCTCATGCGCCAGTCCGAGCCGTTGGAGGATCACTTTCCGACGCTGGCGGATTACCTCGATCACTGGGCCGACGCGACGCCTGACCGGACATGGCTTGCGCGCCGGCAGAACGGGGGAAACTGGGTCGGCGTGCCCTACGCCGAGGCTCGGCGGGCGGCACGCCGCATCGGCGCGGCCCTCCTCGAGTTGGGGCTTGGGCCCGAGCGGCCGCTGCTTATCCTGTCCGAGAACAGCCTCGAACATGGGCTTCTGGGACTCGCCTGCTCGTGGGTCGGCATTCCCTATGCCCCCGTTTCGCCGGCCTATTCGCTGGTTTCGAAGGACCACGGCAAGTTGCGGGACATCGCGGCGACCTTGAATCCCGGCGCGGTCTTCGCCGACGACGGCGCAGCATTCTCGACCGCGCTCGACGCCATAGCTGCGCCGGGCCGTGTCGTCCTAAACGCAAGGCACCCGGTCGACGGCGCTCTGCTCTATGATGACCTGAGGTCCGTGTCCGAAGCGCCGGCCGAGGCCGCGCGCGCGGCTCTGACAGCAGAGACCGTGGTGAAGTACCTCTTCACCTCGGGTTCTACGGGCTCGCCCAAGGCCGTCATCAACACCAATGGCATGATGACCGCGATGGCTGCCATGACGCGGGATTGCTATCGCTTTCTCGAGGATGAGCCTCCGGTGGTGCTGGACTGGGCGCCGTGGAACCACACGGCGGCGGGCAACAAGGTTTCGTCCCTCGTGCTGACCAACGGCGGCACATACTACATCGACGACGGTCGCCCGGTGCCGGGCAAGTTCGACGAGACGATCCGCAACCTGCGCGAAATCGCCTGCACCTGGTACTTCAACGTGCCCCTCGGCTACGACATGCTGGTCGAGGCGCTGGAGACCGACGAGGCCCTGCGCGACACGTTCTATTCGCGCCTTTCGATGATGTTCTACGCCGGAGCGGGCATGGCGCAGCACACTTGGGACCGGCTGATCGCCCTGGGACACGAGGCGACTGGGCGCGAGGTTCTGCTCGCGACGGGCCTTGGGTCGACGGAGACGGCGCCCTTCGCGCTGGCCTGCACCGAACCGCAGAAGAAGGCGGGCAACGTGGGTGTGCCGTCTCGCGGGCTGACGCTGAAGCTGGTGCCCGCGGGCGGCAAGCTGGAAGCCCGGCTGAAGGGGCCGACGATGACGCCGGGCTATCTGGACGATCCGGAGAAGACGGCCGAGGTTTTCGACGACGAGGGGTTCTACTGCCTGGGTGACGCCTTGAAGCCGGTGGATCCGGATGACCTTGCGCGAGGCTTCTATTTCGACGGGCGCGTCGCAGAGAACTTCAAGCTGTCGACCGGCACTTGGGTCACGGTCGGGGCGGTGCGTGGCGCTCTGGTCGATGCGCTTGGCGGGTTGGCGCGGGATGCGGTCATCGTGGGCGAGGACAAGCCCGAGCTCGGCGCGCTGATCCTCCTGTCGGAAAAGGCGGCAAACACGCCGAGGTCCGATGTGGAGGCCGCCCTCCGCGAGAGGCTAGCCGTGGCGGCGGCGGCGGCTTCAGGGTCGGCGAGCCGGGTGCGTCGTATGGCGATCCTCGAGACGCCGCCCAGCTTCGACAGGGGCGAGGTGACCGAGAAGGGATCCTTGAACCAGCGTGCGATGCGGGCGCACAATGTCGATCTGATCGAGACGCTCTATGCAGGCGGGCCGGGCATCGTCGCGGTCTGACCAAGGGCTCTGCCCCGGACCCCGGAGTAGTTCAGGACAGACGTAGCCTTAGCGGCGGAAGTCGGGGGCGCGCTTCTCGAGAAAGGCTTTCAGGCCTTCTTGCGCCTCGGGCGTCGTCTGCGACATCGCGGCAGCGAGGCTTTCGGCGAACAGGCCGTCCTGCCGGCTCATGTCTCCGATGCGGCTGATCGCCTGAATCATCAGGTAGTTCGAGAAGGCGGCGTTGTCCGCGATCTTGCGGGCAAGGTCCCTGGCGAGCGGAAGCGCTTCATCCACACCGACGGAGTAGTGGCAGAGGCCAAGGGAAAGGCCGTCGTCCGCGCCGTAGGTGCGCCCCGTCAGCATCATCTCCCGCATCCGGTCGGCACCGAGGATGCGGCCGACGCGGACCGTGGCGCCGCCGCCGACGAAGATGCCACGCCGCCCTTCGGGGAGCTGGAAGCGGACAGAGGGTTCGGCGATGCGGACGTGGCAGGCCGCTGCGATCTCGAGCCCGCCGCCGATCACCGCTCCGGTCAGGGCAGCCACGACGGGCAGGCCGCCGAATTCGATGAGATCGGCGACGCGGTGCCAGTTGCGGGAGTGGTAGACGGTCTTTTCGGGGCTGCGGTGCCGGTGCTCGGCGAGGTCCAGGCCAGAGCAGAAATGCCCACCCTCGCCGTGGAGGATGACGGCGCGGACCTGCGGCGGCGAGGAGAAGAACGCGTCGAGCGCCGCCACAAGGTCGTCGTTCATCGCATTGCGCTTATCCGGGCGGGTGAAGGTCATCACAGCGATATCGTCTTCCAGGTCGACGCGCGCGACGGCATCGGTCATCTTCGTCTCCGCTTTCGGGGCGAGACAGTTATAGTGTTCAATTGTTGTCCTGTATAGCATTCTCCTGCCAGCAAGCAGTGACGAAGAGGGAGGTATGCCGTGGTCGATTTCGCGAAAGTCCGGGCGATAGATTTCCACACCCACGCCGAGGAACCCTGCTGCGGTCCGCGCGACGATGGCTATGACGAGTTCCAGGCGGGCATGGCGGCCTATTTCAGGAACCCTGCTGGCTCGAAGGGAATGTTGCCGACCATCGACGACACCGCCGCCTATTACCGGGAACGCACCATCGCCGCCGTCATTTTTCCGGTCGACGCCGAGCGCGAGACGGGCTTCCGGCGCTATTCGAACGAAGAAGTCGCCGAAGCCTGCGCCAGGAACGATGACGTGCTGATTCCCTTCGCCTCGATCGACCCGGCCAAGGGCAAAGCTGGCGCGCGGGAAGCGCGGCGCCTGGTGCGCGAGTTCGGCGTGAAGGGCTTCAAGTTCCACCCAACGATGCAGGGGTTCTATCCGAACGACCGCTCCGCCTATGTGATGTACGAGGCCATCGCCGACGAAGGCGCGATCACGCTTTTCCACACCGGCCAGACCGGCGTGGGATCCGGGATGAAGGGCGGCATGGGAATGCGGCTGAAATACTCGAACCCGATCCACCTCGACGACGTGGCGGTCGATTTTCCGGACATGCCGATCGTGCTGGCGCATCCGTCGTTTCCCTGGACCGAGGAAGGTCTCGCGGTCGCGCAGCACAAGCCGAACGTCTACTACGACATGTCGGGGTGGTCTCCGAAGTACTTCCCCGAGCTCTTCGTCCGCTATGCGAACTCGATCCTGAAGAAGAAGATGCTGTTCGGCTCGGACTGGCCCGCGATCACGCCGGACCGATGGCTGGCCGATTTCGAGGCGATGCCGTTTAAGGACGAGGTCAGGCCGCTGATCCTCAAGGAGAACGCGATGCGCCTTCTGGGTGTGGCTTGACGCAACGCGCGGCGGGTTTAGTTGACTTCGCAAACTAGTTCCGGCCAGACTGGCGGGACAACGCTTGCAGGAGACGTGGCATGAAGACCGAGGTGGCCATCATCGGGGGCGGACCCTCCGGCCTCCTGCTGTCTCAGCTTCTCAATCGTGCCGGTGTGGAAACCGTCATCCTTGAAAGGTCGACGCGCGAGCATGTGCTGTCCCGCATCCGGGCCGGCATCCTGGAATTCGGCGCGGTGAGGATGCTGCGCGAGGCAGGCGTGGCGGACCGGCTGGATCGCGAGGCCATCCCGCACGACGGCTGTTTCCTCACCGACGAGGACCTTATGGTCCGAATTGATTTCAAAAAGCTTACCGGCCAGCACGTCACGGTCTACGGGCAGACCGAGGTGACGCAGGATCTCTACAAGGCGCAGGACGTCATGGGTACGACGATCCTGCACGAGGTGTCGGACGTCACGATACATGACCTCGACCAGGCGACCTCCCACGTCGACTTCACGCACGAGGGTGAGCGCAAGCGGCTGGACTGCCTTTTCGTTGCGGGCTGCGACGGCTTTCACGGGGTCAGCCGCAAGACGATCCCGGAAGGGAAGCGCCGCGAACACGAGAGGGTCTATCCCTTTGGCTGGCTCGGACTCCTGTCCGAGACACCGCCCTGCAACGACGAGCTGATCTACGCCAACTCGCCGCGCGGGTTCGCCCTGGCGTCCATGCGCAACGAGAACCTGTCGCGCTACTACGTGCAGGTGCCCCTGACCGACAAGGTGGAGGCCTGGTCCGACGACGCCTTCTGGGCCGAACTGAAGAGACGCCTGCCGTTCGAGACGGCGGAGCGCATGGTCACGGGGCCGTCGATGGAGAAGTCCATTGCGCCCCTGCGCAGTTTCGTGGCCGAGCCGATGAGGTGGGGAAACCTTTTTCTTGTGGGTGACGCCGCACACATCGTCCCGCCGACCGGGGCGAAGGGGCTGAACCTGGCGGCGTCGGATGTGCATTACCTTCATGCCGCGCTGATCGACGCGGTAAAATCCGGCGACCGATCGGGCATCGACACCTATTCCGAGCGGGCCCTTATGCGTGTCTGGAAGGCGATGCGGTTTTCCTGGCAGATGACCATGATGCTGCACCGCTTCGAGGGCGAGGACAGCTTTGCTGCCCAGATGCGCAAGGCGACGTTGCAGCACCTGTCGCAGTCCGAGACGGCGCGGCGAGAGCTTGCCGAGAACTATATCGGCCTGCCCTACTGACGGACGGGCGGTTGCGCCGAAGAGCGGTGGCGTTAGAACCGTCGGCAGGGAGACGTTCATGGACAAGACAATCGCATCGCCCGCCGAGGCCGTTTCCGGGATCGCCGACGGAAGTGTCCTGATGATCGGCGGCTTCGGAGGGTCCGGGTCGCCTATCGAGTTGATCCACGCTCTGATCGACCGATATCGCGCGACCGGCAGTCCGGGCGACCTGACGGTGGTCAACAACAACGCGGGCAACGGACGTGTCGGCATCGCGGCCATGATCGACGCGGGAATGGTGAGGAAGATGGTGTGCTCGTTTCCGAAGTCGTCGGATCCGCGCGCATTCACCGACAAGTATCTCGCCGGCGAGATCGAGCTGGAGCTTGTGCCCCAGGGCACACTGGCGGAACGCATCCGGGCGGGGGGCGCGGGCATCCCGGCATTCTATACGCCGACGGGCTTCGGGACCGAGCTGGCCGAGGGCAAGCCGGTGGCCGAGTTCGACGGCGCGTCCTACGTTCAGGAGCGCTGGCTGAAGGCCGACGTCGCGATCGTGAAGGCTCATCTGGGCGACGCCCACGGGAACCTGACCTATCGCTATGCCTCGCGGAACTTCAATCCGCTGATGTGCATGGCGGCGGCCACCACCATCGCGCAGGTCAGCCGCATCGTTCCGCCGGGGGACATCGACCCCGAGCAGGTGGTGACCCCTGGAATATTCGTCGACGGCGTGGTCGAGGTCGCGGACCCACGGCAGGAGGAACAGATGATCCGTGCGGGCGAGGCCTACGCATGACTTGGGAGAAGCTGACGAACACGCAGATCGCCTGGCGCGCGGCTCAGGGCATCGAGGACGGCGCCTACGTCAACCTCGGGATCGGGTTCCCCGAGATGGTCGCCCGCTATCAGCCGCCTGGGCGCGAGGCGATCTTTCATACCGAAAACGGCGTCCTGGGGTTCGGCGATGCGCCGCCCGAGGGCGAGGAGGACTGGGACCTCATCAACGCCGGAAAGAAGGCGATCACCCTGAAGCCCGGCGCATCGTTCTTCCACCACGCCGACAGCTTCGCCATGGTGCGGGGCGGGCATCTGGATGTTGCCATTCTGGGAGCCTTGCAGGTGGCCGAGAGCGGTGACCTGGCCAACTGGCGCGTGGGATCGAAGGGCGTGCCTGCCGTGGGCGGCGCGATGGACCTGGTGCATGGAGCGAAGCGCGTCGCTGTCGTGACCGAACACGTCACCCGGGACGGCGAGCCCAAGCTGGTCGAGCGCTGCACCTTTCCGCTGACCGGCGTCGCCTGCATCAGCCGTGTCTATACCTCGCTCGCCGTCGTCGACATCGAGGATGGCCAATTCGTCCTGCGCGAGAAGGTGCCCGGGCTGTCGATGGAAGAGCTTCAGTCGATGACCGGCGCGACGCTGCACACCCCCGGCCCCCTGGCCGACCTGACCGTTCCGGAGATCCCATGACCGACGCCTTCATCTGCGACTATGTCCGCACGCCGATCGGTCGGTTCGGGGGCGCGCTGTCCTCGGTCCGGGCCGACGATCTGGGGGCGATCCCGTTGCGGGCGCTGGCGGAGCGGAACCCCTCGCTCGACCTCGCTGCCGTCGAGGAGGTGATCTTCGGCTGCGCGAACCAGGCGGGCGAGGACAACCGCAACGTCGCGCGGATGTCGCTCTTGCTTGCTGGCTGGCCCGAGACCGTTCCGGGCGCGACGGTGAACCGGCTGTGCGGCTCGGGTATGAATGCCGTGCTGGACGTGGCGCGTGCCATCATGGCGGGCGAGATCGAGATGAGCGTCGCAGGCGGCGTCGAGAGCATGAGCCGCGCGCCCTTCGTGATGCCGAAGGCGACGAGCGCTTTCTCGCGGAACGCCGAGATTTTCGACACGACCATCGGCTGGCGCTTCGTGAACCCGGCGATGAAGAAGGCTTACGGCATCGATTCCATGCCCGAGACGGGCGAGAACGTAGCCGAGGAATTCGGCATCTCGCGCGCCGACCAGGACGCCTTTGCGATCCGGTCGCAGCAGAAGGCGGGCCGCGCGATGGAGAGCGGACGGCTGGCGCGGGAAATCGTGCCGGTGTCGATCCCGCAACGGAAGGGCGAGACTGTGGTGGTGTCCGAGGACGAGCATCCCCGTCCCGACACGACTGTCGAGGCGCTGGCGAAGTTGCCGACGCCGTTCCGTGAGAACGGTTCCGTCACGGCGGGCAACGCGAGCGGCGTGAATGATGGCGCAGCGGCCTTGATCGTCGCGTCCGAGGCGGCCGCCCGGCGTCATGGTCTGACGCCAATCGCGCGTGTGGTCGGCGGTGCGACGGCGGGGGTGTCTCCGCGCATCATGGGGATCGGGCCGGCGCCCGCCTCGCAGAAGCTGCTCGACCGCCTGGGGTGGAGCGTCGCCGACCTGGACGTGGTGGAACTGAACGAGGCCTTCGCGAGCCAGGGCCTTGCCACTCTGCGCCAGCTCGGAATTGCCGATGACGACCCCCGCGTGAACCCGAACGGTGGGGCCATAGCCCTTGGGCATCCGCTTGGCATGTCGGGAGCTCGGCTGGCGGGCACGGCGGCGCTGGAGATGTCGCTGAGCGGCGGCAAGCGCGCGCTTGCCACCATGTGCATCGGTGTGGGGCAGGGGATCGCGATCGCGCTGGAAGCGGTCTGAACCTCAGCCGAACATCGTCGTCGGCAAGATCAGCGAGATCGCCGGGAAGGCCACGAGGATCGCCAGCGTCACCAGCATGGCGAACCAGAACGGCAGGACGCCGCGGAAGATGCGGCCCAGGGGCACCTGGGGGGCGACCGACTTCACGATGAACACGTTCAGGCCGACGGGCGGCGAGATCAGCCCCATTTCCAGCGTCAGGACGACAAGGACGCCGAACCAGATCGGGTCGATTCCCAGTTGCAGGATGACCGGGAAGAAGATCGGAAGGGTCAGCACCAGCATCGCGAAGCCTTCGAGGAAACAGCCGAGCACCATGTAGACGGCGAGGATCAGCAGAAGCGTCGCCGTCGGGGGCAGGTCGAGGGCGGTCAGGAAGGCTCCGACCGAGGCGGGGATTTGCGACAGCGCGATGAAGGGATTGAGGACGTGGGCGGCGATCAGGATCAGCATGACCGTCGCGGTGGTGACGATGCTTTCGCGTGATGCCTGCCAGAAGGCTTGAAGACCTAGTGTGCCGGTGGCGAAACCATAGACGACGACCATGCCTGCGCCGACGCCCGCCGCCTCGACCGGCGAGAAGAAGCCGCCATAGATGCCTCCGATGGTGACTAGGACGACGACGAGGATCGGTCCGGCGCCGAGGATCGAGCGCAACTTCTCGGCTGCGGTGGTGGAGGGTCCGGGCGGGCCAAGCTCGGGCCGACGCCAGCAGAGCAGCGTGATCGTCAGGACGAAGGCTGCCAGCAGCAGCAAGCCAGGCAGCACGCCGGCGAGGAACAGCCGCCCGATGGATTGCTCGGTCAGGATCGCGTAGATGACGAAGCCGGTCGAGGGTGGGATCAGGATGCCGAGCGTGCCGCCTGCCGCGATGACGCCGGTCGACAGCCGGTCGTCGTACCCGAAGCGGTCCATTTCGCCCAGGGACACCTTGCCCATGGTCAGCGCCGAGGCGACCGACGAGCCCGAGAGCGCCGCGAAGCCGCCACAGCCGATGACGGTGGCCGAGGCGAGGCCGCCGCGCACCTGGCCGATCATGGCGTAAGCCGCATCATAGAGCTTGCGGCTCATCCCTGATGCGCTGGCCACGTTGCCCATGAGGATGAAGAGGGGAATGACGACGAGCTCGGGGTTGGACGCGAGGGTGAAGGTCTCGGACCCCAGGAGCCCCATGGCCGCGTTCCAGCCGTTCAGCGCCCAGATGCCCAGGAACCCCACGAGGAACATTGCAAAGGCCACCGGAACGCGGGCCAGCAGCAGGACCAGAAGCACGACGATGCCGAGCGTGCCGATGACGCCCCCGCTCACAGCGGTTCTTTCCGGACATCGTGGCGGCGAAGCGCCAGTTCCGCCGCGCGCAGGGCCATGCCGACTGCGGCGAGGAGGACGAAGGCGATCAGCGCCCACTGGAACCATGCCTTCGGCAGCCGAAGGAGGTTCGTCGAGAGGTTCAGCATCTGGCTGAGTTTCGCGCTTTCCCAGACGGCCCAGGCGATGAAGACGAAGATCACTGCACCGAGGATCGCGGAGGCAACGTCGATCACCCGGTTCAGCGTCGGGGAGAAACGCGGCTCGAGCAAGTCGACGGCGATGTGCCCGCCATTGCGGTCGCAGAGCGTCATGCCGCCGAAGACGAGGATCACCATCGTCATGGTCACGAGGTCCTGCGAGCCGAAAAGCGGATGGCCGAAGGCGCGGCCGATGACGTCGACGAGGATCACGCCGACCTCGACCAGGAGGGCCAGCGCGCCGATGGTCGCGGCGAGGCGGGTCAGCGCATCGGCGGCGCGGCGGAGCACGGTCATCGCGTCGCTGATGGTCTCATGGCGGCCCCTCCCGGAGGCACCATGCCGGAAGTGAGGACGCGCCGGAAGACCCGGCGCGCCCGATGTGGGTCAGCGCGATCGCCAACTGTCGGCGTAGCTCTCGCGCGCCTCTTTCGCGTAGGGCGTGGGCGACACGCGCACCCGAATCTCGGCCTGCTTGTGCTTCTCGGCCGAGGTCTTGGCGGTGTCGTCGGACTCGCCCCACCGGAGCGTCAGCACGTCGCCTTCCTGAACGTCCTGGCTCACCACGCCGAGCGACAGCATGCAGCGTTCGTTGAACGAGTAGCCGTTGAACATGCTCATGCCGACCATCTTGTCGCCGCTCATCACCATGTCGGCGGTCGACGACGCGTAGTTCGGCTGCGGGAAGTCGATCCACTTGTAGGGCGTGCCTTCCTCGAAGGCCGAGGCGATGACCTTGAGGACATCTTCCTTGTTCCACTCGAAGGTGACCTTCTTGCGGTTCGAGGGCGCGTCCTTCATCGCGGCGAGGGCGTCCTTGCCGATGAAGTCGTCCTTTTTCCAACCGATGTAGAAGCCGTAGCCCAACTCGAACGGGTTGACGTAATAGTCCTCGATGTCGTCCGACACGAAGCTGCCGCCTATGGCGCCAGCGGCCTCGTAGCTGTCGGCGCCGAGCCAGTCCCGGTAGTCGGCCAGCATCCCGTCGCCGGTGTAGATGCCGGGGAGCGGGGACGGAATCCAGCCGGATTCCAGCGTATTGGTCGAATAGGCGCGGCTGCCGCACTGGACAAGATCGACGCCGGCGTCGCTGGCCGCCTGAAGGATCGTCGAGTGGATGTAGTGCTTGTCGTCGTAGGGGCCCCAGACTTCGAGGCCGGGGGCGCCGGACATGCCGTGGCGGAGCGCCTGCACCTTCTTCGAGCCGATACTGACGGTGTCGACGTGGAAGAACGGGATGTCGGGGACCGGACCGCCGTTCATTTTCTCGAACACCTTGGGCGCGTCGGGACCCTGGATCTGGAAGCGGTAGTGGGTGCGCAGCACGCGCTCGCCCTCGGGGCGCGAGGTGGAGCGGGGGTCATGCTTGATCCGCACGTTCCATTTGCCCCAGGCGGCGCAGAATTGAAGCCAGTTGGAGACGGGGGCGCGGCCGACGAGGATGAACTTGTCCTCGCGCTCGCGGAAGATGATGTGGTCGCCGATGACGTGACCCGCCGGCGTGACCGGTACGAAGTGTTTGGCACGGTTCAGGCCGAAGTTGCCGAAGGCGTTGACGCCGTGGTGCGACAGGAATTTCTCGGCATCCGGGCCTTCGACGATCAGCTCGTCCATGTGGTGCGACTGGTCGAAGAGGACGGCGGTCTTGCGCCAGGCTTCCTGCTCGACGCGCCAGTTGCGGAACTCGGGCGTGACGACGGGATAGACGTACATGCCGATCTTGCTGTTGCGCAGCATCTCGACGGGGTTCTTGTGATTTTCCATCACTGTGGACAGGCTTTGCATGGGCTTCCTCCTCGGGGGCTTTCGGGTTCTCAGTCGGCCGTGACCAGCGCCAGGCCGGGGATGCGGCGGGCGAGGTCGGCCTTGCTTTCAATGGCGTATTTCAGATTGCGGCGGGCCTGGCGGGCATGTTCGCGGGCGGCGGCCTCGGCGCGGGCGCCTTCGCGGGCGCGGATCGCTTCCAGGATGACGCGGTGCTGATCCTGGGCGATGACGAGCGACGCTAAAAATTCCGGCCGGTCCTCTTGTCCGCGCAGGAAAGCGCTTGGACTTGCGAGAGGGAGGCGCGCGGCACGTGCGACCTCGCGGGCGACGATGGGGCTGCCGGGGGCCTGCGCCAGCCAGTCGTGGAAGCGTGAGTTCCACAGGACGTAGGCATCGAAGTCGGTGCCGGGGGCGGCGAGTGCGCCGTCAAGCGCGTCGAGGATGTCGGCGCAGGCGCGCGCGTCGGCATCGGATACGCCCCGCTCGGCCGCAAGTCGGGCGGCGAGGCCTTCCAGGGAGCCACGCGTCTCGATCGCATCCGAGATGTCCTGCATCGAGAAGCGGGCGACGCGGAAGCCGCCGGCGACGGGCTCGAGAAGCCCCTCCTCCATCAGCTTGGCCTTGGCCTCCCGCAGGGGGGTGCGTGAGATACCGAGGAGCTCGGACAGGACGGGTTCGGACAGCCGCTCGCCCGGGGCGAAGTCGCCGTTCAGCACGAGGCTGCGGAGGCTCTGCAGAGCCCGTTCGGACTGCCTTGTCGCGCCGTCGGCCATTTCTGTCGAATCTCCCCCTCGGAGCCGTGTATACGGATCGTAGGGTTAGGAGGCAACTCTGGGGGCGTTTCGGCGCGTTATGTATACATCAGGTCGGCGTAGGTTTGCCGAGAGCGACCCGGAAGAACAGGATGTTCTCGTCCTCCTTGCGGTCGTAAACGAGGTCTCTCACCAGTTCGCGGATCAAAAACCAGCCATAGCCACCCTCCGGCATGGCGTCGTTCGGGTTGAACTCGACCATCGGATGGTTGCCGAGCGGCGCGCGGCCCTTGGGCATCGGACGTCCCCGGTCGCGAATTTCGACCATCAGGCTGCTGGACCGCCTGCGGACGATCACGCGGATCTCGCCTGGCGCCCCTTCGGGGTAGGCATGTTCGACGATGTTGTTCAGAACTTCCGCCACGACGATTTCGACAGTGCCGAGGTCGCCGGGCAAGATGCCCTGAGTCGAGAGGGTGTGGATAAGGGTTTGCACCCCGCGCCGAACCCACCGGAAGTCGGCCTTGAAAACCTCGTCCGCGACGATGCCCGACTGCGACGCGGGCTGTCCCGGCAGGTCCGTCGTGCCGTGGCCCAGGGCGTCGTCAGGCATCCGCCTTGTCCTCCAACGCCGCGTCGACGGTGGGGAAGATGCGGAAGACGCGGTCCATGCGGGTGATGCGGAAGACCTTTTCGACCGTCGGCGTCATGGCGGCGAGGTCGAGGTGACGGGTCCGACCGAGTTGTTTCATCGAGCCCACGACCGCGCCAAGACCGCTGGAATCGAGGAAGTCGACGTTGCCGAGGTCGAGGATGACGCGGTCCGCGGGATGCTTCGTCAGTTCCAGCATCTTGTCCTTGAACCGCACGGCGACGGCGGCGTCGATGCGACGATCGCCTACGGCCACGACCAGGGCGGGGCCGATCTCGGTGGCTGTCATATGCATCGCAAACTCCTTCACATGCGGGTTGAGGCACACTAAGGGACAGGCGTTACCAATCTGTAAGCGGGGACCCTCATGCCAAAAGACGCCGGCGGGCTGCGCGTGGACTACAGGGAGTTGGCCGGACGCCTGGCGGCGGTGGCCGAGGGCGAGGATGACGCCATCGCGCTTATGGCGACGGTCGCCTGCGAGGTGCATCACGCCGACGACCGCTTCGACTGGACGGGATTCTATCGCGTGGTGTCGCCCGACCTCCTGAAGATCGGCCCCTACCAGGGCGGGCACGGCTGCCTCGTCATTCCCTTCGACAAGGGCGTCTGCGGGGCCTGTGCGCGGACGGGCGAGGTGCAACTCGTCCCCGACGTCGACGCCTTTCCAGGTCACATCGCCTGCGCGTCGTCCACCAGATCCGAACTGGTCCTGCCCGTCCATGATGGCAAGGGCGCGCTGATCGCGGTCTTCGACATCGACAGCGATCTGCCTGACGCCTTTACGCGCGAGGATGCGGAGGGCATGGAACGCCTTCTGGCACAGGTCTTCGGGAGGCTGGCATGATCGGGGGCAGTTGCCTTTGCGGAGCTGTCCGCTTCACCGTCAGGGGCACGCCTCAAGGGACGTCCGTCTGCCATTGCGGGCAGTGCCGCAAGCAGTCGGGGCACGTCTGGTCGTCGGCTCACGTGCCGGACGCGGACCTTTCGGTCGAGGGCGAGGTTCGGTGGTTCCGCGCGTCGGAGAAGGCGCGGCGGGGGTTCTGTCCGACCTGCGGGTCTTTCCTGTTCTGGAAGGGCGAGGCTGACGATCACGTGTCCTTCGCGCTCGGCGCCATCGACGGGCCGACGGGGCTGCGGCTGGAGAAGCACATCTTCACCGCCGACAAGGGCGACTACTACGACATCGCGGACGGCGTGCCGCAGCGGTGAGCGACGCCTACGATCCGCCGGACGTGCCGCTGGAGGTGCTGCACCACGACCACGAGGTCCTTGTGGTGGTCAAGCCGCAAGGGCTGCTGTCGGTGCCCGGCAAGGGCGAGCACCTGGCGGACTGCCTGCTGACACGGGCGCAGGCAGTGTTTCCGACGGCGCTTCTGGTGCATCGTCTGGACCGGGATACCTCGGGCGTCATGGTCTTTGCGCTGACCCCGCACGCGCAGCGGCACCTGGGGCTTCAGTTCGAGAAACGCCATGTAAGAAAGGCCTATGTGGCCCGTGTGGCGGGGCGCATCGCCGAGAAGACGGGGACGGTGGACCTGCCGATCGGGGTCGACTGGCCGAACCGGCCGAGGCAGCACGTCGACCACGAGAACGGGCGTCCCGCCGTGACCGACTGGCGGGTCCTGAAGGTGGGCGAGAACGAGACGCGTGTCAGGCTTTTCCCCAAGACTGGGCGGTCGCACCAGCTGCGGGTCCACATGCTGACGCTCGGTCATCCGATCCTGGGCGATCCCTTCTATGCCGAGGGTTGGGTGAGGGACTTCCCACGGCTGATGCTGCATTCCGAGAGCCTGAAGTTCCGCCATCCGGACGGGGGCGTGGGGATGACGTTCCGGTCGCAGGTACCGTTCTGACGCAACGCCGGTGCGGCTGCGTCGGGGACATACGTTAATGCCAGCAAATGAAGGGAAATGGCGCTCCCGGGACCTTCGGTATCGCGTCGGTATCACGTCGGTATTGCGTCGGTGGATGGAGCGGGTTCGCGGGATGGGATGAAGCGGGCGGTGGGGTTTGTTAGGGGCGACTGAGTGAGGGTGAAGGAGGGGATCTCGGCTGAAGGGAGTGCAGTCGCTTTCTTCTGCGCAGCAGCGAAGGGCAGCTTTGAGCCCTTAGCTGGCTGGAAGCATCAACTTACCCTACGAGAAGAGTTCTGCTATGGTGAGCTAGTGGAGTATGTAATTCCTGAGCCACTTACTGAAGATGAGGTGATCGCGCGCATCGACAGCGCCACGAGGGATGAGGACGTAATAGATGTTGCATTGTCCGCTATCTATTACTGTGAGACCCAGTTCGCTGGCGACATTCTGCTCAAGGCCTATCAGAAAATTTCGGGAAATAATCGTCTCTTCCTAGGAAATATAACTGAAACGTTCGTACGAGTTCATGAGACGGCCTACAGAATTGACGACTTTGTCGAGGAAATGCGCAAGGACGGACCCGACCCAATTGCGATGGAAGAAAACATCGAATCCATAATTGAGTTTGCGAGATTATTTTCGACCGTTCACTGAGGGATGAAGATCAAGAAATTTACTAAGTATTTAGACAGTGCTGATCTGATCAATGTCCGCTTCGTCCGCACAGCCGACCTTGGCGCCCCGGAAACGTTCGTACGCGTAGCTAACGTCAGCTTTGAGCCCATACCGACGATATCTTGGTGCTGAAACTACTTTCTTGTGATGGTTGTGTTGACGCCTAGAGGCTTGCCATCTGAAGTAAGCGTAACACCCACGGAAACGCTGTGAGCCAGCAACCGGTCCAGAAGCCCCACTCTAATTGGGCCATCTATGGGTGCGGTAGCGCTCACCAAGATGCCGTCACTATCATGTTGGTAAAACCTCATGACGCTTTGTGGCCGTTTAGTCGAGATCGCCTTGAACCCATTTGAATTGAACCATTTGAGCATCCTTTCGTAGCTGTTGAGCTCCGCCGCCGGCCGAAAAACACATAAATTCACTTTCTCAAGTGTATTCAGCTCATTCCAGCGCATCTGTGACAGTCCGAAATCTAGTGTTGCTTCAGTTTTTTCTACGCAATCGTCAACACGCTGGAACTTACCAAGAGCTCGCTCATATCGCTGAAGTTCTCGTGCACTCAGCTTTTCGCTTTGTTCACTGAAGGGCCTCCCGAAGCTGAGAAACTCCGGTGCTTTTTCATTGTCGGCGAAACCCACAGACGGAATCAGGTATGCTGAAGCTACTGCTGAGATGATCAACCTTTTCACAGTTCGAAGATGTGAGCGATGAAAGAGTTAGTCAATGTGCAATGTCCGCTTCGTCCGCATCGCGGTCATTGACCCACGTCCAGCGCCGCAAAACAAAAAGGCCCCGGCGTTTCCGCCGAGGCCCTGAGTGATCGGAGGAGAAAGCGCCTCAGTCGGCCGCTTCTTCCTGCATTTCTTTCGAGAGCTCTTCGCCTGTCGTCTGGTCGACCATCTTCATCGCGAGGCGGACCTTGCCGCGGTCGTCGAAGCCGAGAAGTTTCACCCAGACCTCCTGGCCTTCCTTCAGGACGTCGGAAGGATGGTTCAGGCGCTTGTTCTCGATCTGGCTGACGTGGACGAGGCCGTCGCGCTTGCCGAAGAAGTTCACGAAGGCGCCGAAGTCGACGATCTTCACGACCTTGCCCTTGTAGACCTTGCCTTCCTCGGGCTCGGCCACGATCGAGTAGATCATGTCGTAGGCCTTCTGGATGGCATCGCCGTTGGCGCTGGCGATCTTGATGACGCCGTCGTCGTTGATGTCGACCTTGGCGCCCGAGACCTCGACGATCTCGCGGATGACCTTGCCGCCCGAGCCGATCACTTCACGGATCTTGTCGGTCGGGATGGTCATCGTCTCGATGCGGGGTGCGTGGACCGAGAAGTCGCCGGTCTCGGCCTTGGCCTTGTTCATCTCGCCCAGGATGTGGAGACGACCGGTCTTGGCCTGTGCGAGCGCCTCCTCCATGATCGCGGGCGTGATGCCCTGGACCTTGATGTCCATCTGGAGCGAGGTGATGCCCTTCTCGGTGCCGGCGACCTTGAAGTCCATGTCGCCGAGGTGATCCTCGTCGCCGAGGATGTCGGTCAGCACCGCATAGGAGCCGTCGTCCTCGAGCACGAGGCCCATTGCGACGCCTGCGACGGCGGCCTTGATCGGCACGCCCGCGTCCATCATCGAGAGCGACCCGCCGCAGACCGAAGCCATGGACGAGGAGCCGTTCGATTCCGTGATCTCGGAGACGAGGCGGATCGTGTAGGGGAAGTCGGTCGTCGAGGGCAGGACGGCCTGGAGCGCGCGCCAGGCGAGCTTGCCGTGTCCGATCTCGCGCCGGCCCGGCGGTCCGAAGCGACCCACTTCACCGACCGAGTAGGGCGGGAAGTTGTAGTGCAGGAGGAAGTTCGAGCGATACGTGCCGTTCAGCGCGTCGATCATCTGCTCGTCGTCGCCGGTGCCGAGCGTGGTGACCACGAGGCCCTGCGTTTCGCCGCGGGTGAACAGCGCCGAGCCGTGGGTCCGGGGCAGAAGCCCGGTTTCGCAGACGATCGGGCGAACCTGATCGAGCGCGCGGCCGTCGATGCGGCGACCGTTCTTGACGACGTCGCCGCGCAGGACTGCGGATTCGAGCTTCTTGAAGGCCGAACCGAGGTTCTTGTCGGCGAGTTGCTCTTCCGAGAGCGACGCCTTGACGGCTTCACGGGCCTCGGACACCGCCGCGACGCGCTTCTGCTTGTCGGTGATGGCGTAGGCGGCGCGCATCTTGTCCTCGCCGGCGGCCTTCACGGCGTTGTAGAGCGCCGAGTAGTCCGGAGCCTGGAAGTCGAACGGCTCTTTCGCCGCGTCTTCCGCGAGGTCGATGATGAGGTCGATCACGGGCTGGATCTGCTCGTGCGCGAAGTTGACCGCGCCCAGCATCTCGGCCTCGGAGAGCTCGTAGGCCTCCGATTCCACCATCATCACCGCGTCCTTGGTGCCGGCGACCACGAGGTCGAGGCGCTGGTCGGGATTGTTGCGAAGCTGGTGCATGTCGTCGACGGTCGGGTTCAGGACGTAGTCGCCGTCCTCGAAGCCGATGCGGCAGCCGGCGATCGGACCCATGAAGGGCACGCCAGAGATCGTCAGGGCGGCCGACGCCGCGATCATGGCGACGACGTCGGGATCGTTGACCAGGTCATGCGACAGCACGGTGCAGATCACGAGGACTTCGTTCTTGAAGCCGGGCGCGAAAAGCGGCCGGATCGGACGGTCGATCAGGCGGGAGGTCAGCGTCTCCTTCTCGGTCGGACGGGCCTCGCGCTTGAAGAAGCCTCCGGGGATCTTGCCGGCGGCGTAGTATTTCTCGTTGTAGTGCACCGTCAGCGGGAAGAAGTCCTGGTCGGGCTTGGCTTCCTTGGCGAAGGTGACGTTGGCCATGACGGAGGTTTCGCCGTAGGTGGCGATGACCGATCCGTCGGCCTGGCGGGCGACCTTGCCCGTTTCCAGTGTCAGCGTTTCTTCGCCCCACTGGATCGATTTCTTGATTTCCTTGAACATCTTGACATCCTGTCTGGGATCGCGCGGCGTTCCACAGCGTCCCGTTGAAATGGCGGCCCCATTGCCGCCGACCCCTATCCTTCGCGTTCGCCGGGGTCCGTAGCGTCACGTCTCAGATTGGCGGGCCATACAGGAGAATGGCCGGGTTGGAAAGGGCGTGTGCCCGGCCCGTCACCGGGGCGCGTTGCGGTCGGGCACGAAGAGCCACCCCCCGAGGGCGGCGGCGAGGAGCGCGCCTGCGATCTCGGCCAGAACGAAGGCGGGCACGTCGGCGGGACGGATCCCGGCGAAGGTGTCCGACAGGCCGCGGGCGATGGCGACGGCGGGATTGGCGAAGCTGGTCGAGGCGGTGAACCAGTAGGCTGCGCTGATGTAGAGGCCGACGAGCCACGGGACCGCGTCGGCGCGGTGGCGCAGGCCGCCGAGGATCGTCAGGAGCAGGCCGAAGGTCGCGACGACCTCGGCGATCCATTGGCCGGCGTCGGTGCGCGCGCGGGTCGAGATCTGGAGCATGGGCAGTTCGAACATGGCGTGCGCGAGAAGGCTGCCGGCGATACCGCCCGCGATCTGGGCGGCGACGTAGGCCAGGGCGAGGCCTGGGGCGAGGTCACGGCGGGCGGCGAAGACAAGCGTCACGGCGGGGTTGAAGTGCGCGCCCGAGACGGGGCCGAGGATGGTGATGAGGACGATCAGGATCGCTCCCGTGGGGATCGTGTTGCCGAGAAGCGAGACGGCGTCGTCGGCGGAGAGCGCGTCGGCCATGATGCCCGAACCGACGACGGTCGCGACGAGGAGGGCAGTGCCGAGCGCTTCGGCCACCAGTCGGCGGGGCGTGTCGGTCATTCGGTCGGGGCGGGCGTGGTGTCGCGGCCGATCTCGGCCAGTCGGGCGCGCAGCGAGGCCTTGTCGAGCGACTCGGTCGGCAGGTTCACGAAGGCGGTGATCCGGTTGCGCAGCATCCGGTAGGTGTCGGAGAAGGCGAGACGGCGTTCCGCCTCGGTCCCGGTCGCTGCGGCGGGATCTGGCAGGCCCCAGTGCGCCGACATCGGATGGCCGGGCCAGTAGGGGCATTCCTCGGCCGCCGCCTGGTCGCAGACGGTGAAGATGAAGTCCATCTTCGGCGCTCCGGGTCCGGCGAATTCGTCCCAGCTTTTCGAGCGCGCGAAGGCGGTGTCGTGGCCGAGACGTGTGAGCAGGTCGATGGCGTACGGGTGCGGCTGGCCCGAGGGCCGCGAGCCGGCCGAGAAGCCGCGGAAGCGGCCTGCGCCCTCGCGGGTCATGATCGCCTCGCCCAGGATCGAGCGGGCGGAGTTGCCGGTGCAGAGGAAGAGGACGTTGTAGGGTTCGCGCATGATAGGCATCTCAGCAGGAGCAGGCGACTTCCTGGATGACGGGTTGGCAGAGTTCGGAGCGACCGCCGCAGCAGTCTTCCATCAGGAAACCAAGGAGCCCGCGCATGCCTTCCATGTCGGCGAAATAGCGGATCCCCCGGCCCTCGCGGCGGTTCCGCACGAGGCCGGCCTGATGAAGGATCGAAAGGTGGGAAGACATCGTGTTCTGGCGGACGCCCAGGCGGTCGCCGATCTCGCCCGCAGGCAGGCCCTCGGCGCCGGCCTGGACGAGCAGACGGAAGGCGTCGAGACGAACGTCCTGGGACAGGGCGGAGAGGGCGGCGAGGCTGTTTGTCTTATCCATATATCCAGAATTCCAGATATATGGATTCGATGCAAGCCCTGTTACACGTTGTTCTCGACGTAGTCGGCACAGGAAAGGCCGATGACGTTCAGGCCTTCTTCCAGGTAGTCACCCAGAAGCGGCGTGCCCACGAGGTATTGCGCGGTGCGGTCGTTGTGCCCTTCCTCGGCCATGCGACGGGCTTCGTCCCAGCTGTCGGGGCCTTCGGCGCGACCGAGCCACATGATGGCGACGAGGTCGATCTGCGCGCCGTGGTTGAGATCGGAGATGACCGAGAGAAGCTCGTGCCGGACGGGGTCGGACGGTCGATCCTCGAGCACGGCGGCGTCGATGTCGTCGTCGTCGAGCCGCGATGCCGCCGGATCGGACGACCCCGTCTTGACGTCGAACTCGCGCGCCTTCTCGATGACATAGCATACGGTGTCGAGCGGGACGCGGAGGTCCGGCGTGTCCGTGTCGGGTGTCTGGCGGCTGAGCGTCATGGGACCTGTCCTGCGAAAGCTGTTCCGCCATGGTGGCGGGCCGATGCCTCTCGAGACATGATGCAGGTCAAACGCGGGTCAAGTGCGCGGGGCGGGTGTCCGCCCCTCAGTGCATCCGCGGCGCGGCTTCGAGTTGCGAGGCGGCCGCCAGCGCCGCCGTCTGGCCAAGGATCACCTGCGCCGCCTCGGTCGGGAAGTACACTCCGTTGACGAAGGTCTGCCCCCGGCCATAGCGCAACCCGGCCGAGATCACGAAGGGCGGGATGCGGCGCGGCGCGAGGCGGGCGGCGTCCGTTGCGGGGTCCGACAGCCGGGATTGTGCGCGGTCGTAGCGGATGCGGTCCTCTGCGCCCAGCGCGGCCATCCGTTCGGCCAGGGCTCGGCCCGACGTGCGGCCGAGGAGAATGTCGGTGGATACGTC
Organism: Silicimonas algicola; assembly: GCF_003970735.1. GTDB lineage: Bacteria > Pseudomonadota > Alphaproteobacteria > Rhodobacterales > Rhodobacteraceae > Silicimonas > Silicimonas algicola. The sequence continues at coordinate 249,285 of NZ_CP034588.1, forward strand.
GAAGCGCGAGAAATAGGCGTCGAAGAAACAGGCCGTCGCGATGATGCGGTCCGCGATCTCGTTGACGAGGCGCGCGGCAGGGGACGCGACGCTCGACCCGGCGAAGGGCGCGAGGATGGCGTTGACCCGCGCGACATCGCCGAAGAGCACCATGAGGTCGACCTGCGCGTTCGGATCGATCGAGCGGAAGTCGTCCGTGTAGTGAAAATGCTGGAAGCTGTCGTGGCCAAGCGCGTCGGTTTCGACGAAGAGCGCCTCGGAGTCCGCATTGCGGATCAGGTCCAGCGGACGACGGTCGGGACCGTAGGACAGGGGGCGGTTTTCCTTCATCGTGGCGATCAGCCTGGCCGCGTCGTCACCGATGCCGATCATCCGCCGCTTGAGCCGACGGACGCAGAGTTCCCTGGGCGGTTTCCGTGCGAACATCATGGCCGTGTCCCCGTTCTGGATGCGCCTCCGATCTCGACCCCGGATTCGGGCAAAATTGCGGCGGCTTCGTGAAGGGATTGCCGAGGTCAGAGAGGGCCGGTCTGATAGAGACGGACGCGGATCCCTCCGTGGTCGATGAACGGACCGGGTTCGGCGAAGGGAAGGCCCGTCGATTTCACCAGGCCGGGCTCGGACGTGACGAGGGCGATGCGCCAGCCCCGAAACCTTTCCTTCATGGCCTTTCCGAAGCTTGCGTGCAGCGCATGAAGCGGACCCTTGGCGCCGATGCGGCCGCCGTAGGGCGGGTTCGCGATGACGAGGCCGGGGCGTCCCTCGGGCGGGGCCACGTCCGAGACGTCCATGCGCTGGAAACGGATGATTTCCGAAACGCGGGCCCTTGTCGCGTTTTCGCCCGCCATCCGGACGGCCCCCTGGTCCCGGTCCGAGCCGAAGAAGCGGGGCGGGCCAGGGGGCGTAACCCGGTCGTGTGCATGGCGCATCGCCTCCCAGCCTGTTGCGTCGAAGGTGGCCAGCGTCTCGAACGCGAACGCGCGGGCGCGGCCGGGGGCCAGGTCGGACGCGATCTCGGCTGCCTCGATGGGGAAGGTTCCTGAGCCGCACATGGGATCGAGGACCGTCTCGCGTCCGTCAAAGCCCGCGGCGCGCAGGAGGAGGGAGGCCATCGTCTCGCGCATGGGCGCCTTCGCGACGGCCTGCTTCAGACCGCGTTTGTGGAGCGACGCGCCCGAGGTGTCGACGCTGAGCGTGGCCAGGTCGTCCTCGATCCGAAGCTTCAGGACGATGGCGGCGTCCTTGGACAGGGGCGCACCGAGGGTTTCGCTCACCGCGCGCTCGATCCTCTGCGCGGCGGCACCGGCATGGTAGATGCGGGACTTGCGGCACGTCGCCTCGACGCGGAACGGAAGGTCGGGCCGCAGCCAGTCCCCCCAGGGTACCTTGCGTGCGCGCTTGTCGAGTTGTGCAAGATGCATGGCGCGGAACGAGGTCAGGCGGACAAGCACGCGCGTCGCGCCGCGCAGACGCAGGTTCGCGCGCCAGGCCTCGGACCAGCCGCCCGACAGCGTGACGCCGCCGGGTATGGTGCCGGTGACGCCGAAGCCCTTCTCGCGCGCTTCGTCCGCGAGGAAGTCTTCGAGACCGGGATGGGTCACGAGGAAGAGTTCGGGCTCGCTCATGGCGCCGCACGCTCGAGCGCGTCCACGTCTCCGCCGCAAATCTCGGACTCGTGGGCGAGGATGCGGTCGATCGGCCAGTCCCACCAGGCGATGCGCATGAGGCGGTCGATCTGCCCGTCGGTGAAACGCCTGCGCAGAACGCGGCCCGGATTGCCTGCCACGATGGCGTAGTCCGGGATGGAGCCTGACACCACGGCACCGGCGCCCACGATGACGCCCGATCCGATCCGTGCACCCGGCAGGATCGTGGCTGCGTCGCCAAGCCAGACATCGTGGCCGACGATGGTGTCCGAAAACGATGTCGGCATCGAAGGGCGCCCGACGGTCGGGCCGCCGAAGATCGCGAAGGGAAAGCTCGATATCCCGTCGTACCTGTGGTTGGCCGAGGCGGTGATGAAGCGTGCGCCGCTGGCGATCTGGCAGAACTTGCCGATCACAAGCTTCTCGGCCGAGAAGGGAAAGATGTAGGGGGCCTTTCGCGCGATCCAGTCGTCTGGCGGGTCGTTCTCGAAGGCATAGGTGTAATCTCCGACCTCGATCCTCGGGTGATCGACGACGGCCTTCAGGAAAACGGCGCCGGGATGGGCGGAGCCATCGGGCAGCCTCAGGGGATGACGTGTGTCGGGAGAGGGGAAGGGCATGGACGCCTCGCTGGTCTGATCTTTGTCGATGGGTGACGGGTCAGATGCAGTGCTGGTCCATGTGCCTTACTCCGGTGATGCGAGGACGTCCCTAGTCGAGATACCGAGGCGGTTCAAGCCGGCTGCGGCTCTGGGCAGGGACGCGGAACGGACGGGCGACGAGTTCACATAGGGAGGGGCTCAACGAAAAAGGGCCGCCCGAGGCAGCCCTTCCGGTGTTCGGTCTTGGAGGCTTGCCTCAGCGACGGAGGCCGAGACGCTCGATCAGGTCCTGATAGCGCTTCTCGTCCTTGGCCTTGACGTAGTCGAGGAGCTTGCGGCGCAGCGCGACGAGCTTGAGAAGACCGCGGCGCGAGTGGTTGTCCTTCGCGTGGGTCTTGAAGTGCTCGGTCAGCGTGGAAATGCGCGACGACAGGATCGCGACCTGCACTTCGGGCGAACCGGTGTCGCCGTCCTTGGTGCCGTAGTCCTTGATCAGCTTCTGCTTTTCTTCGGCAGTGATCGACATCGGGGTCTCCTTTCAGGATCGATGGCGCGAGCCGGGATGTCGTCCAGCAAGGCCCGTGGAGGTGAGATGGGGCGTATAGGCGAAGCGGATGCCGTTGGAAAGCGGAATCTGGGAGCAGATGGAGCGTGGCACGACCGGAACAGGCGTTCCGGAAAGACGACGTGAGGCGGTAACGGCGTCTTCATCAGAAGCTGCCAGATTGCCTGTCATGAGCCGCAGGGGTGCGGCCGCTCCAGAAGGGAGTCCAGGTGACCTTGGAAGGGGCGGCGGACCCGTGCGTGCACGGGGGGCCTGACGGCGGCCGCGATGCGCGGCCGCCGCCCGCCGGTCAGGAAGGGGGGCGCTGCCCCCGTCCCGGCGCAAGGCCGGGCCTCCCCCGGGATATTTTCGGACCAGTGAAGATGCAGGGCAGCGATCCCGTGACGGTTGGCGGCGGGGTCTTTGCGCCGCCGGTGCCGTGGGCTGTGGGTCATTCTGCATGCGTGCCGGCCCTTCAGGTCCAGGAGACCGGGCCAACGCCGTAGGAGACATAGAGCGGGTGCCTCGGGTGGCCGTCCTTCGATAGTCCGAGCGTCAGGAGGGGCTTGCCACTGGCGTTGAGGATCGCGGCGACTGCTTGCCCCCGAGACCGATGCGCGCCGTGGATGCCCCAGGCGCAGAGGACGGCGTCGCTCCAGTCCGCAGCCTCGGCGATCTGGGCGTCGTTCGCCGCACCGACTGGCCGCTCGGCGCGGCGCAGTCGGGCGGGATCGGTCTCGCGCAGGGCGAAGAGGTTCGCGACGCGGAAGGCGCCATAGCCGAGAGCACGGGCGCGGCGTTCGCAGCGCTCGACGGTGGGGTCGTTTGCGGCTTCGGTGGCGGTCGAGGGGTTCAGCATGACGTAGAGAAGGCGCGGGCCGGCCGCGTCCCAGGTCCGGGTCAGCGCGTAGCGGTAGCGGAGGCAGGGCGAATAGACCGCCGCGCTGTCGCGCCCGTCGCCAGTGTGGCGGCGGGTGACGAGGGTCACGAGGCGAAGACGCGGGTCGGATGCAGTTCGCCCGCGCGGTAGGTGCCGACGGCGACAGCCTCGCCCTGGTAGGAGGCCCAGGCCATCTCGCCGTATTCCGCGTCGGAGGCGATCACCATGCCGGGATTGCCGTTTCTGAGCCGCGCGGCGCCCTCGGCAGTCGCGGGCAATTCGGGCAGATCGGCAAGTCCGGTCTCGAGCGGTAGGAGAAGCTCGTCGAGCTCGGGCGTGCGGGCGAGGCGTTCGACGTCGTCGAGGGTCACAGCGTCATCGAGATCGAATGGCCCGGCCCAGGTGCGTCTGAGCGTGACGACGTGGCCGAAGCAGCCGAGCGCTTCTCCAAGGTCGCGGGCGATGGCGCGGACATATCCGCCCTTGCCGCAGACCATCCGCAGTTGTGCGTGGTCGGGATCGAGGCGGGCCAGGAGGTCGAGACTCTCGACGTAGAGCGGGCGCGCCTCGATCTCGACGGTCTCGCCGGCGCGGGCGAGCGTATAAGCGCGCTCGCCCTCGATCTTCACGGCGGAAAAGGCGGGCGGTGTCTGGAGGATGTCGCCGGTGAAGGCGGGCAGGGCCGCGCGGATTTCTTCGTCGGTGGGGCGGGTGTCGGAGGTGGCCGTTACCTCGCCCTCGGCGTCGTCGGTGTTGGTGGAGGCGCCAAGGCGGATCGTGAAGTCGTAGGCCTTGAGCGCGTCGGTGACGAAGGGCACCGTCTTGGTCGCCTCACCCAGCGCGATGGCAAGGAGGCCGGTTGCGTCGGGGTCGAGGGTGCCTGCGTGGCCGGCCTTCTTCGCGTCGAAAGCCCACCTGACCTTGTTCACCACGGCGGTCGAGGTCGGTCCGGCGGGCTTGTCCACCACCAGCCATCCCGAGATGTCGCGTCCCTTTTTGCGCCGTGCCATGCTCGTCCCCTTCCGAGAGGCGGCGTGCTAGCGCCTCGCGGGCGCAAATGTCAATCGGTGGGAACGGTGACGCCAAGGATCGGCCCCATCGGAAAACCGAAGTCCTGGCGGCGGAGCTCGGGCGCGTAGAGGCGCGAGATGTTGCCGTCGAGGAAGAGGGCGTTCGGCGTTCCGAGGACATCGCGGAAGAACCGCGCGAAGCGGTGGAAGGTCACCGGGCGGTTCGAGATCGCGACGATCATCCGTCCCTCCGGCGTGACGCCGACACCGTTGCGGATGTAGCGAGACCGCGAGTCGGGCAAGAAGCGCGGATGGAGCGCGCCGTCGATGACGAGCATCGGCCCGGATTGCGTGGCATAGCGGCAGGCGGGTGGTTCGGCGGCGAAAGCACGGGATTCGACCACGCGCGCCCAGCCGTCGCCGATGCAGAGCACGCCGTTCGGCAGGAGACCGAAGTTGCCCGGGCCCTTGCGGGTGACGATACGCGCGCGTTCGGTCCCGTCCTCGACGTAAAGCCCGACGGGGCGCCGGTCGGGATGATACATGCCGGCGTTGACCGCAAAGGCGAGGCGCCTTCCTTCGGACGCTAGGGACGCATCGACATTCTCGAAGGTGCCGAGCAGCCTTCCGTCATCGTCTCGGAGGAAGAGCCGGATGTCGTCGGTTGCGGGGTCGGCCTCGCACACGGTGAAGGGCGTGTCCTCGAATGCCACGTCCCGGCATCCGGCCGCCTGCGCGGTCCCGGAGAAGAGCGACGCAAGAAGGATCGCGCTACTCGCGATCCAGGTCGCGGCGGACATTCTCGTCGGCGAACATGGCGCGTGTGTCGTCGAGACGGTCGAAGGTCTCGTCGATCTCGTAGCGGATTTCGGGCGTGAACTTGAGCTGAAGGCTGCGGCCCACGACGCGGCGGATCTCGGAGCGGTTGCGGCGCAGCGCGTCGAGCGCCTCGTCGCGCTGGCCGCCGCCGAGCGGAAGGACATAGGCGGTCGCGGTCCGTAGGTCGGGCGTGCAGGTCACCTCACCCACGGTGATCGAGAGGCGATTGAGGTCGGGATCGTGGATATCGCCCTGGGTCAGGATGTCCGACAGCCTGCGTCGGATCAGCTCGGCCACGCGAAGCTGGCGCTGCGAGGGGCCGGACGTGTCGGAGAAGCGGGAGCGTGCCATGTCCTCGCATCTAGGCCTTGAAGCGTCTCGGGACAAGTCGCGATGCAAGGGGCTCCGCCCCCTCGGCCTTTGGCGTCTCCCCCGGAGGATTTGCGGATTGAAGAAGTTGCGGGTTTGCGGATGGGAGCCGCTGGCGTAAGGAAGGCGCGGATAGGGAGGGTGCGATGGACGACTTGCCGAACGTGGTTGTGACGGGCGCTTCGGGGCGCATGGGGCGGATCCTGATCGGCGCCTTGCAGCGGTCGGACGTGCTGCGCCTGTCGGGCGCGGTCGAGAAGCCGGGCAACCCCTGGGTCGGCCGGTCGCTGTCCGACGTGCTGCCTAGTGCCCCGGAGGGTATCTTGGTGTCGGACGATCCGCTCGAGGCCTTCGCCGAGGCTCAGGCGGTGATCGATTTCACCACGCCCGAGGCCACCGTCGCCCATGCCGCCATCGCGGCGCAGGCGCGCACGGTTCATGTGGTGGGCACGACAGGTCTGAGCGAGGGAGATTTGGCGAAGCTGAGGGCAGCGGCGCGTCACGCGACCATCGTGCGCGCCGGGAACATGAGCCTTGGCGTCAATCTTCTGGTGCAACTCACGCGGCGTGTCGCGGCGGCCTTGGACACGGACTACGACATCGAGATCGTCGAGGCGCACCACCGTCACAAGGTGGATGCGCCCTCCGGCACTGCACTGATGCTGGGCGAGGCCGCGGCGGCTGGACGCGGCGTATCGCTGCGTGCGGTCGAGGATCGCGGTCGTGACGGGATCACTGGTGCGCGCGAGGCCGGACACATCGGGTTCTCGGCGATCCGGGGCGGCGACATCGTGGGCGAGCACGACGTCATCTTCGCCGCGCCCGGCGAGCGGATCGTCCTGCGCCACATCGCCACCGACCGCAGCCTTTTCGCACGAGGCGCCCTGAAGGCGGCGCTTTGGGGACAGGGTCGCTCGCCGGGCGAATACGACATGCTGGACGTCCTCGGATTGAAGTGACGACACCGTCAGGCTTGCGCTTGATCCCGGTCGGATATTGCTGCTAAACGCCAGCCTGCCGGAGAGGTGGCCGAGTGGTCGAAGGCGCACGCCTGGAAAGTGTGTAGGCGGGAAACCGTCTCCAGGGTTCGAATCCCTGTCTCTCCGCCAGCCACCTAAGCCATTGATATATAATTTAAAATGGCCGAAAATCCTCCCGACATTCCCGCGACTTGTCTGCGTGCTCACTGAACGGAGACGCCTCTCGGAGACATGTCAGGTAGCAATTGGCCGCTGAGTCTCCGGAGGCAGCAACTGCGGGTACGGTTTTGGCCGGACATTCCCTGCTGGCAGGGAATTTGCAGGGAATTTTCCGCATACTCGCAGTTTCCGTCACTTTCGGGCGGGCAAAGCTCATCCAAAACAGTTGCTTACAAGTCAATTCCCTGCGCCTCCGAGCAGGGAATGTGCAGGGAATTCGCTTCGGATCAGGGGAGACCGAAGAGCCGTTCCTGTTCGATCCAGTCGAGGGGGATATCAAGAACGAGCATTCGTCGGAGCGTCAGCTCCGGCGCCAGGGTCCCGGTTGCGATCGCGCGCTGGATCCGGGGCGAGAGAAACGCGAACGGCGCGCGGGTCCGGATATGTACCTCGTGGTGCCCGGCTTCTGCAGCGAGGTCCCCCATAGGCGTGCCAGTCCGCAGAGCTGCGGTCCAACGATGAGCATCTTGCAGGGTCTTTAAGAGGACGGGATCGGGCTTCTCGGCCCGGTCGCCGACGATGAGCTTCACTTCGACCCCGCGCCGGCGCAACCGGACCTCTGCCGATACCTTGCCGACCTCCGATGCGAGGCTGTCTGCTGAGACGGAGAGGGCCGTTGCGATGGTAATACGGTCCAGCTTCAGGGAGATTTCTTTGGCCCCTACAACCCCTGACACGAGGACGCCCCTGAGTAGTGAGGGGACTGGTCGACGCAAGGAAGCTGCAAGGGCGCGTGCAGCCGTGGCAAGATCAGAAGCGGCCCTAAGGTCGGGATCGGTAAGCAATTGATGTCCGGAGGCCGCCCGCTCGAGGTGATCTGCGACGAGCCCCGCGACGAGGCTCTCAAGTTTCGAGGCAGGCAGGCGCCAACCGGTGGGATCGGGTCCACCGGCAACGAGCCGGTTCGAGACGTAGTACCGGTGCCGACGACCCGCCTTCATGGTTGAGGTCGGCGTCAACCGATCGCCGGTCTCATCGCGGAGCTTGCCCGCGAGGAGTGCCGGATCTGCGTCGGACCTTCGCCCCCTCCCGCGCCGCGCCGATGCCTGCAGGTTCTCCTGGACCCGGTTCCAGAGATCCTCGTTGAGGATCGCCTGGTGCCGCCCAGGCCAGACTAGCTCCTTATGCCGGATGCGACCGAGATAGACCGGGTTCAAGAGGACCTTGTGGATGTGACCGGTGGAGAAGACATTCCCGCCCTGAGTACGCCCGGTCCGAAACACGTAGCGCTTCGACCGAAGCCCGAGCGCTGCGGCCTCGCGCGCCACCAGGATGAGGTTGCCATGGCGGTCGTAGAGATCGAAGATCGTCCGCACTGTCTCGGCCTCGGCCTCGTTGACCACGAGTTCCCGGACCTTGGGATCGGGATGGGGATCGTAGCCGAGAGGGACGATCCCGCCCATCCACATTCCCTGCCTCTTCGAGGCGGCAATCTTGTCGCGGATACGCTCGGCGGTCACCTCCCGTTCAAACTGGGCGAAGGACAGCAGGACGTTCAAGGTGAGTCGGCCCATCGAAGAGGCCGTGTTGAATGCCTGCGTCACTGAGACAAAGGAACAACCCGAAGCATCCAGTCGTTCGACCAGCTTGGCGAAGTCCGCCAAGGACCGGGTGAGCCGGTCGATCTTGTAGACCACCACCATCGCGACGCGGCCCGCGTCGATCTCGGAAAGCAGCTGTTGCAGGGCGGGGCGTTCGAGCGTGCCCCCGGAGACGCCACCATCGTCGAAACGGTCCTTCGCAAGGATCCAGCCCTCCTGCCTCTGGCTCGCGACATACGCGGCACAGGCCTCGTACTGGGCGTCGAGCGAGTTGAAGCTCTGCTCCAGTCCCTCGTCGGAAGACTTCCGGGTGTAGATCGCGCAGCGCACCTTCGCCGCAACAGCCATCATCGAGCCTCTCCCAGGCCGAAGAACCGGGGACCGGACCAGCGCGCGCCGGTGATGGCGCGAGCGACCGCCGAGAGGGAGCGGTAACTCGCGCTGTTCCAACGGAAGCCATCTTCGGTGACCTGGACGACGTGGGTTATGCCGTTCCACTCCCGGAGCAGCCGGCCGCCCGGTTTGAGGTCCGACCCGGCCGGCGCGACATGCCTCGCCCGGTACCGGTCCAGGTCCTTCACGAAGCCCTTTGGCAGCCCTCCCATCCGGCGGGCCTGGACCTCGAAGGCCAGAAATCGGCGGAGGAAAGGCTGGCTGAGGCTCTTGGGGACCGGTTTGCCGAACATCCCGGACCAGGCGGCAACAAGTGCCGCCCGGTCCATTGCTTCGATCTCCGGCACCGTCGGGAGCGTCATGCCCCCTCCGGACTTGCCGTGATCCGGTAGACGGGCGCGCCACCCTCGGATCTTGGCTCTGTCCGATCGACGCGGAAGCCCGCCTTTCGGAGGGTGCTGAGCGCCGCCCGCACCGAATGCGGCTGCCACCCGGTGGCCTCCTGAAGGGTCGCGAGGTCCGCCCCTGCCTTCCGCGACAAGAGCCGCCTTAGGGTCGCTGACTTGGTCTTGCGCGGTTTGACGTCAGTGGATTTGCTCATCCTGGTCTCCTCTGTTTGCCCGGGTCGACACCGTGCCGGCCCTCACCGAGGAAAGCCCGGACCGGCCGGGCGCTTCGCCACTGACGCTCCGTTCGCCGAGGAAGTCCAGTCTAACCTGCGAAGGGCAAGACCGTGTCGCCCTCCAAACCGTTTGTCAACTATCCCAATGGGTTGTGGGGTAGGTGCGGTTGACAGGGAGGGGATACTGTGCCACTCAGAAGGCCTAGATAGAACCCGGCAACGACAGGAAGTCTATTACCCGCGGTTCGTCCACCGTGATCCAGGAGGGTCACGACGTGGATGAGCTGAGCGTATTGCTTCCGTGTACCGCACAGCCGTCTTCGTCGCCTCCTGGTAAGCATGCAGGAGGTCATATGGAACCCAAGTCAAAAAAAGTCCTGAGCGAGGTCTCCGGTTCACCGGCGAAGCCTTTCGACATTCCGCGCGAGCCAAACAACCTGAAGAACGATCTTTTCGGGGAGATGTGCATCCTGTGGTTGGCCATCGCGCTCATCGATGCGGGGCCACGTCGAGTTCGGCGTGCGCTCGAGAAACAAGTAGAAGCCGTTGTTCAAGCGATCGAGACCTTTGGCTTCCGCGTACCGATCCTCGTTCGTCATGGTGCGAGTGGCGAAAGATATGAGGTTGTAGATGGCCACATCAGGCTTGAGGCCGCCAGCCGGCTTGGAGCCGAGCAACTGCCCCGCATCTTGGTCGGTGATCTTTCTGACGTGGACCTGCGCAGGTTGGCGCTGTCGTTGAACAAGCTGCAGGAAAGCGGTGAGTGGGATAACGAGACACTGCGGATCGAGTTTGCCGACTTGCTCCAGATAGGGGTCGATCTGGAAGTGACCGGATTCAAAGTGCCCGAGATCGATGTCATCCTCCAGGACCATTCAGTTGGTGCATCCGACGAAGATCCTCTGGATGACCTGGATGGCTTGGCTGCGGATGGCTTGAGCCAAGTAACCCGTCCCGGAGACGTTTGGATTGCCGGCCATCACCGGATTTTCTGCGGTCGTGCGCAGGACATGGGCGAACTCGCCCACGGCGGTGTTGCGCGTGAAGCGGCCATGCTGATTACGGACCCCCCTTGGAATGTCAAGATCAGCGGCCATGTCAGCACCGTCAACGGGCGACACGCGGAGTTCGCCGAAGCAAGCGGCGAGATGCAGCCGGTGGAGTTTGTCCGGTTTCTCGTCGAATGTCTGGGGCCCTCAATTGCTCTGCTGCGTTCCGGCGGCGTTGCCTTTATCTTCATGGACTGGCGTCATGTGTCGGAGTTGAACGAGACGCTTCTGCAACTCGGTGTCGAGCAGATCAACCTGGCGGTGTGGGTCAAACGCGCGCCAGGCATGGGAACGCTCTACAGGTCGCAGCACGAGTTGGTGTTCGTCCTTCGCAAGCCCGGTGCGCGGCATCGCAACAATGTCCAGCTCGGCCGGTTTGGGCGCAACCGCTCTAACGTCTGGGAATACGGTGGCGCCACTAGCGGCAAGACGGACGAGGATGACTTCACCGTGCATCCGACCGTGAAACCGGTGGCGATGGTTCGCGACGCCATTCTTGATGTCACAGCACCAGGCGACGTGGTCCTCGACTGCTTCCTGGGGTCTGGATCGACGCTGATTGCTGCCGAGTCATCGCGTCGGCGCTGCGTCGGTGTCGAGATCGAACCTCGCTATGTCGACCTTGCGCTTCGGCGCTGGATGGACCTGACCGGGCAAAAGGTCATTCATGCGGAAACCGGTGAGACCTATGAGGCTGTCTCGGCCAGGCGCGCGGTGAAGCTTCTGCCGGCTCCGGACGAGGAGGATCCAAATGTCTGACGGTTACGATGTGGGCTATCGCAGGCCCCCGGAACATGGACGGTTCAAGAAGGGCCAATCCGGCAACCCGGCAGGTAGGCGCACGGAGCAGGAGCGCTTCGCCACCGTCCTCCGAGAGGAGCTCGCTAACGAGATCGTCATGAAGGTCGGCGACAAGAAACTCAAGGCCTCGGTCATGCGTGGTCTGACCAAGTTGCTGATCAATATGGCTCTCGCAGGCGACAAGAAGGCCATCGCGGAACTCATGCGGCAGATCAACCGATACTTCCCGGAGACGCATGCTGCTGAGGATGCGTCACTCCCGCCAACCGAAGAAGACCTGCAAATTCTCGAGAACTTCGTGCGGCGTCGCCTCGGACGCACGGGTTCCGGTGTGGAGGACTAGATTTATGGCGACAAACTCTGAAATGAACGCCGTACTCCGCCAAGATTTTCCCGCCTTCGTCGAAAAGGTCTTCCATACACTGAACCCCGGGCAGGAATACCTTCACAACTGGCATATCGACGCCATTACTTGGCTCCTGTCCTGCGTGATGAACGGTGAGACGAAGCGCGTTATGGTCAACGTTCCTCCCCGGACGTTGAAATCCATGATTATCTCTATCGCCTGGCCTGCCTTTGTGCTGGGGCACGACCCGACTATGCAAATCTTTGTGGTATCGCACAGCCTTGATCTCGCCGAGGAACATCATGCTGCGTTCCGGACCGTCATAGAGTCCGTTTGGTACACGGACGCCTTCCCGACCATGGTGCCGAAGGCGGATAAGGATACTGCTCTCATGCTGAAGACGAGCGAAGGTGGCTTCCGCAAGGCGTATTCGGTCGGCAGTAAGATCACGGGCCTAGGCGCCGACATCATGATCCTGGATGATACGCTTGATGCCTCGGACGCTCTGAATGAGGCGGCGTGCGCGAAGGTGAACCACTGGATTGCAAACGTTCTGATGGGGCGCTTCAACAAAGGCTCCGAAGGCATCATAGTTTTGGTGATGCAACGGCTTGCCATGAACGACCCGGCGGCATTTCTCCGGCAGCTTGAACCCTGGAATATGCTCTCACTGCCGGCAAAGGCGGAGGTTGACCAGTCGATTCCGATCGGACCGGACGCGACGTATCAGTATGTGAAAGGTGAATTGCTCCACCCTGAGCTTCTGCCCGCCGAGTTTCTGGAGCAGCGCAAGGTCGCCATGGGAACTGCGGGATACAGTGCGCAGTATCTCCAGGCACCGCTTCCCGCCGGTGGCGGCTACATAGACGTGTCGCTGTTCCAGCGCCACAGCGAGTTCCCAAAGGTTTGGGACGCGCGTTTCTTGAGCATTGATGCGGCCTCGGGATCAGACTCGGGATCTTATTCGGTGATCCAGGTCTGGCAGATAAGCGATGGTCGTCTTTACCTTGTCGCCAGTGGCCGAGGCCGTTGGTCGTTTCCGAACCTCAAGAAAGCGGCAATTGCAGCGTTCGACGAGTTCGACGCCGACTTCTACCTGATCGAATTGGCTTCAAGTGGTCGCGCCCTGGCGGAAGAACTTTGGGAGTACTACCCGCGCGAGGTTCGACGGGCGGTGGTCCAATGGTTCAAGCCCACAGAGTCGAAGGAGATCAGGATGGACCGCGCCATGGTGGCCATGGAGGACGGTAGGGTTTTCCTGCCCATGAAGGCCAGCTGGCTGCAGGATCTGATCGAGGAATTGCAGGCCTTTCCGAACGGTGAGTACGATGATCAGGTAGATGCCCTGTCACAAGCTGTCTGGTTCTTTGCACATCCTTACAAACGAAGCCGACATAATCCGAGGAATCGTAGCCGTGTGATCGGAAGGTGGTGACGGTCCTCTACATTCTAGAGCCGCTCTAAGCAAGGTGATCGGAGCGATCGAAGGGCGATCCAGTGGTTCGAACTCCTATCGCTCCGCCACTTACCCCTCGCGAAAGCGTTCTCCCAATCCGGTTGCGGCGGATTTTCCGTTCTTTCGAGAGTTATGCGGAAGGGGCTGTTAACCGGTCCCGGTGCCAGGAGGGGCGAAAGCGGTCTCTCAGAGCGCCATACTGCTTCATCGGGATCTGGCGCCAACACTAAAATACAAAAAAACCGTACTCCTTTCTAGAGCGTGTTGCGGTCGATTCGATTCAGGATTCCCATGAAGTCGGCTGTATGATTCTCTGCCTGCAGGGCAGATATGGGGGTCCGAGATGGGCAAGCCACATCCTATGGCGCTTCGGGAGCGTGTGGTCGCGTTCGTGGAGGAAGGCCACACGCACCGCGCCGCAGCGGCGCGGTTTCGGGTTTCAGTGAAGTTCGTCAATGACATGATCATCCTGAAGCGCGAGACGGGTGGGCTGAAACCGCGGCCGCAAGGCAATTGCGGCGGGCATGGCAAACTGGGCCGTCTGCAGGACTGGATCAGGGCGCGCATGGATGGCAGGCCCGATTTGACGCTGGATGATCTGGTGTTGGCAATCGCGGATGCGCATCAGCTAACGGTTCATCGCGTCTCTGTCTGGCGCGCGCTCCGCAGCCTCGGCCTGACGCACAAAAAAAGACCTGCAAGCCGTCGAGCAAAAGCGGCCTGAGGTCCGGCAGGCCCGCCATGACTGGATTATGCGCCGCCAGCCGTTCATGCGTAACCTGTTGCCGCGCATCGGGTTCATTGACGAGACATCGCTCAAAACAAACATAGTCAAGACCACCGGATGGGCGCCCAAGGGCGCGCGACTGATCGACCATGCCCCCTTCGGCCACTGGAACACCCAGACCTTCATCGCCGCCCTGCGCCATGACAGGCTGGATGCGCCATGGATCATTGACGGCGCAATGAACCGCGAGATGTTCGAGCTTTATGTCGAGACCCAACTCGCCCCGACCTTGCGTCTGGGCGACGTGATCATCCTGGACAACCTGTCATCCCACAAAAGCCACACAGCCGCGCAGGCCATGCGCGCCGTGGGCGCATGGTTTCTGTTCCTGCCACCATACAGCCCCGACCTGAATCCGATCGAGATGGCATTCGCCAAGCTCAAGGCTCTTATCCGGCGAGCCGCGGCGCGGACATACGATGACCTCTGGCGCGTCGCCGGACATGTCTGCGACCTCTTCACCGAGGAAGAGTGCTTCAACTTCTTCAAGGCCGCAGGCTATGAAACCGATTAAACGCAATCCGCTCTAGAACGCCGAGGTGATCCCCAGCCGGACGCCGAAACGTCGGCGTCGTAGAGGCTCACGTTGGATTCCGCCTTAAAAGTTCCAGCCCGGCGCGCCCATCGTTGCCCGAAGCGAACCGCCAGGCCCTGGCGGCCGTTGGTCGTGAGCGGCGATTTGACCTGCCTCAATGAAGTGGTCCGGTATCAATCTTAGTGCATGACGGGTCTTGGCGCTACGGCTGGTGTGGCCGGCGAAGCGGTCCCGGGTGGCGAAGCCGGCCACGAGACGGCCTCCGGAGCCGGCGGCCGATAGCCCAAGGATGAGTGCGGTCGTTTTGTATTGTAGTGCTGGCGCCAGCTCACGATGACGATCTTCGCCTCGGCCAGGCTGTAGAAGATCTCGTCGTTGAGCAGCTCGTCGCGGAGCCTGGCGTTGAAGCTCTCGCAGTAGCCGTTCTCCCACGGTGACCTCGGCTCGATGTAGGCGGTTCTCGCGCCAACGGCGGCGATCCATTCCCGCACAGCCTTCGCCACGAACTCAGGGCCATTGTCCGACCTGATGTAATCCGGGACACCGCGCAGGATGAACTGGTCAGACAGCACGTCGATCACGTCCGTCGATCGCAGCCGCCGGTCGATCCGGACTGCCAGGCACTCCCGGGTGAACTCGTCGATCAGGTAGGGCATGCGGAACTTCCTTCCGTCGTGGGTCCGGCTCTCGACGAAGTCGTAGGACCAGACGTGGTTCGGACGCTCGGGCCGCAGACGGATGCAGGACCCGTCGTTGAGCCAGAGCCGGCTCCTCTTCGGTTGTTTTGCAGGAACCTTCAGCCCCTCCCGCCGCCATATGCGTTCGACGCGCTTCACGTTCACCGCCCAGCCTGCCTCTCGAAGGAGTGCCGTGATTCGACGGTAGCCATATCGGCCATACTCCGAGGCGAGCGCGATGATGTCCGCGGTCAGCGCGTCTTCATCGACCCTTCCGCGCGGCACCTTCCGCTGGGTCGAACGATGCTGGCCGAGCGCGCGACAGGCGAACCGTTCCGAGACGTGGAACTTCTGCCGGACGTGGTCGATGCAGGCACGACGGCGGGCGGGGCTCAGAAGTTTCCCGAGGCGGCCTCCCTCAGGATCAGCTTCTCGAGCGTCAGGTCGGAAACGGCTTTCCGCAGCCGCTCGTTCTCCTTCTCCAGCTCCTTGAGCCGCTTCACCTGGTTGGTCTTGAGGCCGCCGAACTCCTTGCGCCACCGGTAGTAGGTGAACTGTGTCACGCCAATCGACCGCACCGCCTCGGCCACCGACCGGCCCTGCGATACCAACACGTCGACCTGCCGCAGCTTCGCGACGATCTCATCGGGCTTATGCTTCTTCTGGGGCATTCCTTTGTCCTCCATCTGGCTCGAAAGCCTACTTCAGGGAGGACCACTTTTCAGGGAACAGGCCACTCTTACGAGTTTAAGGAGCGGAGTGGTTGCGTATGCCACGAGCGCGTGCACGCAGCGAGCGTTTAACGTTCGGTTTGACTGATATATGTCTTGCTTGATCGCTGTTCGCTCGGAGAAACCGTCGTGTTCCTCAAAATTATTTCTTTTGCCTGTGCTTTAAATTAAGGGATGGTGGAGCATAGTGTGAATGGGCAGGAGGATTCGTATATGATCAAGGGGCTTAGTCTTGCCGGTGCCTTTCTGGCAGCCGTCCCAATGTCAATCGCCGCCGAAGCTGTAGATGGATTGATCGGACAGTGGGCCTTCGACGAGCAGCACGGAGAGCACGCAGCCGATACATCTGGGAACGGGCACGATGGAAGTCTGATCAACGGCGCATGGGGCCAAGGAGTCGAGGGTGGAGCATTGCTGCTTGACGGAGGAAACGATGGCATTGTGACCATCTCTATGGCGGACCAGATTAAGGAGACTAGAAGATCCATCACGCTTATGGCTTGGACCTATCGTACTGACGAGCATAACGTGGCGGTAGTGGCGAGTTCCTATCCGATGCTTTTTCTTGGATTTCACGGGCCGCAATTCAAGCTTGAGTTGACGGAACGCCCTGGCCTTCTTGCTCGTGTTGCGCAGAAGCTTGGGCTTGCGGATGAGGTGGAAGTCGAATGCTATGCTGACATGGCGTACGTGGCGGAGCTCAACAGGTGGATACATCTCGCGGCGACGTACGATGGTGAGATGGCGCGCCTATACGCCGACGGCCAAGAGGTGTGCGCTTTGCCCTTCTCTGGAATAATCAGCTTCTCAGATCGACCGCTTACCATCGGTGGGTATCTAGACAAGAATGGCAGCATTGTAGATGAAATCACTGGCCGCATCGATGATGTACGCCTCTATAACCGGCCGCTTTCTGCCGACGAAGTCAGAGCTTATTTCGAAGACACCGGAGCATTGCGGATGGGACAGTAAGGCTTCGACAGGATGCTGTTGAGGCTCCTGGACATTCTAAGGTTGTGACGAAGGTCCGGCTATGCACCATCGCGCCTGGCGCGTGTTAAGGTACTTGGCGCCAGTCGCGTCATCAAGGCGGTCACCTAAGGAGCGCTCGTTCTATGGTGAAGGTAAAGCGGAGGAGCCTGATCATGAAACGTCGGACTTTCCAACGTGACTGGTCTTCCCGAAGTCTATAAGGAACAGCAAGGGGGCTTGCAGATATTACGGTTCCCAGAGACTTTTTGCAAAGCCGCGAGATCTTCCTAAGCTACGCGAAGAGACAGGCCGAGGGTGGAGCTGACACAGCACTTTGCGTCGGCAAACTGTCGGAGGATTGGGCTCAACTCATGACATTCGCCTACTCTTCGAGTCGGCGCCTGGAGGTCGCGGATGTCGGCACTTCGGCAGCCGCCTAGTGGAAGCCATCGATGGCCGGATCTTCTTGACGGTCGGAGATCGTCGCGACGACATGACGGCACAGGATCTCTCCAATCACAATGGTTGCGTCGTCCGGATCAATCGCAATGGTACAGTACCCTTGGACAATCCGTTCGCCCAACCCCAGACGCACGACCGGAGATTTGGAGCTATGGCCACCGGAATCCACAGGGCGCCGTGCTCGATGCCGCCAGAGATCTCTGGGCGCCCACGGCGGAGACGAGATCAACCGAATTCGACCGGGTGCAAACTTTAATTGCCAGTGATCTTCTACGGACGTGAGTACTCGGTAGATCGTACTGGCGAAGTGACAGAAAAAGCAGGCATGGAACAACCCGAGTTCTACTGGGATCCATTAATTACGCTGTCCGGCACGGTTATCTATTCCGGCCTAATGTTCCCGGAGTGGCGTGGACATATTTTGGTCGGATTGCTTAACTCTGATCACGTTGCTCGCGTTGGCGGAACACCACTACAGGAGATCGAGCGTATCTATGGCGTCGAACTTCAACGAGTCCGGGACCTGAGAGAAGCACCCGACGGGGCCCCTTGGTTTCTCGGTGTGGGGCGGGGCGCCCTCTATCTTCTTGCGCCGGCGTAGCCCGTGGCCGTGTTGCCGGGGTGTGCTATGCAGCGAGACGCACGTTCGTCCTTTCGCATGATCAAGGCGGTGGGTAACTGTAGCCCGAGCTGGCAGTTACCGCCCCTTGATCGAAAGGATCAACTCTTTCGTGTGACCTGCTCCCATGAAACGTTCGCACTTTGAAGTTAGTCTATTCTCCAACTGATGTGCTACCCAACGCGACCTCGGCCGTTGTCGGAGTTTCCGCCCTTCGATCAGACACACGGGCTGGATGCGTGTGCCGGTTTCATCAGCGCTGCCGGGACCTTGTTCCCGATCGCACCATGGGGCCGTTCCTCGTTGTAGTCTCTACGCCAAGCCTCCAACTTTTCGGCCGCATCTTCAAGGCTCATGAACCAATGAGCCGACAGACATTCCGCCCGGAACCGGCCGTTGAAGGCCTCGATGAAGGCATTGTCGGTCGGTTTTCCCGGCCGCGAGAAGTCGAGCGTGACACTGCGCTGATAGGCCCAGAGATCCATGTCGCGCGAGATGAACTCGCTGCCCTGGTCGACCCGGATCGTCTTGGGATAGCCGATCCGGCGGCACACCTGGTCAAGCGTCGCGACCACGTCCTCCCCGCGATAGCTGAACCGCGGATCGAGCACCGGCACGAAGCGTGAGAAGGTATCGACGACGGTCAGGACGCGGATCTTGCGGCCTGTTGCCAACTGGTCATGAACGAAGTCCATTGCCCAAACGTCGTTTGGTCCGACGGCTTCCGCACGATCCTCCCGGAGCTTCGCCTTCACCCGCCGCTTCGGCGTCTTGTTCCTAAGCTGCATGCCCAACTCGTTGTAAATGCGATAGGTCCTCTTCGCATTGATCTCCCAGCCCTCGCGCTTCAGCAGCACGTGGACGCGCCGATATCCGAACCGGACACGGGTCTGGCAAATCTCCCTGATGCGCTGTTCCAACGCGGCCTGGCCGGGCCGACGAGACGTGTAGCGGTAGGTTCTCGGATCGAACCGGATCACCGCACAGGCCCGGCGGATCGACACCTGCCAATCCGCCCGCATCTCGTCGACCAGCGTCCTCTTCCGGGCAGGGTCGCCATTGTTGCGTCATTGGCCTAAGCGACGATGGCGACGAGCTTTCGCTTTATGACGTCCTGAAGCATCTCCTTGTCGAGCGACAAGTCCGCGACGATCTTCTTCAGCCGCGCGTTCTCCTGCTCGAGTTCCCGAAGGCGCTTCATCTCGGACGGCATCAGGCCGGCATACTTCTTCTTCCAATTGAAGAACGTCGCCGAGCTGATCCCGGCCTTGCGACAGACTTCCGCGACAGGCGTCCCGTCTTCAGCCTGCTTGATGATGCACGCCTGTCTCGCGCGTCCGTGAACTTGCTCGCCGTCATGGGCACTCCGCTCCTCTCCCAGCCAGGGATTCGATGCGGAAAACTCTAACCAAGATCGGGGGCGTTTCCGGGGATCACATCACAGCGAAAGAGACGAACATGAAGCGCAGCAGCTTCGCCTCTTTCGCTCGTTTCTTCGAGCCTGGGCTGGCCGTACCCAGCTGGAAAACGCTTGATCACCAGCGCGGTTCTGACCATCTTCCTAGTCAGCGTGAGTAGATTTCGTCTTGGAGCGAGGGATCTCGGGCCACTTTTTGGGGTGCGGATGTATGGGCGCGGTCGACAGCCGAGCCAAGCGTCTTCCGCAGATCGAGGTGCTGAAGTCGATGAATTGGGAAAAGCGGCTTGAAGAGGCGAGGACTCGCCGGGAAGCCATTTTGATACAGCACGAAGTTTCCGGAAAGCCCCGCCCTACGCGAGCCGTTGACGCTGCGGTAGTGGCTCAACTGAGAGCAGCTAGGTTCGAGCGTACTCTAGAGCGAATGCCCGGCGAAGGTGCTGAATCCACCCATGTCTTTGTTTCACAGGTGGAACCAACAGTACCTCCTCCAACTGGCACGGCAGGGCCACAGTATGGCGCGACGCGGGTGCAATCGTCGGCGGCCGGGCGGACTGCGCTTGGCCTTGGATTTGGGCTCGGATTCGCACTCGGCACTTTCGCTCTCGTGGGAGCATATCTTCTCGTCGAACTTCCAGATAGTGCGATATATCTATTACCGGACGCGCTCACGCAGAATCCGTCGACACTTGCGAAACCTGGTCCTTTAGTGACCGTATCTGCATCACCAGACAGCGGCGACTTGGCCTCGGGCGCGTCGAACGAGATCGAGGTTCTGGCGCCCTCGCGGCTCGAAGAAGATGGTTCAATAGAAACGCCCGGGCCCATGTCGCATCACGAGCGCTGGAACACGCCGAGACCTGCGAGTGTTGCTAAGCGACCAATCCAAGAGCCGTCGATGCCTGAGGCCGGTAGGCTGAACGAAGGCGTGTCATTCGGTTTGCGTACATCGTCGGCACCGCTGAACAGGTCCCGGCCTCAGGCCGAGGACTCCACGTCGTTAGCTGCCACCGTCGAGGCTGCACCGTTGCAAGAACAAGCGAACACTGAGGCAGCTATGGCAGTCGCCGGCATACAACCCCGGGTGCAGCAATCCTCGGACCTCGCCGTCTCGAGCACCGACGCGTCGGCGGCGTCCGAGACTGGGACGTTGCGGACCATAGAGCCACTTGCGCAAGTCGGGGTGGCTGCGTCATCCGCAAGTGTGAGGGAGGCGGCGGCGCCAGCGCCGCTACCTGAATATTTCGAAGGACCTGCAGCGTCTCCCTCTCTTCAATTCCAGAACCCAAGATTGCCAGATAACGAGGGGGCGAGCCTCGGCGCGCTGGTTTCCTCCGAGAGCGTTCGCACGCCGGTGAACCTGGCGACCCCGGAGGTTGACGAAACGAGCATACCATCTCTATTCGCTGACGCGGTCGCATCTGCAGTCGTGCACGGGAACTTTGAGAAGCCGCCCGTCGTCAACCCTTTGCCTCAACAATCAAAAACATCACTTGAGATCGCCGCGGCGAGCTTCCGGGCACCTGGGTTGCCCAAAACGTCTCCGGCACCCGAATTCCCGCATGATATACCGGAAGGTCAATCGGCTTCATTAGCCGCGCTCATGCCGGCGCCCGTTCGGTCCGAGGGCCGAAGGAGCCTGCTTGGAGTGGAATCTTCTCCTGCGCCGCGACCGCCAGAGACCATATCACCTGACGTTGAAAGCCTCATTGCCGGGACAACATTACCACCCAACGAGACCCCGTCACCTGCGGCGATGCCAGCGCAGCCTGAAGTCGAGGCCGCGGTCCCTACTTCAGTTTGGGCGGCGCCCGCAGCCCCGTCTCTTTCTAACTCGGCTTTGTCCGAAGGGCGTATACGAGGCGGCGACCTACTGTTCGTCCGCATCGTTATACCCGAGACCGTTCCAGATCTCCGGGCCGCCGAAGTTTTCTTGGTAGTTGAAGATGCCGGGATCGAGAACCGGATCAGTCGCGTAAACTACAGAGTAGGCGAAACACACGTTCGCTTTTACCACGAAGGAGATGCGGCCGTCGCAGCGGCACTCGCGCAAATGATCGGCACCGAAGAGAAAGATTTCACCTCGTTCCGGCCGACTCCACCTGCCGGCACACTCGAGGTTTTCCTCGCGGGCGATACCGCTGCCGAACCTCCATCTCCGCCTCAGGCGGTGGTCGCTCCGACCCTTGCTCGCCCGCCTGAGCCCGACGATCTGACGCTCATGCGGGATCGCAACGTGGATCTTCTCCGGCGCGGAGAGCACCACTAATGTTAAACAGCTTGCTTCGTCTTGTAGACGGCAACCCAAATGGGCAACACGAATGGACAACAACAGATACGCCCGCACAACGGACCTCGATTGACCCAATCATGCCAAGTCAGGAACTCTTTGCCATCATCACGGCTCTGACCTGTCTGGCGGGAAGTCGTGGTGTCTATGCTGCATATACGATGGGTGAGCTTGCAGAGATCGAGCGCATCATCGAGTCTTTTTAAACGAGCGAGCGCATTCCGCCGGTGGCCTGCCCCCTGAAAAGTGGTCCTCCCTGAAGTAGGCTTTCGAGCCAGATGGAGGACAAAGGAATGCCCCAGAAGAAGCATAAGCCCGATGAGATCGTCGCGAAGCTGCGGCAGGTCGACGTGTTGGTATCGCAGGGCCGGTCGGTGGCCGAGGCGGTGCGGTCGATTGGCGTGACACAGTTCACCTACTACCGGTGGCGCAAGGAGTTCGGCGGCCTCAAGACCAACCAGGTGAAGCGGCTCAAGGAGCTGGAGAAGGAGAACGAGCGGCTGCGGAAAGCCGTTTCCGACCTGACGCTCGAGAAGCTGATCCTGAGGGAGGCCGCCTCGGGAAACTTCTGAGCCCCGCCCGCCGTCGTGCCTGCATCGACCACGTCCGGCAGAAGTTCCACGTCTCGGAACGGTTCGCCTGTCGCGCGCTCGGCCAGCATCGTTCGACCCAGCGGAAGGTGCCGCGCGGAAGGGTCGATGAAGACGCGCTGACCGCGGACATCATCGCGCTCGCCTCGGAGTATGGCCGATATGGCTACCGTCGAATCACGGCACTCCTTCGAGAGGCAGGCTGGGCGGTGAACGTGAAGCGCGTCGAACGCATATGGCGGCGGGAGGGGCTGAAGGTTCCTGCAAAACAACCGAAGAGGAGCCGGCTCTGGCTCAACGACGGGTCCTGCATCCGTCTGCGGCCCGAGCGTCCGAACCACGTCTGGTCCTACGACTTCGTCGAGAGCCGGACCCACGACGGAAGGAAGTTCCGCATGCCCTACCTGATCGACGAGTTCACCCGGGAGTGCCTGGCAGTCCGGATCGACCGGCGGCTGCGATCGACGGACGTGATCGACGTGCTGTCTGACCAGTTCATCCTGCGCGGTGTCCCGGATTACATCAGGTCGGACAATGGCCCTGAGTTCGTGGCGAAGGCTGTGCGGGAATGGATCGCCGCCGTTGGCGCGAGAACCGCCTACATCGAGCCGGGGTCACCGTGGGAGAACGGCTACTGCGAGAGCTTCAACGCCAGGCTCCGCGACGAGCTGCTCAACGACGAGATCTTCTACAGCCTGGCCGAGGCGAAGATCGTCATCGTGAGCTGGCGCCAGCACTACAATACAAAACGACCGCACTCATCCTTGGGCTATCGGCCGCCGGCTCCGGAGGCCGTCTAGTGGCCGGCTTCGCCACCCGGGACCGCTTCGCCGGCCACACCAGCCGTAGCGCCAAGACCCGTCATGCACTAAGACTGGAACCGGACCACTCGAGCGGGGCAGGTCACCGGTTCCGGGCGCCGTTTCCGATCTCTGGGACGAAATGGCAACTGCACCGGCGGAACAATGCTTGTGACTTGCGCCTTCGGGCAGCTTTCCGCGTTCACCAGACAGCCCGCCACAACGATGCTTGCATCTCGCCATAATATCGACGCAACTCGGGCAGCCAGTAAACGGAATGTGGTCAGTTTCTCTCCATACCTTCTGTAACAGAAACAACAATGGGAGCAACGCATGCCCGTTGCAAACGATGCCTATGTCCGGCCCTTTAGCCCCGATGCCCCTTGGAATATCCCTGTAGCGGGTCTTCCCCGGGCGGAGAACAGCGAAGAGCTTGCGTCTAAGCTTTGGGACGACAGCTATACGGATCGGGAAGTCCGAAATTTCAATATCAATAACACGTCGTATACCTATCCGGTCTATGAGGTGACGGAGGACACGCCCGATTTTCCTGTCGTTGATCGCAATGGCTGGGGAAACCTCGGTGGCACGAGAATTCCCTTTGATCCATCGTGGGAGGCCGCTCCGGGTAGCGACGCGCAAATCATTATCCTTGATCCGGCGACAGGACGTGAATGGAACCTCTGGCAAGCAGAGTTCGATGGGAATTCAGTCAATGTTTCTAATGGAAACTTGGTCCCCGGTAGTTACTTCGACAACGAGGAAGGCTTCGCGCCCTCTAGGGGTGTCGGCATACAGTACTCCGCGATGCTCGTTCGGCCAGAGGAGGTGGCGCAAGGCGTAATCGAGCATGCTCTGTCCATGCCTATTCAAAACACAAGCGGTAGCGAATTCGTCGCGCCCGGAACTAAGTTGGAGTTTCCCGGCGTACGCCTTGACGGGATTCCAGAGGGCACGCGCTTTGCGCTCGACGTATCCTATGATGACATCGATGCGCATATCGCTCGCTTGCCCGATAGTGTGTCAGACGTCACCGCGAATAGCCTGAGGACGATCATGGTTGCCATGAAGGACTATGGGTGGTTCATCACCGACACAGCAGGAAGTGCGCATTTTCAGCTCGAGTCGACGACCTCGGCGCGCGAGGAATGGGAAGAGCTCGGCATGATCGATAAGGACTACGGCGGTGCCGTATATCCCCGCGATGCGCTCGATGGGCTGATGACCGAAAGCAGGATCGTGGCGTTCGTACCGAGTGATCAGTATCCCACGCCCGCGGACGACGACGAGGCAATCCCGGAGGACGACCTCATTCCCTTGCCGCCCGGCGAAGACGAAGACGACGCGCCGGACTCGGCGCAGCCCGCAGACCCGGTTGACACACCGGCGCCGACTGACGAGGACGAGGGTACTCCCTCCGAGCCGTTTGAACCGCCGCCAGAGGACGAAGTGCTGCCAGTCGATCCCGGTGATGACTCTCAACCCGCGGCCGAAGACGACGAACCGGATGAGAAGGAATCCCCATCTTCCGGACCCGTCGATCTACCGCCGGAGGAAGACTCGCCTCCTGCAGGCGAGGAAGGCGTGCCGGATACCGTTTCACCGGGAGGCTCCGACGAGCAATCTGACGAGGAAGGTTCGAGCGATGACGCGCACTCCAGAGACGACGTTCAGGGTCTGTTAGGGTGGATCATCGCGGCTATCAGGAGAATTTTCGGTCGCGAGGTTGTCGATGACGATCCGCAGCCTGTTGAGCCCGTCTTGAAGTCCGAGGTTAATAGCACGTCGGCGGATCATGACGACGACTCACCTGACCTTCGGGACATCCTTCCGGTTGTCGGCCGGATGGAGGATCAGAGCATGGGCGCATACGAAGAGGACGAGGAGGATTGGCACGACGGCATGCTCGTCTGACCTGCCGAGCCGACAGAATGTATTTCCCCCGCTTCTTGTGTCTTAGAGCGCAAGACGCGGGGGCAATGAAGTCGCAACCTGCGCGCCGTTATCCGAAAATATTCATTTCCACCGCGAAGAACTCGTCCACGTGCTTTCACGACGCATGGCGGGGCCTAGAGGCTGGAGGGCAGCATTCGGCTTGGTCGTAATCAACCTCTTTTGCAGATGCGCCGACCTTCGCCTGCGCGCCGCGGTCGCTCTCGCCGTGAATCCGTGCTGGCGGAGCTCGCCGGATCCGAAGATATCCAGCGCGAGCTTACGAACCGGTGCACGCACAACGTCGGCGAGGACCAGGCAAACTAGGCGATTACCTTCCCGAAGTGTGTTTCAGTTTGTGGCTTCCGACACCAGGACCGCATTCTGGGCAAAGGCGGCCTGTTGGGCGCAGAAGCTGGCCACGGCCGGCGCGATTATGTTCGGGACTCATGCGGCAGAGGTCATGGCCTGCCCCCATCGGGTGGTCCGGTATCAATCTTAGTGCATGACGGGTCTTGGCGCTACGGCTGGTGTGGCCGGCGAAGCGGTCCCGGGTGGTGAAGCCGGCCACGAGACGGCCTCCGGAGCCGGCGGCCGATAGCCCAAGGATGAGTGCGGTCGTTTTGTATTGTAGTGCTGGCGCCAGCTCACGATGACGATCTTCGCCTCGGCCAGGCTGTAGAAGATCTCGCCGTTGAGCAGTTCGTCGCGTAGCCTTGCGTTGAAGCTCTCGCAGTAGCCGTTCTCCCACGGTGACCCCGGCTCGATGTAGGCGGTTCTCGCGCCGACGGCGGCGATCTAGTCCCGCACCGCTCTTGCCGCTAACTCAGGCCCATTGTCCGACCTGATGGAATCCGGGACACCGCGCAGGATGAACTGGTCAGACAGCACGTCGATCACGTTCGTCGATCGCAGCCGCCGGTCGATCCGGACTGCCAGGCACTCCCGGGTGAACTCGTCGATCAGGTAGGGCATGCGGAACTTCCTTCCGTCATGGGTCCGGCTCTCTACGAAGTCGTCGGACGAGACGTGGATCGGACGGTGCGCTCCCAGACGGATGCAGGACCCGCCGTTGAGCCAGAGCCAGCCCCTCGTCGGTTGTTTTGTAGGAACCTTCAGCCCCTCCCGCCGCCATGCGTTCGATCATTACCCGGCAGGCGATTCGCAATTCAAATCTGCTGACAGGGCCGCTTCACGTTCACCGCCCAGCCTGCCTCTCGAAGGAGTGCCGTGATTCGACGGTAGCCATATCGGCCATACTCCGAGGCGAGCGCGATGATGTCCGCGGTCAGCGCCTCCTCGTCGGCGCGCCCGCGCGGCAACTTCCGCTGGGTGGAACGATGCTGGCCGAGCACGCGGCAGGCGAACCGTTCCGAGACGTGGAACTTCTGCCGGACGTGGTCGATGCAGGCACGACGGCGGGCGGGGCTCAGACCTTTCGCTGACGTGGACGTTCGGTTCCCGAGGCAGCTTCCCGCAGGATCAGCTTCTCGAGCGTCAGGTCAGAAAGGGCCTTCCCGAGCCGCTCGTTCTCCTTCTCCAGCTCCTTGAGCCGCTTCACCTGGTTGGTCTTGAGGCCGCCGAACTCCTTGCGCCACCGGTAGTAGGTGAACTGTGTCACACCGATCGAGCGCACGGCATCGGCCACCGACCGGCCCTGCGATACCAACACGTCGACCTGCCGCAGCTTCGCGACGATCTCTTCGGGCTTGTGCTCTTCTGGGGCATTCCTTCGTCCTCCATCTGGCTCAAAAGCCTACTCAGGGAGGACCACTTTTCAAGGGACAGGCCAGTCATGATCCTGGCCTCCGAGGCGTCCCAAAGCCTGCCCGACAAGATGATCGACTGGAGTTCGCTTGCCGGCACCGAACGCCCGCTGGCTGCGATGAGGTCGTACGAGGTCAAACAGTCCGGGGCGCTGAAGAAGGCTCGGTTTGTTGCAATGACCGACCTGAGCTTTTGGCGTGGCAGTCACTTCACTGTTCATCTCTGACCAAGGCTGTCCGACAGGGTCTGCCACACGGCATCTGCGGCAAGTCTGGCGCCAGTTTCATTCGCGTGATGAGCGTCGGGCAGATAAAGATCTTCTCCCGCGGCGAGCGCGGATAGCCAGTTCTCCAAAACGGGAGCGACTTTTCCACCGGTAGCCTGTGCCGCAGCATGATAGTGCTCGAACGCCCATGTAGCGTACTCTGCCGGATTCGATGGCACTCTGTCCCATCGATTCACGTCGCTCCTATAGATGCGACTCCCTGGCCCACTGGGCCAATGCGGAAAGAGTATGATGGACGCCGGAGCAGCTAGCTCCGCCACTTGCAAGATCGTCGCGAAGGATGCTGCTCGGTGTTCTTCGTCGATGGGCGTTGAGGAATGGTCTTGGAGAACAATTGCATCCCAAGAGACAGTTGCCAAAAGGTCTCGAAGAGACGGAATGGAGAGTGTCTCGACTAATCGCGCACCACCGGCTGAGGCCCGAACGATAGTGGCGGGGCTGCCGGTTGATTGCGCGTAACGAGACAGGTGGCCGAGAAAATCCGAAGCCAACGTGGCCGAATTTCCTATAACCAAGACGCGTGGTCTTGGTGCATCACGCATCGTCTGGGCAAGGTAGGCGAGGTCATCTTCGGTAAGATCTGGCTGACGATTAACCATCACGTTGTTCGCGGAAAATACCGGATCGGGAAGGAAACTCCCGGCGCCAGACAGGATGGAAATGCCAATCCCAAGGGTCCCGATGATACTTGCAAGCGTCCTTCGACGCAATTGAAGTCCCTTTCTTTCACTTGGCCGACCCGGCTTTCTATGGAGAAAGAGCCTAGTATTCAAAGCAGTGAGTAGTCAACATAATTGAGGATATGGATCAGTGGGAAGCTCAGGTGAAGTGCGCCGAGGGACCATCTGCAAACTGAGCCGTGCGGGAGCGCTCAGGCGCGCTGGGAATGGAAGTGCTGCCATACGCGAAGCCGAGCCTTGAATCGCGTTCGCACAGGTCCCGCTCCTTCATGGGATTGCTCCAAGGCGCAGGGACAGAACATCTCATCTCCTTCGAATTCGCTGGCGCGTTCATCCGACGCATCGCCCGGGAGCCTTCGGCCCGCGCTCGGAGATCGCCTGCAAGGCGCATCGCCGGCGCTCTTCCTAGCCGGGCTGTGTCGATGACCTGGTCAGGCATGGGATGAGTCGTCGCCAACTTCTGCTCGACGGAGGTCGAGACCCAGTGCTTTCCGATCGGTCGCGCCCGCCGCATCGCGCCGACACATCAGTCCGCAGATGTTGTTCCTATCGGTTTCTCCTGAGCGGCCAACATTGCCGGCATCTTGCAGAACCGTAGGCCGCGCCGCATCCCCGACGACATCACCTGCGCTGCGATTGAGAAGACCGCTGCGGACGCTGAGACGTGCCTCGAGGCTTCAAAACGCCCCGCTTCCCGCTCGGCCGAGTGCGGCGGCCGCGATGCAACTGAGCAAGCAGGTGACCGCTTCACGCGGCAACGGTCACGATCGAGTCTCTTCTCCTGCCGGAGGCGCCTGAGGCCGATCACGGTGACCTCAGGGACAGCCATGCACCGCACGAAGCTCCTGCTCGGCCGATGGCTTTGTGCGATCTGCCTCATCACAACGTATTTGGAGGGCGTCAGGGCCCGCAAGCTTTCGGAGAATCTAGGGGTCATCTAAAAGGTGGACTGGCACCTCGAGCACCGCATCCGCGCGATGATGGTGGATCGCCGGATCGTGCTCTCTTGCGTCGTCGAGCTCGATGAGATCTGCGCCGCCGCCGGCGCAGGGAAACTGGGTTCGGAGCAAGCTGGTGTGCCGGTCACCACGCAGAGGTGAAGAGCCGCGGCTCCGTGCGAACAGGATAGCTGCCGAGGGACACGTAGCGCGGCATCATCCGGCGAACTTCGCGGCAATTCGGTCGACCACTGCAAGGCATCGTGCGAACTCGAGCGACCGTAGTATCGTTTGGGAAACGAACCCGACGCGCTCATAGGCAGCGAGATCCTCGACAGGAGCATCGAGCATGCCTTGAGCCGCAGTAGGAAGGAGCTCTGCAAGATAAGGTGAGGGGTCAGTCCATTCTGCACGGCCGGAACGACAGTTGTCGCGGCGGTTTGCTACTATGAGCATACATTGACCACTCAATTCCTTGGCCTGGTGTGCTACCAGCATGAGGAGATCTTATCGGCGGGGTGTTCGCGGGAGGCCGGAGCCTTCAAACTACAGTGGCCAGACTAACCCCGAACGCGAGTAACTCGCGGGCTTCGCCGACGATGTGGCCTGCCCCCTGAAAAGTGGTCCTCCCTGAAGTAGGCTTTGGAGCCAGATGGAGGACAAAGGAATGCCCCAGAAGAAGCATAAGCCCGATGAGATCGTCGCGAAGCTGCGGCAGGTCGACGTGTTGGTATCGCAGGGCCGGTCGGTGGCCGAGGCGGTGCGGTCGATTGGCGTGACACAGTTCACCTACTACCGGTGGCGCAAGGAGTTCGGCGGCCTCAAGACCAACCAGGTGAAGCGGCTCAAGGAGCTGGAGAAGGAGAACGAGCGGCTGCGGAAAGCCGTTTCCGACCTGACGCTCGAGAAGCTGATCCTGAGGGAGGCCGCCTCGGGAAACTTCTGAGCCCCGCCCGCCGTCGTGCCTGCATCGACCACGTCCGGCAGAAGTTCCACGTCTCGGAACGGTTCGCCTGTCGCGCGCTCGGCCAGCATCGTTCGACCCAGCGGAAGGTGCCGCGCGGAAGGGTCGATGAAGACGCGCTGACCGCGGACATCATCGCGCTCGCCTCGGAGTATGGCCGATATGGCTACCGTCGAATCACGGCACTCCTTCGAGAGGCAGGCTGGGCGGTGAACGTGAAGCGCGTCGAACGCATATGGCGGCGGGAGGGGCTGAAGGTTCCTGCAAAACAACCGAAGAGGAGCCGGCTCTGGCTCAACGACGGGTCCTGCATCCGTCTGCGGCCCGAGCGTCCGAACCACGTCTGGTCCTACGACTTCGTCGAGAGCCGGACCCACGACGGAAGGAAGTTCCGCATGCCCTACCTGATCGACGAGTTCACCCGGGAGTGCCTGGCAGTCCGGATCGACCGGCGGCTGCGATCGACGGACGTGATCGACGTGCTGTCTGACCAGTTCATCCTGCGCGGTGTCCCGGATTACATCAGGTCGGACAATGGCCCTGAGTTCGTGGCGAAGGCTGTGCGGGAATGGATCGCCGCCGTTGGCGCGAGAACCGCCTACATCGAGCCGAGGTCACCGTGGGAGAACGGCTACTGCGAGAGCTTCAACGCCAGGCTCCGCGACGAGCTGCTCAACGACGAGATCTTCTACAGCCTGGCCGAGGCGAAGATCGTCATCGTGAGCTGGCGCCAACACTTCAATCCAAAACGACCGCACTCATCCTTGGGCTATCGGCCGCCGGCTCCGGAGGCCGTCTAGTGGCCGGCTTCGCCACCCGGGACCGCTTCGCCGGCCACACCAGCCGTAGCGCCAAGACCCGTCATGCACTAAGACTGGAACCGGACCACTCGAGCGGGGCAGTCAGATGAACCTGGCCTTGCCAATCGAGGCCAGCCTTCTTGCTGCGGAGACTAGAGACTTCGTGGTTCCGTGACGTCACAAGCAGCCAGCGCACTGCAAAAGGTACATGTGAAAAGCATGAAGTTTAAAACGAAGTAATCAACATCGTTCGCTTGCTTCACACCCTTTTGGTCATCGCAAGAGAGAGGTCATGCACCGATTTCGGTCTTGTTGTATCGACTAGGCACATGCACCGCACCTCTGTACCTCGCGGTTGCAGAGGGGTTTCTATCGGACGGTGCGCTCCCAGACGGGAAGCGAAGAGGGTTGCAATATGTACAGGAGTTGGCATGAACTTAGCGGAGAGCGAACTGGTAGCGAGCCTTAGCAGCGTGTTTGGATCAGGAAGAGCGATGAGCTTTAGGCGCTTCTTTCGTCATTGGATTGTCGGGTTACTAGCGACAATCATCTCGACGACGCTGAGCATCGCAGTTCTTGCCGTTACAGATGGCACTATCGGATTGGGCGAAGTGCTGTTCGGATCATTGTACTTCGGGTTAATTCTGGGTGGTCCGGTAGGTGTTGCTATTGGAGCGATCTACGCCTTCTTGCGTGTTGCAATCTGGAAGCGTCGAATCATCTCGGGTTGAACACTGCGGTTCAATAGGCGCGCCCTGGCCGAAGAGGGATGCTGCGGTGGCCAAGGGCACGGATGTCGACCAGCCTCGCCAAATTGGAGACGTTCGAGTAGCGCGGGAGCCAACCTGACTCTTGCGCGGGCACGAATCAGCCAAGCGATCAGCATGGCGGCAGGCCACGTGCCTCTTCTTCGCCGTGCGGTTTCTGAACCTATCTATCCGCCTAGCAAGTTTGCGCCGATAACGTTGGCAGGGGAACATCTCCATGCAAACCGCCGGCTGGAGCGCGCGTTCGGCGTCACGGACGTCTTTCGGTATCTCGCCGCACCGACTTCTAGTGGCGTTGCTGCCCGTGATCGTGCGCGCGCGCGAACGACGACCCAAGTCGACGCTCCTACTTATCTCGAACGGAAGGTGGCAGCTCAAGGCGGGCAAGTGCTGAACAGCGGAACTGCGATCCACCATCAACTTCACCTTCCATCTTCAGCACTAGACCCCAGAAGTGCCGATCGAACGTCTAAACCAGAACTGCACGACGCACTAGCGAACGTCGGATACCTCATCCCTATTGCTTTGTGCTGGCACAAAGCCTTCTTCTGAAACCCCTTCGCCCGACCTCGCCGCTATCCAAGCACTAACCAACCAGTGCAGGAGGAAGGCTGTGCCAAGACACACAACGAAGGCCACCTGGGTTGCAACCAGAACAGCCCACGCTCCGATATCCAGAAGCTCCGATAGCTTTAGGACGCCGAGTGCGACCGCAGGGATACCCACGATGGCTACGATGGTACCCAGTAGTACGCCCAGACCAAAAGCCAAACTGGTGTGGGTGTTTCGACAGGATGTTCGTTGCATGGTTTGAAGATAGTGATTGCATTGACGGTCCGTCCAGTAGTTGTTCTAGAATGTAGCCTTACTTGCCTGCTCTGACTCCCGCTAACTCCTCCATGGGTGCTGTCATTTGTGGACGGCTCCGGTTTCCTTGGATTTTTTGACTGACGGTGATCGTTGCAGGTTGCGGTCATTTGTCCGTCCTTTGTGCGCAGTGCATATGACCGCTGGCCTTGATGATGTCCGAGTACCGGGTCCCAACCAGACGACGAGCTTGTGAGCCCAGACAGCACCTCGGGGTGTCCCGGTTGCGGTCCCTTTCGATCATCATCATTCACAATTGCCCTTGCATCCCATCGCGGCGATGTCAGGCGCCGCTATCTCCTCCTGCGTTCAGATTGCCGGTACGGCGTTGTAGTCTTCTCCCTTCGCCTCGAACTCGCAAAGTGTGCCCGGATCGCATTCAGGATCTAGAGCGGATTGCGTTTAATCGGTTTCATAGCCTGCGGCCTTGAAGAAGTTGAAGCACTCTTCCTCGGTGAAGAGGTCGCAGACATGTCCGGCGACGCGCCAGAGGTCATCGTATGTCCGCGCCGCGGCTCGCCGGATAAGAGCCTTGAGCTTGGCGAATGCCATCTCGATCGGATTCAGGTCGGGGCTGTATGGTGGCAGGAACAGAAACCATGCGCCCACGGCGCGCATGGCCTGCGCGGCTGTGTGGCTTTTGTGGGATGACAGGTTGTCCAGGATGATCACGTCGCCCAGACGCAAGGTCGGGGCGAGTTGGGTCTCGACATAAAGCTCGAACATCTCGCGGTTCATTGCGCCGTCAATGATCCATGGCGCATCCAGCCTGTCATGGCGCAGGGCGGCGATGAAGGTCTGGGTGTTCCAGTGGCCGAAGGGGGCATGGTCGATCAGTCGCGCGCCCTTGGGCGCCCATCCGGTGGTCTTGACCATGTTTGTTTTGAGCGATGTCTCGTCAATGAACCCGATGCGCGGCAACAGGTTACGCATGAACGGCTGGCGGCGCATAATCCAGTCATGGCGGGCCTGCCGGACCTCAGGCCGCTTTTGCTCGACGGCTTGCAGGTCTTTTTTTGTGCGTCAGGCCGAGGCTGCGGAGCGCGCGCCAGACAGAGACGCGATGAACCGTTAGCTGATGCGCATCCGCGATTGCCAACACCAGATCATCCAGCGTCAAATCGGGCCTGCCATCCATGCGCGCCCTGATCCAGTCCTGCAGACGGCCCAGTTTGCCATGCCCGCCGCAATTGCCTTGCGGCCGCGGTTTCAGCCCACCCGTCTCGCGCTTCAGGATGATCATGTCATTGACGAACTTCACTGAAACCCGAAACCGCGCCGCTGCGGCGCGGTGCGTGTGGCCTTCCTCCACGAACGCGACCACACGCTCCCGAAGCGCCATAGGATGTGGCTTGCCCATCTCGGACCCCCATATCTGCCCTGCAGGCAGAGAATCATACAGCCGACTTCATGGGAATCCTGAACGAATCGACCGCAACACGCTCTAGAGAACAGCAACAGTATGAATTTCCTCGCGAAGAGACTGGAAACGACTCGAGTTGACTGACTCGTCTCTCAGAAGGCCATGCGTAAGGGAGGACGCTTTGCGCACAGAGCCCTAAAGTTTTTTCTGGCTATCAGTTTGCATTGCATGCGGAACACAAGCGGCTCTCCTCAACTTTGGTCTAGCGAGATGCCTTCTTCCAGAACGTGAAGTTGCGTCCAAGAACGACCTGAACAAGGGCTAAAAGCATCACCGCGTTCGACGCCACCAAATGGTATGCGAGATGGGCAAGGCGCCACTTGCGCCCCAACCGCTCCGCCACAAGCCCAGCGAGTGCCAAGGATGCAGCTGCGCCATGGAGGAAGAGCAGAACAGCAAAAAAGGTCCGATCAGGTGCCATCCATACCACGGCCAGGTTTGCTATCGCGCCGAGCAACATAGGTAAAGGCAAGAATATCCTCATCACCTTGTGAGAGAGGAACGCGGCAAGAATGAATGGACGTCTGAAAGGCCAGATTTCCCTTCGAGTCAGGAGAAAAATGCGCCCTGCGGTGATACGAATACGGCGAGTGCGCTCGACTGCCGTGGATTCGCTCGGGGCTTCCCAACCGATGGCATGACTCGCGAACCGCACATTGCGACCTCTAGATAGATTCGACATGGTAATCCAAGCGTCGTCGTTGACGATCCCTTTTGCCAGAGGCTGCCAGTCGGTACGACGAACTGCGAGCATAGATCCCACAGATGCCACGGTTGCGCCCAGTCGGCTTTCCATACTACGGATGTAGTCCTCGTAGCGCCAGTAGAGTCCCTCCGATCTACCTGTCATTGCCCCTTCGCTAGTGAAGTCGGGCTCGGTGAGGCGATGCGATCCGCTGACAACTGCAACTGAGGGATCGGAAAACTCTCCAATCAGTTCACCGATCGCGTTCCTCTCGTAGATCTCGGAGCAGTCGGAGAAGAGTAATGTTTGGTAGCTTGCAGCCTCGACTCCAGCGTTCATCGCGGCGGCCTTCCCGCCGCGAGGCTGGCGATCGATTACGCGAACAAGGTGAGACGCACTTTCAAATTCGCGCGCGACAGCCAGTGTTGCATCATCGGACCCGTCATTTACGACGATCACCTCATCTGGTGCGGGTGCGAGCACCAATGAATTCTCTAGCTTCCGACGAATGACCCCGGCTTCATTATGTGCGGGAATGATCATCGATACTCCTCCCCCGTGGGAGGAGCCGCTAACGTACTGCCGATCCGACGCTATTGCATTCAGCAGAAATAAGACCGCTGGATAGCCAACATAGTGATAAAATTGATAAGCAATGCATAACAGTGTCACTGCTGCGGCGAAGTCAGCAAGTGTCATCGAATCTCTCCAAGTAATGCATATTTGCGCCAACTGATACGGAGATGGGCAACGCGGTACGCAGGGGCTTCCAGCATTTTTTTTGCGGGCCAATCCGTGCCGTGAAATTCATCGACAAACACCTCGGGACGGCGCCGATTCATGCAGTTCTACTGTTCCTTAGGAACTTCCTCACCATAACACGAAGCATCTCGATCAAAGTGGCTCTTGTGAGGCGGCAAGGTGTTGTCGGAGAGGCGATGCCGCTTTCCTCCTAAACCTGAATCGGGAAGCTGCTGCATAACATCACTCGTCCACGCTGAACTGCACGCTGGGCCTGCACTATCGGCGATGGCACCAGAAGTTGGCCAGTGCAAGTTGCGAGGAAAGAGAAGGCGCATTCGAGGTAGCGGAACAGGGCTGGATCCTTCCATGGCGAGAAGCAAAGATCACATGTTAATTCCCTGCCTCGAGCCAATCGGAAGCGTGCATGGGCCAATATTCACCGCGGTCGGGCATACGATATCTGCCTCGAAGCGACCCTTGATACCAGGCCAATCGCTGAATTGACCGGAGACATTGAAGTTGCCACCTCCAGCGTACCAACCACTCAAGGAAGTCCGATCTTCTGAGATGTAAAAGCTTTCCAGCTCAACCTCCACGAGATATTCACGATCATCCTGCGTCAGAATACCCTGTCCGGCACCCCGCAGAAGTACTTGATCATCATCTCCGCGGGTCACGACCCCCGTTACGCGAACGTCTCCGTCAGGGCGCTTGAAACCTGACCGGGAGAATTGAAAGTTCCGCATAACGCCACTGAACGTGCTTTGCTGATAGTTCACCAGCAATGCAAAATCCGCTGCAAAACTTCCAACCTCATCAAATTTCCCTTCCATTGGTGCCTCGTAAGCGAATTCTGCACACGCGGCGGCGAGGATCAAAGGCGACATAAACAGGACGGGTCGAATTCGGAACTTCATTTGCAACCTTTGCTTGGCTTGGTGTTATCGGGCGGTCCGTTGCCACAGTACTAGCAGAGCGACGTAGAGTGCCTCCACAAGAGGCTATATAGAACAAGGATTCCGCTTCACATCTCGTTTGGAAACTCAATCAGAGTTCTGCAATTCGTCCCGACAGTCAAGCTTCCGTTGCCTCCGGGGGTAAATTGGTCGCGCCTTGCGGGCTCTCATACTGCGTTGAGTTCGAGGATCTGGGCGCGGCCGATTGGCGATCATGGGTTCGCAAACTTTTGTTGGCCGGACCTGCCCTGAACCGCGACGCTCAGCTTCGCTGACGAAGTGTCTGAATGAGCGACGTCTGAGGCTGCCTTCGTAGCCGGCTTGCAGCAGGCGAAGATGCCTTTCGTGAAGCGGAACATTGTGCGCCACTGGTCTAGAACAGTCTACCGCGGGCGCTCGTCTATCTATATCGATCAGTTGCTTAGGAAAGGTGGACTCTGAAAGGTGGACTCTATCGACGGCGCGTCGCGTAACCTTCGCCTCTGAAGCGCTTCAACCGACACGGCGCCCGCTCGATCCGCAGGCCCTCGCTGATTTGAGGAACCCTTACTCTCCTGTATCTGGCCTTGCCACGGGACTTGGGAAGCGTAGGTCGAAGGTGACGATGCGCCTCGCCGGGCCTTACCCTGTCATCATCGCTGATTCGGAGCAGCTTAAAACCGCGGACGTGCCAAGCGCTTTGGCAAGAGCTCAACTCGCACGTAGGACTGTGCCGCCTTCTTCGGTGTCGCTTCTTGCAGCGGCGCCGGGTTGGATGGCGGATGCGCTAGAGGCTGTCGCACCCAAGGAAGCACCCCCTAGGATCCTCAGATCACCAAACGTCGAGCGGGAACCTTCGGTCATCCGGCAACGAGAGCGAGTCCCATCGGTTCTTCGAGAGGCCACTTGGTGTGCTGCCGGATATCCTGTGGGGAGACTCGAGCGATGCAGGGCCATCGGTAGCTGTCTCGGAGGTAAATCTTCGAAACGCTTAGCATTCACCGGCAGATGTGCGCAGGCCAAGTTGACGAGGATCATCCGTGTCGTAATCACAATGGATGTTCAGGACATAAGTTGGTTCCAGGAGGACGAGGAAGACCTGACAGGATATTGTGATCTTAAAATGAGGTCCCGTCCCGACTGTGGACGTAGCTGTTGAACTTTGCTGCCTTGATGCCGTCAGCCGCGCTCCGCATGAGGCCACGAGCCATCGTCGCGGCGCAGTTTATGCAGAAGGTCAGTTGCTTTGCTGTACTGATATAGCGCTGAAAAGGAGGGCTTCGGCAAGCGAGTTGCCGAGGTAAGGGCTTATAGACGGCGAACGAAGAATCGGATGAGAGAACCGGGGTTCGAACGGTTAGGTCCGAAGGCAGTGAAGCGTCGGCCTCGTTTCGAACCTAAATCAAAAGTGGCCTCAATGCAGCCTTTGTCGTGGCTTGGGAAACTGGAGGCCGTGAAATCCTACAACCTTTGTTGTCATGTAGAACGCAACTGTCCCGTTGCTTGCTACGCTTCGAACAAAGCGGGGCACAGGCGGGCCCACTGCCGGAGGTTTCCAATGCTTCTGTGGGCAACTGGAGATGATCTATGGGCACATGGTGCTTGACTCGTCCTGTCGGATAATGATGATCCGCTATGCCCGCTTGGGGTTGCTGCACACCTGATGCCCGTCGCTAAAGCGAGGGCCTCGTCTATTTGCACACCAGCTACGTTCTGCATCCCAATCGGGTGCGGTGTTTAGGAGGTGGAGTCGCGGCCTGAAAACCGCAAAACGTTGCAGCGGTGCGTTCGCACCTTGACGCTGTAGGGCGGATCAGACTTTGGATAGGTGTGATCATGCTGCACGTCCAATGTCGCGACTTGCTTTCTCGAGGAAATCATATTGTACTGGATCATCCTGGATGAAATGATGACACCAATAACCGAACCGGCCTTTACGTGTAAGTTGAAGCGAGCTGACAGCAATAGGTCCGTGATGCCAATTCCAATTACGCAGCGAGGACAAGCAAACCGCACATCGGGCCGCTTGGACATTCTGACTTATCACGCCATTACCCCGAACAAAGCTCCCCTCGGCGACTGGTGCTTTCTTCCCCTTTGTAAGTTTGCGACACAGATGCGAACGCTGAGACGAATGGGTATAAGGGTTTTGCCTCTTGTTGATGCTGTGTCGTCGCTTCTCGATGGGAGCCTGCAAGGGCACTGCGTCTCAATCACATTTGATGACGGCTACCTCAACAACGTCAGTCTCGCGCTCCCGGTTCTGGAGCAGTATGGGTACCACGCAACAATATACCTGGTGACGGGTCTGGTTGGAGAAAAGAGGACCCTTTGGTCAAACCGTGTCATCCATGCGGTCCAAAGCAGTCATCGCGAGAGCGTGGACTTCCGAGGGCATCGCTATTCCCTTGGCAGTCATGAAGATCGCCGCACAGCTTCGCGCGGTTTGCAGCGCGCCATCAAGGAGATTGCTGGTGCCGATCCCAACTCTGCGAGCAAGGAGATCGAGATAGCCTGCGAGACACCCACTGAGCCTGAGTTCGACCGGCAACACGACTTTGCGATGGTCGATGAAGCCGCCATTCGTGTTGCGCATCGCAGCAGGCTAATCGAGTTCGGGGCGCATACCGTCACACATCCTATTCTATTAAGATTGGGAGACGCAGATTTGCGCCGGGAAATTCTCGATTCCGTTGAGCAGACGGGGCACTTGACTGGTAGGGAGTGCAGGACCTTCGCCTATCCAAACGGGGGGCCTGAGGACTTCGACGAGCGCGCAATAGATCTGCTTTCCGGGACGAGTGTAAAGAATGCAGTGACGACGGTTCAAGCGAGGAACAGAGCGGGCACAAGTCCCTATCGTTTGACGAGATGGGATATCGGCAGTGATGTGACACTGCTGAGATTTGTCGCGACCGTGTTGGGAGTTTATCCTGCCGGTCGCGAGAAGGCCTTGCTATCCGAGGTGTGGTATGGGTGACCTATGCTTGGGCTACAGACTGAATCGGCGCTTACTCGCGGCAACGGGACCGGTGGGCATTTGTCCTGGAACATGGCGCAAGAGCGGAGGCGTCCTTCCGCGGTATTCTTATGGGAGCTAAAAAGGGAATGGCAAAACGATTGACTTCTGCCGCATTAACGGCGTTCCGTCGACCCGGACTTGTACGGAACCGCGTGTTCGGAACGCTCAATTATTGGCCGGTTTCAAGGTTGACCAATGAAAGATTGCGGCTGGCTCCCTATTTCTGTATCAACCTCACTTCAAGTACACGTCGCCGCGCACTGGCACAGCGTCAGGCAAGCAGGATGGGGCTGGAGCGTTTCGAGTTTCATGATGCCATTGTCGGCCGTGACTTGAATGTCACCGATCTCATCAAAAAAGGTCTGTATGACGATGTCGCGGCTAAACGATACCATGGCCGCTCGCTCTCATTGACGGAGATTGCGATTAGCCTTACGCATGCGAGGATTTATTCCGAGATCATCTCTCGGGACTTGGAGGAAGCCGTCATTCTAGAGGATGATGTCCTCTTCCTGCCCCGAAATATCAATGCCCTTAACAGCTCGAACGTCCCTTCGGACTTTGATGTCTTCTTCCTCCATGCGCAACTTGATGAAGAGCCGCCTCGAGGCAAGATCGCGAATGGTGTCCATCTCAGTGACTCGTATGTTGCGTCCTCAGTTGCTTACCTGATCTCGCGGCGCGGCGCGGAGAAACTCGCGCGGGGTTCGAAGCCCGTCGTCCACGCGTCGGACGGTCTCCTCGGTCGCGCGCTGCCATGGGATGGCGATCGCCCACATTCATTTCGGCAGCAGGGTGTAAGTATTGAATTGAACGCTTACCTGATGCATCCACCGGGAGCCTTGAATGGCTCTACATGCCACTTTGTGGGGAGTACAATTCCGGAGATCTTTCATAGTAAATGATACGATAGGCTGCGCGGGCCGTATCGGGTGCGCGCTGTATGTCCAGCATCACAGAAAGAGGGAGCAAGGTGTATCCATCTGGTCCTATCGGGCTGAACGGATCGGGAGACAACCCGCGGCGGCGTTGGGTGATGAACTGTTGATCGCCCTCGAATATTCAGCAACGGAGTCCTGGATTTCTCCCAATACTCCTGTCCTAAAATCGATAGATCCGCATGGGACTAGCCGTCGTGATCATCGTTTAAGGATAGGCGTTGCTCGTGAGGAGATAGGCATCATGCGTCGCGAAGAGGCTGCATGGAGATAGTTGCTGAACACAACAGTGAATCTCCTAGTGAAGGACGAAGAGGCACGGTTGTACTTGTCATAGATGGTTTGGGGCGAGGTGGGGCTGAAAGGTTACTAGCGCTTTATGCTCCTGCAATCCGGGCTCTTGGCTATCGCGCGATTGTGGTTACGCTGCAGGTTCGAGATGGCAACGCAGAAGCCGAGAAACTGCGGGCGGCTGGGATAGCTGTTCGACATGTAGAACTCACGAAGCTACGCAACGTCACCGAGCTAAGGAAGGTCATCGCGTGTATTCGGGAGCCGAAGCCTTCGGTCATTCATACTCATCTGGAGGCGGCGACGGTCGTTGGAGGCATTGCCAGCGCGGTCCTGCGTGTTCCCGCCGTGACGACACTTCATACGCTCGAGCATCCGACCGGCATCAACCGAGCCAGCTTTCGACTGTGGGTCCTTAGGCTGCTACTGACTCATATTTACGATCGTGTCCTGTGCCTTTCGGATACAATCGCAGATGAGGCGCGCGAGCATGGACTTCGTAGAGCGCCACTGGTTACGCTACCGAATGGAATTCTCCCTCCGGAGAGCTTGGATGACCGTTGTACTGTCCGGAAGAGGCTTCGCGCGGAACTCGGAATCTCCGAGGGCGCGCTCGTTGTCGTCACGGTAGCGGTGCTCCGGCCGCCCAAAGGTGTCGATCGCCTCCTGGCCGCGATGTCATACGTCCTCGCCTCTGTGCCCGATGCAATTCTTCTTGTAGTGGGAGACGGCAGCGAGCGTGAACAACTGGAACAACAGACTCGCGACCAAGGAATCGCGCATCGTGTGGTCTTCACGGGATTTCGGGAGGACGTCTATGATTTGCTGCGATCGTCTGATCTTTTCGTTCTTCCGACGCTTTGGGATACCCTACCTACCGTGGTCATCGAGGCGATGTTTGCCTCATTGCCGATCGTGGCGAGTAGAGTAGGCGGCATTCCGGATATGGTGGAGCACGGCGTGCAAGGTGCGCTTGTCCCGCCCGGAGATGTGCCCGCACTTGCGAGCGCAATCCTTGGGATGTTGACCGATGCTCGTCGCCGCGAGACAATCGGCCTTGCTGCGCTGCGTCGAGCGGAGACTGACTTCTCGCTTTCTATTCAGGTTCAAAAGCTCGCCGATCTCTATGATGAAGTCATCGCCGGTGTGAGGCCTCCGTCTTGAGAATCTTCATAGTCGAAACCAATGCAAAAGGTGGACTGGCTCTTTTTGCATATCATATGGCAACGTCTCTTGCGGAGCAGGGGGCGGACGTAACTCTTCTTACCGGCCGGGAATATGAGTTAGGACATTTGCCTCATAACTTTACGGTTCTTTTAGAGCTTGATCTTTGGAGCCTGTTTGAAGGCCGCAGCGGACGATCGGGCGGAAAACGTCTCGGTGAGTCAAGAACGGTTCGACGTATCCGAAGAGGCGGAAAGTTCATACGGGCTTGGGCTCATATCGTTCGACGATTGCGGGCCGAAAACCCCGACGTCGTAATATTCAGCATGATTCATTTTCCGTTTGAACTCTATTTCTTCCATCGGCTTCGTGCATCCGGCCTGAATCTAATCCAGATCTGCCATGAGATAGAGAAGCGAGACGTAAAGCGAGGCTGGTTTGAGACATGGTTTGGCGATCCGCTGTTGAAGCGGGCCTACGCCTGTTTCTCTTCCATTGTGTTTCTTGCATCTTCCGTGGAACGTGACTTCGTGGATCTCTATGGGGATATTTCCCGTCGGGTAATCTTGCCGCATGGCCCGCCGCTTTCTCTTGGTAGTTTCGATAAGGATTCAGGAGTGGCGCGCTACGGAATTGGAGATTTCGAGAGGGTTATCCTCTTCTTCGGACTCCTTCGCCCAAGCAAGGGTGTTGAAGATCTGGTCGATGCATTCGCCGCGCTAAAGAACCGCTCGGGCGTGTGTCTGCTCATCGCTGGATATCCCACCAAGAACTTCGACGCGGAAGGCTTAATAGAGCGCGTTCGTAGTTTCGGTCTTGAGGGGCAGGTGTTGTTGCATCTTGACTATGTTCCGGATGGTGATGTGGGTCCACTTCTCACGCTCGCGGAAATGCTTGTTCTCCCCTACCGTAATGCGACAGCCAGCGGTCCTGCGGCGGCGGCACAGTACCTGCATTGTCCTATCATCGCCACCGACGTCGGCGGGTTCAAGGAAATTATTCAAGATGGCGTTACTGGGCGCATTGTGCCTGCACGAAACATCCCGGCTCTTTCAAGGGCGATTGGCGAGATGTTGAATGATCACGTGGGGGCTCAGCGAATGGCCGAAGCTGCTTATCTGGACCAGGCCGAAAACCGGTCCTGGAACAAGTTTGCGAGAGAGGTTCTGAAGCTCGCAGAGGTGTAGGATGACGGAAACTGCCTCTGCGGGATATCGACGTCAACCTTTCCGCACGGTGCAGTCTTCCATCGAACTGATGCCGCGCATGGGCTTCCGACCAGGATGCAGCGCACCCTGTACTCGGGATGGTGTCGCGGGTTAGGGGGCGGTTCGGTACGTCTATATCGGCCGTATAGCTGGTGCGGGAGTGAGCGGCTCCGAGAGATCTGCCTTCTGACCGAAAGGAACCGGCCGTCAATGTCGCGCACCGGCGTGGACTTGCCCCCGTTTCACCGGACACTCAGGCGGTTGCGGTTTGAGCTGCGATGAACTCGTGTGGCGAGCGCATCTTCAGCCCTGAGTGCGGGTGATTGTCATTGTAGTCCTCGATCCACCCGGCGATCGGCGTCCGGCAGCAGCGTGACGTGGACGTAGTCACGCTTCAGCGTCTTGACGAACGCCTCGGCAATGCCGTTGCTCTGTGGGCTCTTCACCGGCGTGTAGCAGGGCCTCAGGCCGAGCTGGCGGGCGAAGATGCGCGTCTCCCTGGCGACGTAACATGAGCCGTTGTTGCTCAGCATCTCGACAGGGTGCGGCGCCCTGTAGCCCCCGAAGCTCTGCTCGACGACCTCCAGCATCATGTCGCGGATGTCCGATCCGCTGATGCCGGCGTTCACCACGGCTTGCCAAGAGATGATCTCCCGGTCGTGCGCGTCGATGACGAAGGCACCGCGGATGGCGTCCCCATTCCAGCAGGTGAACTCGAAGCCGTCGGAACACCAGCGGATGTTGGAGCGCATCGTGACCACCTTGCCCTCGTGGATCAGGTCTGGCCGTTCAGTGTATCTGCGAGCCAGCAGGAGATTGTGCGCCTTCATGATGCGATAGACGTGCTTGTGGTTCACGGGCGCAGCACCCGTGGCTCGAAGCTGCCGGTTCAGCAGCGCCGTGATCCGGCGGTAGCCGTAGGTGGGGCGCTTCGCGACCAGCCGCTCGATCAACGGCAGGACCGCCGCGTCTTGCGCCTTGTGATAGCGCCGCCGCGGCTTCGCGCTCCCGTTCAGCCAGGCGTGCAGGTTCGAGCGGGAGACGCCGAGGGTCTCGGCCACCACCTTCAGCGGGAACCGTCCTTCGGCAGCGACTGCGCGAGCCCGTCCGTTTTTTTTAAGCGGGTCTTGTCCAGCGCCTCCTTGAGGATCTCGACCTCCAGCGTCTTGCGGCCAAGCTGTCGCGCAAGCTCGCGGATGCGCTCCTCCATCTGCTGAACGGCGCGGTTGCTGGTCACGTCGTCATCCTCGGACACGGCAACGGCTCCTCCATCCAGCATCAGGCGGCGCCAACGATACAGCAGGTTCGGCGCAACGCCATTTCGGCGCGCCACGACCGAGATGCTGCTACCTTCCTCCAGCGTCTCCTCGACGATCCGAAGCTTCTCGCCCGCGGATCAGCGGCGCCGACGGCCGCCATCAGTGATGATCTCTATCTCAGACATAAGCACGTGCTCAGGCATACGCCTAAGCCTCCATGGCTATGCCCAAGTGCCCGGTCGAAACGGGGGCAAGTTCACGGCGATTGGATCGCGGTGAATCCTCTGCACCACGCTACGCACGCGAACCCGCCGGTAAGGACAGAGTGTTGTCATGCATGTATTCGTCGCATTTGCACTGACGCCTCGACGCTTCCTTCGCGCCAAGACGCCTCTGGTCGGGTGCGCGGGCTTGTCTTGACGTTACATCAGGTGGAGGGCAGACATGATCTTTCCTTCTTGCGCTATATCTGCGCCTCGTCCGCGTTCACCGGCGATCAGGACCTTGACCCGGTCGCCCGCGGCGGCTCTGGAGACATCCGCACAATCGTGAGCTCCTCAGTTCCGATCGATGACTCTCGAGCGTCCTACACTGCAGAAGGATCCGAGATCCGCGAGCGCGTGAAGCTTTCTTCAGGTGCAAGCAGCTCCTAAGCGTTGAACGCTTGGAACGGACCTAGTAGCGTGTGCCCAGTTGCTCATTTGAGGACGACTAGTACATGTCCATGCCACCCTTAGCTGTACTGACTTTGGCTTTGGCATCATTGATTCCGAGTTGCACCCCGCCTTCGATGGAGGAGGAGGGAAAAACGACGGCAGCTTCTCAGCGCCCGATCAAAGAGACGACGTCGAGCTATACTCGTCCCTACGGTCGAAATGCTCCTTGGAACGTGC
This sequence comes from Silicimonas algicola, assembly GCF_003970735.1. Taxonomy (GTDB): domain Bacteria; phylum Pseudomonadota; class Alphaproteobacteria; order Rhodobacterales; family Rhodobacteraceae; genus Silicimonas; species Silicimonas algicola. Next base: position 294,005 of record NZ_CP034588.1, read on the forward strand.
CGGTGGCTGGTTTGCCGCGGCATCCAGAAAACGAAAAATACGCTGACCTTCTGTGGTTCAAAGCATCCGACAGGCCGGGTAACTTCAACATTCGAATGCAAGAGTATACGTATCCGGTATATTCGACGAAGGACGCGACAGGGTTTTTTCCAGTGGAAACTGACTGGCCATCGAACCTGCATGAAAAACTAATACCTTGGAATCCAGCTTGGCGTCCTGCGCCTGGCAGCGACGCGCAAGTAATCGTTTTGGATGTCGAAAACGGGAAGGAGTGGAACCTCTATAAAGTAAAAATGCCCTTTGACGGTGTGATCAGGGCGGTCAACGCGAACCTTGTACCCGGTGACTACCGGACGAGGGTCGAAGGTTTTGCGCCATCTCGGGGAGTTGGCATCCCCTATTTGGCCATGCTCGTTCGACCGGAAGAAATCGTTCAAGGCAGCATCGATCACGCCTTGTCTATGCCGATTCGGAACCCCAGCGGACAGTACTATGTGCCTCCTGCAACGAAACTTGAGAACGCGACAGGAGAAGTTGGGATTCCCGAGGGCATGCGGTTTGCGATTGATGTGACCGATGATGAGATAGAGGAGTGGGTGTCCGGTCTCGACGTCCCTCTTTCCCAGAAGAGAGCAGCTCGCATAATTGCCAGCGCGCTTCGTGACTACGGTTGGTTCATTACCGATGTGTCCGGAAGTGCAGGCTTCCAATTCGAGTCCTTGGTGTCCGCGGACGATGATTGGGAGCGTGTCGGCCTTGACGTCGTCCGCCGTGGCTACGCGGTCTATCCGCGCGACCTCCTCGACGGGCTGATCACGCGCGACCGTGTGTATGTCATCGTCGACAGCGAGAAGTACTGAGTGACGCTGGACCGGCACTCCGGCGGCTGGCTACTGGAGGTTTGCTCCAGCACTCAGAATCGATCTACCTAAGAATGGTAGCTCCTTACATCCAGTTGAACATGATGTGATCCCCTGAAACGCCCCCGATTTTCGTTAGAGTTTCCGCATCGAATCCCTGGCTGGGAGATGAGCGGAGTGCCCATGAAGGCCAGCAAGTTCACGGACGCGCGAGACAGGCGTGCATCATCAAGCAGGCTGAAGACGGGACGCCTGTCGCGGAAGTCTGTCGCAAGGCCGGGATCAGCTCGGCGACGTTCTTCAATTGGAAGAAGAAGTATGCGGGCCTGATTCCGTCCGAGATGAAGTGCCTTCGGGAAATCGAGCAGGAGAAAGCCTGTCTGAAGAAGATCTTCGCGGACTTGTCGCTCGACAAGGAGATGCTTCAGGACGTCATGAAGCGAAAGCTCTTCGCCATTGTCGCTTAGACCAATGACGCAACAATGGCGACCCTGCCCGGAAGAGGGCGCTGGTCGACGAGATGCGGCGGATTGGCAGGTGTCGATCCGCCGGGCATGTGCGGTGAGGTGATCGGGTTCGATCCGAGAACCTACCGGCACACGTCTCGTCGGCCCGGTCAGGCCGCGTTGGAACAGCGCGTCAACGGCCGGTTCCGGGCGCAATGTCTGTCCGCTCACTGGTTCATGAGCCTTGAAGATGCGGCCGAAAAGTTGGAGGCTTGGCGTAGAGACTACAACGAGGAACGGCCCCATGGTGCGATCGGGAACAAGGTCCCGGCAGCGCTGATGAAACCGGCACAGGCATCCAGCCCGTGTGTCTGATCGAAGGGCGGAAACTCCGACAACGGCTGAGGGCGCGTTGGGTAGCACATCAACCCCTGAACAGAACTAACTTATGAACGAGGACAATACGGGGAGCAGGTCAGTCCGGATCGCGCTCCCCAGGGCAAGATCCGGTGGTACTTGGCCCTCCAGGTTAGTGCGGCCGTCTGGCCCGGACGCCCCTTGAAGTTCCGATGGCGGGGCTTTTCCCCCGCGATGCTCTCCGTCATAGGCCGGCGATACCGGGTGTCACTGCTCCCTCAGAACGCCCTTTTTCCTGTGCTGCTGAAGAAGCCAGCGGGTGAAGAACTCCCAGCAGATCCAAGATACGACACCCACCGCGAGCGAAACGACCATGTCCAAAAGGTAGTTATCGACCATCAGCACCCGTCGGAGTACCGGCGGGACGTACCAGTGCGTGATGTATATGAAGAGCGATGCGCCTCCGATCCAGTACGCAGCCAAATTCAAGGGAACAGGAAGCGGGATGCGTTCGAAGAGTAGAAGCAGTAGTGCACCCGCCCACACCCAGAAGGGGCCGTGATAGATGTATTCGGCCCGATCAACAAAGCCCCAGACCAGGAGCGGGGAAAGGAAGGCTGCTATCCCGACACCAATTTTCAGTTTAGCTGTATCTGCCTGCTCAAGCATCCACCCCAACAAGAATAGCCACAGCAACATATGCGGAAGGTGATCCTTCAGGGCAGAAGTGTCCCATACGGTGGGGGCAACCATAGCGACAATCACCGAGATCAGAAAGAAGGCGACAGTGAATCTTCGGAGCCCCGACCGAACTGCTTCACGGACAATCTGAAACGCGAAGACAAGCGACAGAAAGAGAAGAATCTGTATGAGGACCTCAACATACCATGTCAGCGCCCGCCAATTATCCTGTACGAAAAAGTTCGAGACAAGCAGCAGGATGTCTGCAGAATAACCGATGACGGCCGTCTGGACAAGAAGGAGAACCAGGACGGTAGGGATGGCGATTCTTCTTGCGGACAAGAGAATGGAACGAACACTACCGTTCTCTATAACCTTCGGCAATTGAAAGCGAGAGAAGTTGTAGCCAGCGACAGCAAAAAGAAGAAATGTTGCCCCCCCGTAGCTGAACGGCGAGAAGTGAAACGCCACGATAAAGATGATGCAGAGAAACCTCAGGAAAATCGTGGTATCGACTGGCTTGACCCACCCTTTGTGCGGTCGTATCGCCCCCAGCTCTGCAATGGTCAGTTCCTGCCAGTTCTTAGGAATGTTTCCCAGCTTCGACTCCAATGCCAAGGAAGCCTCGATATAGGTGAGCGAGTCGCCACCTAGGCCGACAAAGCTGTCGGTGCTTTTGACCGCGCGCCCGGGGAACATCGTTTTGTAGATCTCAAGAATTGAATCCGGCTCGTCGAAAATCGGCATCTGCAGAAATCGTCGCCAGTCACCGCTCCGACGGTGGGTTTTCGAAGCGGAGCCTCGGCGCATCTCCTCATATTGAGTCGCAAGCGCGCCTCGGCGCAGTTTCCCCGTCGCCGTGATCGGGAAGTCGTCGACACGCATGACGTGGATGGAGGAACTTGCGCCGACACCCTGACCGCGCAGTTCCTCATCGACAGCAGCAGACACTTGCGCGTCGCTGATCGCGCAGTCCGTCTTGACGACTGCCAGCACGCCTTCGCCTCGTAAGGCGTCGGATATGCGGCTTACTGCGAACGACTCCCCAATCCCGAGCGCGTCGGCCACCTGCTGCTGAACGAGGTCTGCCGAAATTTTCAGCCCGCCAAGATTTATGACGTCGTCGGCGCGACCCTTGAAGTACAGGACGCCTTCCCGAACTTCCCCCAGATCCCCCGTCGTAAACCATCCTGCTGCATCGACATTCGGAACGCGCCGACCATTCTCGAGGCGCTCGGCGGCAACGTTCTCCCCGCGAATCCGGATACGTTGCTCTGGGTCTAGGCTGATCTCGACGTTACCGTATGGCCGTCCAACCGACGGCAGCATCTCGTCCGGCACACTGCTGATGTCGAGGAAGGTTGAACGTGAAGCCTCCGTGAGGCCGTAGTGCTGAACGATGGTCGCGCGAGGAAAAAGCTCTCTCATCTTGCGCTTTTCATCACCTGTCATCGACTGACTGCCGATCTCAATCCAGCGCACGCGGTCCCCTAGTGATCCGATCAACTCGGCGCGCTGCAGAAGCGTACGCCAAAGCGTAGGAACCGCAGAAATCGCGTTGATCTCGCCGTTGCGGAGCATCTGAGCGATCTCGAGCGGGTTGAACCCCACTTCTGGGACAAACGAGCGGCCGCCGGCTGCGGCAACCGTCAAGCATCGCCCCAGCCCGAATGAATGGTGGACAGGAACCCCGATATACTCTCTGATCGAGTGGTCAATCTCCATGAACTCGCACAACCGACGGCTCGTGTTCGACATGTTCCCGCGGGTGAGGACGATCCCCTTGGGTTCGCCCTGCGTTCCGGACGTGAAGGCGACTTGAGCAACAGACGAATCGCATGGCAATTCACCCTGGCGGCTAATCCAACCGGTTCGGTTCTTTGGAGTTATGACTTCTGTCACCTCGCAGGATCTGATACGCTCGACGTCTTCGGCAGAGCGAAGAGAGACAACGACCGTGCCATTCGATACCAGTTCAAAGAAACTTTCGAAGTAGTCGCACGAATTTCGAGCAACCAGTCCAACTACGCGTGCGTCAACACCAAGGATGTGGATTACCATTCCTATTTCTCTTCACCCAACCTAGACCAGAGACCGCAAGTGGTCCGCTAAACGCAGGCAGAACTGGACGATTGGCAATGTCGGGTTGCTGTAGCCGCCCGTCACAAAAACGGAGGATCCTGCCACGAACAGGTTTCGGGATCCGAAGACCTGGCAGTTCCGGTCGATGACACCAAAGCTTGGCGAAGACGACATGCGTGTCCCGCCCATGTGGTGATTGCCGGCGAGGAGGTCATTCGTGGGATAGTCGGAGTTATTGAGAAGCCATTCGCTGACCTGGATTCTTCCCAGATCCTCTTCCAAGAGCCATTGATTAAAGCGGGTCGCCGCCTCGACAATCGTGCGACGCTCGGTTGGACCCTTGGACCACCTCAACTCGACGTACGGTATGCCGAAGCGATCGACCTCGTCGCTCAGCCTGATCTCGTTCGACATCTCCGGTGCCTGCTCCCACGCAGCCCGAAGGTACACGCCGCAGACGAGGTTCTTGTCGGCCAAAGATGCCAGCCTTCGGCCAACTCCTGGAGCAACACAGAGGAGGTCGCGGATCAGGGCCTCTGTTCCTTCCACGACATTCGTCTCAAGGATCAGGCCGCACCCGAGGACTTGCGCTTCTTCCTGCGCTTCGCGGGCAAGGGAGTAGTATTTGCTCATGCGCGGTATGGACGTGCTGACGACCGCTTGTCCGATCTCGAAGTGTGGGTGTTCCATCCAATACTTACCGATAGGCGTGTTGGCGCTGAAGAATCGTCCAGGATACTTCGAGGTGAACCACAGAAGATAGCGAGAGTTTTCTATGCCGCCCATCGCGAGCACGAAATGCTTTGCGGAGATACTTAATTCTCTTCCGGTGTATCCTACGAAAGCAGCTGATGTGACGTTGCCGTTCTCACCGCTCAGATCATTAAGATTGGCGTTCAAGTACAACGCAATGTTCTCTGACGCCGATAGCACTTCGATGTACTTCTCACCAAATCTCACTGGTGGTGAGAATTGGAACTTCACACGTCGGAGGCCATGGCCCAGTTGATTCTGCTCAAACTCGAAATCATTCGGAATCTCCAGTATATCGCAGGCCTCTTCCAGATACGGTTCGAGATCCGAGTTGTCGATCGGCCAAGTATAGTGGGCTCCATGATGACCTCTATCGAAATCAACATCCTCGAAAGGTCGGCTCCAACCCGCCCAGTGGTTCGTCGTCCCGCCGAGGAAACGAAGGCGGGTGACATCAAGATCGAAATACGGATCTCCTGAAACACGGCCACGATACGCGTCTTGCGAGTCGACCGAGAAATCTCGGCCACCAGCCTCGCAAAGAGCAACACGAAGAGCCTTGTCTGAAAGGGACAGGGCGAGTGTTATTCCAGCTGCGCCCGCGCCAACGATGCAGACGTCGTATCCGTCTTGCGCAACTGGACCGTCGGAAACGGTGTCTAGGTCAAAAAGCATCAGAAATCCTCAGCCTTCAGGATCCATCGGTTCGCGGTGACCTGGCCATTTCCGATCCATAGGACCGAACCCACGCCGCTCGCGGAGAAAACAAAAGCAAGAAGTCTTAGGGCATGTCTGCGTTTCATAGCGCCACCATGTA